>JAEYHP010000187.1 GCA_023409435.1 Bacillota bacterium | reverse complement strand
AAGACGAAAAAACAGGGAAACTGACGTTCCCTGCTGTGTACGGGCTTGACGGCGCTGTTGTGAAAGCGGAAGAAGCGGCGGCGGCGGCCCACGAGGCATTGAAACCTCTGGGCGAGCGGGCTTCGTTTTTGAAAGAACTCGTATCCTATACGCTTACCCGCAAATCCTAACGCATCAGACGGAAATCTCCATGCGCACCCTGTCTGCGATCATGGCGATAAATTCCGCGTTGGTGGGTTTGCCTTTGAGATCGTCTATGGTATAACCAAAGTACTGGTTCAATATCTGAGCGTTGCCCCTTGTCCAGGCGACCTCTATCGCGTTTCGTATCGCACGCTCCACCAACGGGGGGCGTGTATTATATTGCCTGGAGATATGCGGGTAAATATCCTTCGTCACTGCGACGGAGGATGGGTCCTTCGCTTCCACAGAATATTGGATGGCGCTTCTTAAATAGTGGTATCCCCTTAAGTGCGCGGGTATGCCTACCGCGCGTATTTGCCGGGTGATCTGTTCGCTTAATTCGTCATTGACGCGTTTTGCGGGAAGGACGGGGAATAGCTGCTCCGGGTTGCCGCCTGCGGCGCGCATCAGCTGCAGGATGCGCGGCACGATGTATTCCGGTCCCATGGGTTTTACAAAACAGTACAGTACATGAAGCTTTTGCAGTTCCTGCAAAAGACGGTTGTCCAAAAACGCGGTATGTATAAACACGGCGGGACGGCCTTCATCCTCCATGAATTGGATGTTGTTTAAAACGCTCAAGCCGTCCAGAACGGGCATCACGATATCCATTAAAAGAACGTCCACCCGCTCTGACGCGAGCGTCGCCAATACATCCTTGCCGTTATGTACATAAGGAAGCACATGTATGGTTTCGTAATTGCGGCAAAATTGCGCGATTTCTTCACAGGCGGATGTGCTTCCATCTGCTATAAGTAGGTTTAACAAGTGCGCGTCACCTCCGACCTACTTTATGATAACAGATTATTTCCAACTATGCTATCTGCTGTTGCATCCATTGCGCATACATACAGTATCCTTTTGTGGGATCATTGATAAAAACATGCGTCACAACGCCGATCAGCTTGCCGTTCTGAACCAGCGGGCTGCCGCTCATGCCTTGTACAATGCCGCCGGTCGCCCGCATAAGCTCCGGGTCGGTGATTTCAATGACCATGCCTTTTGGCGCAGGGCTTTCCTGGGGGTTGATCTTGATCACATTGCAGGCATATGCCTTGATGCCTTCATCATTCAGCGTAGTTAAAAGCTGGGCGGGGCCCAGTTGGACCTCCTCAGGGTACGCCATAGGAAGCCCGTCGGGGAAAAGCGGGTTGAAATATTCATCATACATGCGCCCGTATATGCCGTACTGGCTGTTGGCCTCGATTGTGCCAAGCGGCAGGCTGGTGCTGTCAAACTGCCCCTGCAGTTCTCCCGGTTCCCCCTGCGCGCCTATTACGATATCCACGATGTTGGATTTTACGATTTCGCCGTCGCGCACAGTCAGGCTTTGCCTTGTGTCCACATCGGTAATGGCGTGCCCAAGCGCCGCGTACCATTTGGAAGCAGGATCATAGAAGGAAAGGGTACCCACACCCGCCGTGCTGTCCCGCACCCACATACCCATGCGGTACCTGCCCTCCGCAGGGTCAAGCGCAGGCCGCAGCTCCACGTTCATTTTCTGCCCGCCACGCATGATGGTAAGGGCGACCTTGTCCTGGCTTTCGTTGCAGATCTGCCTTAAATGCTCCGCGTCCTTAATCTCTATGCCGTTTGCC
Organism: Bacillota bacterium; assembly: GCA_023409435.1. Classification (GTDB taxonomy): domain Bacteria; phylum Bacillota; class Clostridia; order Christensenellales; family CAG-138; genus JAEYLA01. The sequence continues at coordinate 1,985 of JAEYHP010000187.1, read as the reverse complement.
CTTTCAATAAGGTCGCCTGCCTGAATCCCCGCCGCGGCGGCCGGGCTTAATTCCTGCCCGTCCGAGAGCGTAATGGAGGCGATACCCACAACCAAAGCGCCGCGCGTATGCAGCGTGACGCCAATCGAGGTGCCGCCGGGCACAAGCGTAACTTGATCGCGCACATGGATATTGACCTGTTTCACGGGGATGACGCCAAAAAGGCGAACGGTCAGGTGGGAGGTACGCCCGCCGGAGCCGATCGCTTCCGCGAGCGTGTTGCCTTCATAGTTGGACACGGCAAGCGAGTCGTCATCGGAAGACGTGACAAAGAGGTCGGTTGTTTTTAGCGGCAGGGAATAGGACTTGCCCGCCTGCACGTGAATATCCTCCGACAGCTTGCGCAGGGAGGACATGGGTTCCAAATAATTGAATGTTAAGATTGCTGCACAGAGTAATATGCCGAACGCCTTACCGATGAACGGCGCAATGCCCTTTTTCAAATCAAACACCTCATATATTCATCAATCGCTCTTAAAAGAGCATCAATTTTATGATGAACATCGGACCGTGTGTCTATGCCCGGATAAGAGGTATTTGAGTTTGTTTAATTCAGGTATCTATACCAGTAAGGGTCACGTGTGCGAGAGTTCCAGCAGTTCCTTTGCGTGTTCCATCGCGCGGACGTCCGTCCGCTTTGCGCCCATAATACGGGCGATTTCCAAGATGCGTTCTTCGTGGGACAATTCGCGTACAGAAGAAGTCGTCTTTCCGCCTTCTTCCAGCTTTTCTACCAAAAAATGAACATCCGCCATGGAGGCGATCTGTGGAAGGTGCGTAATGCACAGCACCTGGCGCTCATGGGAAATCTGGCGCATTTTTTGACCCACAGCGGTCGCGATATGCCCGCTGATGCCGGTATCGATTTCATCAAAAATCACAGTGGGTATGCTGCCCATGTGTATGGTTTTGAATGCAAGCATGATGCGCGAAAGTTCGCCGCCGGAAGCCACGCGCTGCAAAGGCTTTACGGGTTCGCCCGCGTTGGTGGAAAGCAGGAATTCGGCGCGGGAAAGGCCGTCCATGGAAAGCGCTCCTTCTGAAAGAGGCTCCAGTGCGACTTCGAATTGCGCTTTTTCCATGCCCAGCGCCTTTAGTTCCGTCACCAGGCGTTCGGCAAAGATGGAAGCTGCGGCCTTCCTTGCTTCCATCAAAAGCGCTGCAGCTTTTTGATACTGCGCTTTGCAGGCGGACAAAGACTGTTCCAGTTTTTCTCTGCGCGCGTCGCTTTGTACCAACGCGTCGTATTCTTCCTGTGCTTTCAATAAAAACGCGAGCATCTCTTCCACGCTGCCGCCGTACTTGCGCTTGAGGGCATGGATGCGCGCGAGCCTTGCTTCCACTTCGGCCAACAGTTCGGGCTGGAACTCGAAATTTGCCTTCAGATCCCGCAGGGAGTAGGCAATGTCCTCCATAGCGTAATAGGCGTCCTGCAGGCGGTTGTAAGCGTCCTGGTATTCCGCATGGTAGCCTGCGATGCCGGAAAGTTCCCGTATTGCGGCGTTTGTTTCATTGAGCGCGCCGCCTTCTTCGCCGGATAACAGGGCGTGGCTGTTTTCAAGCGCGGAGATGATGGCCTGCGCGTTGCTCAACCGCTTTAGCTGGGAGTCCAATTCGGTTTCCTCGCCCGGCTGAAGCCTTGCGTCGGATATCTCCTTTATCTGATAGCGCAGCAAATCCATGCGCCTGAGCCGCTCCTGTTCGGAAGGGAAGCCCGCATGCAATTCTTTTATTATGCTTTGGTGCTGTTCGTAAAGGGAAGCGACCTGCGAAGATAGGGGAGATATGGCGTTTTTATCGAACGCGTCCAAATACCCAAGATGGGAGGAGACGTCAAGGAGAGACTGATGCTCATGCTGCCCGTGGATGTCCACCATCAGATCCGTCACGGTCTTGAGGGAGGAAAGGTTTACAAGCGTACCGTTGATGCGGCATACGCTTTTGCC
>JAEYHP010000186.1 GCA_023409435.1 Bacillota bacterium | reverse complement strand
CTGCCAGATCCATAAAAGCTCGTCCACGGCGCTTTTAAAATAGGTACGCCGCAGCGTGAGTATAGGGAATTCCTCTTTGAGATTGTATCTGTTTATGATGCCGAAGCGCTTGACGGTATGGGCGGGCGTACCGTCCTCCCATTTGGGCCGAACGTCAAGCTCGGTGTCCCAGAACCCGTTCTCTAAAATATCCCGGCAGTTTTGTATAAAAAGCCCGTCCGCATAACTCATGTGCAGCCTCCCAAGAGTAGGATAAGAAATATATCACGGCTGTGAAACTCAATTTATTATACAGGAAAATGTCGAACGCGTACATAGAACGCAGCGGCCCTCGTTGTACGAGCACAACCGCATCCCTCTTCCAGAACCCATCACACCAGGATTTCCTCCAGTTTTCTCGCCGCTGTTCTCCGGTTGCTGTCGATTTCAGAAAACAGGGCGTGATAGAACGCTTCGGCATTTTTCCTGTGCTCCACCGCAAGCTGCCGCGCCCTGTCTGTATAGAATGCATTGTATACCTTTTTCAGCTTGTAATGGTACTCCTGAAAGAACGTGGTTCTTTCCGCATCCGTCTCCTCAACAAGAATATCCCCGTTTTGGTCCAGCATATATAGCGGCTCACCAATTTGGCCGCCGTAGATCAGCGTGCGGGCAATTCCCATCGCGCCGGTCGCGTCCAGCTTGTCCGCATCGAACAGAATCTTTGCCTCAATACTCTCCGGCTCGTTGTTCCCGCGGTACCGGTGGGAAGCGATGCATGCCTTTACATGGCGCGCTTTATCCGGGTTCCAGCCGGATTGCAGGAGGTATTCGTTTGCCATATCCCCTCCGATTTCGGCATGGCAAAGCTCCAGATTTTCCGCCTGCCTTTCCCTGCCGATATCATGTAACAGACAGGCTGCCAGCAGCACGTCCATATCCACGCCCTTTTCCGTTCCGGCGATATCCAGGGCAGAATTCAGAACGCGGTCAATGTGGTACCGGTCGTGCGCGCTGTCCTTCATCCGGAAGAGCATGTACGCCTCTATTTTTTGAAACTCCTGATTTGTCACGAAGATAGCTCCTTTAATCTGTGGGTTGGTTCTATGATAGCACGTTTGGACCGTGCGTGCCCGTCAGAAAAATGGCGATAAACAAAAAACAGCCCGTTGGCTATCCAACAAGCTGTTCTGTTTCATGCTGCGTCATTTTCCAAGCTTTTGATGAATAAACGTGTGGACCTCTTCCATCGCCTGCGTGGCTTCGGGAAACATCGGCGCAAGCAGCGGGAAGCAATGGAACAGACCGTCCCACACGTGCAGGTGAGCTTCCACGCCAGCTTCCTCCGCCCTTTTTGCAAACCTCACGGAATCGTCGAGCAGCGTTTCATAATCACCCACCTGGATCATCAGCGGGGGCAGGCCCGACAAATCCCCAAACAATGGCGAAGCGTAAGGGTGCCGCGCATCCCCGTCACCCACGTAGTACCCAAGGTAGGTTTCCGACGATCCTCTTGGCGTACAGGGATCCTCTTTCAGGCGTGTTTTGTGGGAGTTGCCTGCGAGCGTCGCATCCGTACAGGGGGAGAACGCAACACAGGCGGCGGGCAAGGGCACTCCTTCGTCTTTTAACTTCAACAGGCTGGAAAGCTCCACGCCGCCGCCCGCCGAATCGCCCGCAAACACGATATGCTCCTGCTTGTAACCCAAGCCTAAAACATAGCGGTACATCGCTGCGCCATCGTTCGCAGCGGCAGGCGCAGGGTGCTCGGGTGCAAGGCTGTAATCAAACACCAGCGCCTTCACGCCCAGGCGCTTGACAAAATTGCTGACAATCCCGCGGTGAGAAAGCGCGCTGCCCATCACAAAGCCGCCTCCGTGGAAATAGAGCACCATATGCTCCGCGCTGCACCCCTGCGGCTCCACCCATTCTGCGTAGACAGGCGCGTCTTTCTCCGTTTGGAAAGAGACGCCCTTCACCAGTTTAACCAGGCGTTTTGCCGATTCTTCCGTATCCCTTCGGAGCGCTTCGATAGACGTATTTTTGTCCACCGTCTCCGGCGTGAGCCTTCCTTTTAATAAATGCCGGTTGCGCATAAAGCCGCGCATCAACCGTGCTTTGAAGCTAATCATGTGTTTCACTCCCTTGTTTCTCTTTGTTCTTCCAATATTGGCTGCCATCCGGCCTGCGGCACAGATAGCCGCTTTCTACCATCGCGCGCCGCAACAGAAAATAGTCCCCAAACGTGTGACAGGAGGCGATAATCGCGTTGACGTCCTGCTCGGTATATTCATGGTCATACAGGAACTGCTGTGCAAGGTATGCGCAAGCCTCCTCCTTCATCGCCTGCTTAGCGGGCCACTGCTTGAGTTTCCCGTCCTCATCCAGAAACCGCTGTAAGTTCGACATATCTTTCCCTTCTTTCTTTTATTTAGCTGATAAAAACCTTCCCTTTGGGGGCGTGGGGGATCGCAAGCCCCCAGACAATCCAAATCTGACGACATGTGCGTCAGATTTGGGGGAAAAAGTGCGTGAAAGCGCACTTTTAGCCTGCGGAAATCCTGCTGATAAAGTCTACAGGACTTTATCAGCGGTCACTAAGAAACATTGCCGTAAGCAGCCGGTGGTCCGGCATGGGACCTGCGTAAGCGTGCGCGATCCGGTAGATCGCAAGGCCGTTGACGCTGGACCAGAACAGCAGCGAAAGCGCATCCGGGTCCCCCGCAACCACGCTGCCCTCCTGCTGCCCCTGCCGCACGATATCCGCCACGATCCGGTAGGGCGCGTCTCTCTTTTCATCAATCAATGCTTTCTCCTCCTTGGGAGGCACGATGTCCGCCATCTGCGCAATCAGGCAGCAGGTCTGTGCAAAGCGCTCGCTCTGTTCAATGGTATGAAGCAGTTCTTTGATGGCGATGCCGATCTTTTCATGAGCGGGCGCGTCCATGGCCTGGAGGCCAAGGCTCGCCTCAATCGTCTTATCCAGCGCGTCCCGGACAAGATCGATGTATATAGCTTCCTTGGAGGGATAGTAGTGGTATAGGAGCCCCTGCGCCATACCCACGTTTTCCGCAATATCCTGGATGCGGGTGGCGCCCAGACCCTTTTGTGCAAATTGCCGCAGTGCCTCAATGCGGATCTGCTCCTTCCGCGCTTCGCGCGCCTGCTCGTTCTGCTGCTGGTTTCGTGCCATTCCTGCGCTCTCTTTCATTGATTGAATACACATTCAATATATAGACAAAAATGAAAGTTGTCAACATCTTTTTTAAAATCTCAAAAAATAATGCATGTCCGGCTAGCAAAAATGCAACGGCTACAGACGCTTGGATACCGATTTGAAACGCTTGATGAGCTACTATAATAAATCGCCAAAACGCAAAACAGCCTGTCGTCTAATGCAACAGGCTGTCCTGCATAAAGGGAGCCGGCGGGTACCTATCCTCCCGGGCCGTTTCCAGCCAAGTACTTTCGGCGTATAAGGGCTTAACTTCTGTGTTCGGTATGGGAACAGGTGGGACCCCTTAGCCAAACCACCGGCAATGGCGG
>JAEYHP010000130.1 GCA_023409435.1 Bacillota bacterium | reverse complement strand
CTCTGGGCATTCCTTCTTTGCAGGTTGGCGGTCTGATGCAGGATAAAAAGGGCGGTTTTTTCGTTTCTATGTTTGACAATAGCGGCGTACATCTGATGCATTATACCTATAGCGCCGATACTCCATCCGTGCCCAGTACCGAGCTTTCCGTATTTGCGTTATCCGATAACCATACGATACGCCAGGCGATTGGGGAATTTCAGCGTCGGAACCCGGACGTGCGGGTCATGTTCCGGTATGGACTTACCGAGGACGGAGCGGCGACTGCTGATGACGTCATCCGCTCACTTAATGCAGAATTGCTGGCCGGCAAAGGGCCGGATATTCTGCTGCTGGATGGATTGCCCATCGGCTCCTATGTAGAAAAAGGCGTATTGATGGATTTGAGCGGGATGCTTGATTCGAGTAAGCTGCTGCAAAACATTGTGGATTACTATCTGCGCGATGGTAAGCTCTACTCCATGCCTGTCAGGATTTCCGTACCGGTTATGCTTGGCAGCGCGCAAGCGGTTGATGCCGCAAAAAGGCTCGATACGCTTGCAAACGCGGCAGCGCAAAGCACAGATGGAAACTTTCTCGCCATGAATTCACCCAGCGGGCTCATCTTCTTTTTGACAAGCTCGCCCGCCTGGTTTCATGGCGACCGTGTGCTGGATCAACAGCTGCTTGCGGAGTTCCTGATAAATATAAAGACAATCAGCGACGCCTGCAACGACAACGCGATACTTTCGATACTTTCCACTTCCCCCGGTTCCATGGCGGATGAGTATGGATTGGTGGACGAAGGACTCGATAGTCTGATCAAGCTCAGCAAAGGCCAACTTAAACTACATATGCAGATGATAAACGGATTTTCCCAGCTTGCCGTTCCGTTCTCTGTTAAAAACAAACTGGAAAACGGGATGCTTGCCCCAATGGGCGGGCAAAGCTCAAACGTATTTGTGCCCCATGGGATTGTTGGCATCAACAATGCGAGTAAGCATAAAGATCTCGCAGTTGCATTCGTTCAGGGCTTATTTGGACTTAGTGTCCAAGGCGCGGATTTGGGAGACGGTTTCCCTGTGAGCGTTGAGGCCATTGAAAAGAATATAGTGGAGTTCCCCGAATCCAATATGGGGTTCGCCATCGGCTCCAGCGAAGGGGTGATTACTGCCCGCCCGCCTACAAAAGAAGATCTGCAGGCGTTCTATCAGGATGTCCTTCTTTGTGCAACCACGGCTTCCACAATTGACAAAGTGCTGTTGGAGAATGTAATGAATGAATGCGATGCCCTTTTTGCAGGCGAAAAAACAGCCGAGCAGGCTGCCGCCGCGATTGCCGAGCGCACACAGGCATACCTTACGGAATAAACAGCGGCAGACGCGCACAGCGCTCATGTTCCTCGCTCCCAGCTTGGCAGGCGTCCTTATTTTGGTGCTTGTGCCGTTTGGGGATGCTGTCCGCCGGTCATTTTTCGCGGCGATGAGCGGCGAGTTTGTAGGGCTGAAGAATTATGAAGTTGTGCTCCAGAATGAGGCGTTCAGGCTTGCCGCTCAAAATACGCTCCGTTTTATTGCAGCCTGCATACCTGTGCTGCTCGCGCTTTCGCTGCTGCTTGCGGTAATGATCCGGTCAGTACGGCACAGAGGAGAGCTCTACAAGACGGCTTTCCTGCTGCCCATTGCAATTCCGGTCGCATCTGTAGTGCTGCTTTGGATGGTCTTCTTCCACGAAAAAGGGATGCTTTCCGGCCTGGTGGAAGCGTTTGGCGGTACACGGGCGGATTGGATGAATTCGGATGCTGCATTCAACATCCTTGTCCTGAGTTATCTTTGGAAAAATGCGGGATATGATATGGTGCTGTTCCTTGCGGGGCTGGGCGGAATATCGCCCAGCCTCTACGAGGCTGCACGTGTGGACGGCGCAGGCACCTGGTCCCTGTTCCGCCATATTACGCTGCCATCCTTGCTTCCAACGCTGTTTACGGTTGCGGTCCTGTCGCTACTTAACTCATTTAAAGTATTTCGCGAAGCGTTTCTCGTTGCGGGGAATTACCCGCACAAGAGCATGTACATGCTCCAGCATCTGTTCAACAATTGGTTTACCGCGCTGGATATTCAAAAGCTCTGCGCTGCCGCGGTACTCGTTGCGCTGTTTATTCTGGCCCTGGTTTTGCTGCTGCAAAAGCTTTGGGGGAACGAGGAGCTCTCTTGATTAAAAAAATCGTTGCTTTTATCAAGAAGCATTCGGCAGAGACCGTACTGCTTTTACTTGCATTGTTTGTGGCGGTTCCGCTTTGGATGCTGTTTTCCGGCTCCTTTATGAGCACGGGTGAATTGGTTGAAACAATAGGGCCGGTAATCGCGGATACCAGCGGCATCGCGAGTTGGCCGCTCCTGCCGCAGTATCCCACGCTCCAGCCTATGGTGGAGCTGCTTCTGGATTCCCCTGAGTTTTTCAAAATGTTTTGGAACACATGCCTGCTTGTATTTCCCATCCTTGCAGGACAGCTCGTTGTCGCTGTACCCGCCGCATGGGCATTTGCCCGGTATGCCTTCCGGGGGAAAAAACTGCTGTTTACCCTCTACATCGTACTGATGCTGATGCCGTTCCAGGTAACGATGGTATCAAGTTTTTTGGTGCTGGATGGACTGTCTCTCCTGAATTCGCGCGCTGCGGTCATTTTACCCGCTGTTTTCTCCACATTCCCGGTCTTCCTTATGGTAAAGTTTTTTGCCTCCATTCCCAAAACCGCGCTGGAGGCCGCCGAGATTGACGGCGCAAACGCATGGGCCGTATTTTGGCATATCGGCCTTCCCCTTGGCATGCCGGGAGTAATTTCTGCCCTCGTCCTTGGATTTTTGGAATATTGGAACGCGATAGAAGCGCCCCTGACATTTTTACAGGATCAATCCCTTTGGCCGCTTTCGCTCTATCTTCCTGGCATCGTTGCAGACAAAGCGGGGGTCTCCCTTATGGCTTCCATTATCATGATGCTGCCCGCCCTTCTGATTTTTCTGCTGGGCCAGAGGCATCTCGAACAGGGCATTCGGGCTTCGGGACTAAAGGAGTAGTTTAATGCTGGAACTCGCAAGACAAATTCGGGAAACGGTAGAAAGCGGCTGGAAGGGTATGCGCAATGCGTCTGCCGAACCTAAGGCCGCGCTGGAACGCAAGGCAGCAAAGCTGCTTGCCGGATTTTTTGTGCTGATGCTTGTATTTACAGTCCTCTCCCGGGTGGCAGACTCGCTGACAGTCGCCAAGGTACAGGTTATTTCCCCTCAAAATGCCGCACTTATGTATGAGGTTGAAGCGGATGGCGTGATTGAATCCAAAAAAGAGATTTCAATTTCTGCACAGGAAGGGCTTCGGATACTTGACGTTTCGGCGGAAGAAGGGCAGGAGGTAAAAAAAGGGGATCTCCTTATAGAATTTGATGCGAAGGATATTGAAAAACAATTGCTGCAGGCCGAAGATGAGCTCCAAAAATTGATCTTGCAGCAGAAGCAGCATAAGCTGGACGCTTCTGCAGGATTGGAGGCGTTGAGCCGGGAACAATCGCTTCAAGCGGCGCAGGAAGATTACGATGCCGCAGTACAAAGTGCAGCGATTGCCGTCTACCATGCCCAGCAAGATCTCATACAGGCCAGAGAAGCGTATAAAACCGCAAAAACGGAAGCAGGCCACTTAGACGACGCTTCCCGCCAAAACGCAATCGATAGCGCCAAAGCAGCGCTAAATTCAGCACAGCGGAACTATGACGATACCGTATATTCACGTACTACGGCGCTGCGGGACGAGCAGCGGAAAGTGGAAGATGCGCAGGCGGGTTTGGCTGCCGCGGAGGCTACGGGAGATGCAGCGGCTATCGCCGCCGCGCAAACTGTGCTCGACCGCGCCCAGGAAGACCAGAACACCGTATCCGCGCATTGGGAGGAAGCCCTTGCCCGCGCCCAAGAGGATTTGGAACAGGCGCAAAGAGCGCTGCAGACTGCCCAAAATGGAACGGGCAGCGACGATCTGTCATCGGTTGAAACCGCCCGCCGGGCGGTAGAGAATGCGGAACGGGCCCTGCAAGATGCGATAGAAAATCAAACGGCGCAGGAGCTTACGGCGCAGCGCGCCATAGAAAACGCGCAGACGCAGCTTGACAGTGCGGAAAGGGATGCGGAAAACCATGCGGCAAAGGCAGAATATCAACAGCAAAGCCTGGATATCGATATCCGCGCAAAACAGCGGGAAGTGGAAGAATTAAAGGCGCTGTATGAAAACAACGTCCTCACTGCTCCGGAAGACGGCATGTTGCTTTCCTTTTCCGTCGAAGTAGGGCAGCGTACAAATGGGGAAGAGGTGGTGCGCCTGGCAGCGCAAAACAGCGGCTATAAGTTCCGCACGCAACTCGGCGATGAGGAAGCGGGCCATGTTGCGTTAGGGGATGAGATTGCGCTGACGATAGACGGCAGGCCCATGCCGGTCAAAGCAAAAGTTGAAAGTTTGAGCCTTAATTATGCAAACAAAACGGCTGAACTTACTGCCACATTGCCGGAGGGCTCTTACCTTTCGGGTGAAAGCGCTACCATGAACGTCTGGAAGCGAAGCAAGAACTATAACGCCTGCCTGCCCATCTCCGCTATCCGGCAGGATTCCGGCGGAGAGTATATTCTAATTGTACACGAGACCAATACCGTATTGGGCAAGGAACTTGTCGTTTCCCGTATCAACGTTATAGTGGCAGACCGGGATGCCACAACAGTTGCAGTGTCCGGGGGCATAGGTCCTGAGGATAGAGTGATCGTTTCCAGCAGCAAACCAGTCAATATTGGAGACCGCATCAGGGTAACGGAAAAATGAAGAACACATCGAATAAGAAGAGCTATTTGATTTTTCTTGCCCTTTCTTGCGCTGCGACCTTCCTGTTTTGCGGGGCATTGGGGCAGTATGAGCGGTTCTCCTTACAAGCCGAAAGCGTACATGTACGCCTCAAAGAACCGTCGTTCACCATAGAGTCCATAAACGCCGGTCTTGACAACTCTCTTAAAAATGGGAGAGAGGTCACGGATGCCGTAATCTGGAACGAAGCCAAAAACCAGACTGTAACAGGCGTTCTTAACAGGCCGGGTGCGTTTTGCGTTCTGACGGTTTACGGGAATCCCGCCCTTTTTTATAATGCGCCCTTTGTAACAGGCGCATATCCCTTACGTGGCGATGAAATCGGCTGTGCGCTTGATGAACAGGCGGCATACCTGCTGTTTGGGAGTCTGGATGCGGTTGGCAATACGATTCATTATGAAGGGAGTGCCTATCTTATCCGCGGCGTGTTTTCCGGCATGGATGGGGTTATGGTGGTCCAGTCGAATGAAAAGAGCGAACAGACGTTTCGCGCAGCAGCGTTTCGTGTGGGCCGGAATGCCAACGGGAGAGAAGCCGTCAGCACTTTCCTTTATGGTTCACTGGGAGCCAGCGACGTGATCGCCGATTTGCCGTTTGTAGCAAAGCTGATCAAAGCCCTTTCTTTGTTGCCGGCCTTTGCAATGATCGTACTGCTGTTTATCCGGATTATGTCGGATGTTTATCGCCTGCGAAAAACCCCGCTTTATTCCCTGCTGGCAACTGCTGCCGCTGTCTTATGTACCGCGCTTCTTCTATACGGCGCTGATATTCCCTTTTCTATCCCGGAACGGTTTATTCCGACCAAGTGGTCCGATTTTGCGTTCTGGTCCCGGCTCATTGCGCAGGCAAAGGAAGGTGTCGGTGAGATCCGCTCGCTACCGCCGTTGTTCGGAGATTTGCTGCGTGTAAACAGCGCAATTGGATGCGCGATTTTTTCGTGTGCTTCGGTTGGATTTTTTATAGGCGCTTATGCGGTAAGGCCCAGCTTGGCTGCGCGGCGATGGTTCTGTTCCGTGTTAACTATTCTTGTAGTAACGTTTGTATCCGTGCTGATTGTTTCAACGACAAATGCAGTAGTCGTTGAATCCAAACGTGCGATTTTTGTGACCTGGCCCATGGTTCTTACATGCATTAGCCTGATGGATCATTACGGGTTAAAAAATTTCAGGACTCTGGACAAGGACGCTCGCAATTTCTAAACCATCCGATTATACCTTTCACAGAAATGAACATAACTTGGCCGGGTAGCGTGTTATTAATGTAGCATAAGGATTCTAATCTTGTTTAAGGCTATTAGGTAATGAGCTCCTAGCGGAATATAAAGTTGCATATTTGTGAGCGCTTCGCCCTCAAGACACCATATGATGGGTGCGGCATTTTACAGCCACACGGTTTACCGAATCCGTTGCACTTCAATCATCGCGCTATACAAGGCAAGAAACTGACGGTGTTTGCGCGGGTATTGCGTAGTTGAGGACGGCAAGAAGCATTGCTCTATCCTTACCACGGCCATCGCCGCATCATCGTAGGATTCATATACGTTGGCTGCAACGGCGCCGATCATGGCTGCACCGAGGCAGGCAGCCTCCTTCTCTGCCGGGATATATACGGGAATACCGGTGATATCCGCCTGCATCTGGCACCATATTGGAGATTTTGCGCCGCCGCCAGTGGCGATAATACGATCAATCGGCGTGCCGCTTGCACTGATGTGGTCACAATTTTTTTTCAGTAGATGCGCTATGCCTTCCATAACGGCCAATGCCAGGTCGAATGTATCATGTTTGCTGCGCAGGCCGAAAAAAACGCCGCATGCGTCGCGGTTGAATTCCGGCGCATTGGTGCCGACGATATAAGGCAGGAATATGATTTCGCTTGGCGCGCGTCCAACAAGCGCAGTATTCAGTTCGTCATAAGAAATGGTTGCCATGCAGGTTTGCTTGAACCACTCCAAACTGATTCCACCGCTCTCCGCCACTGGCAGCATTACATAAGAGTTGGGAAGGAACCCATAATGCATCGGAATGCAGGTATCCTGCCTGACAGGCATGGCGGCCATAGTGGACAACCCCATAACTGTACCGGTAGACAGGCTCATGCATCCTGCGTGTACGTTGCCCGTCCCGACCATACCCGCAAAATGATCTAGCGTGCCAATATTAACCGTTGTCCCTTCCCAAATTCCGATCGCTGCGGCCACATCCTTTGTCAGAGTGCCGACAGAAGTGCATGGCTCGGCAAGCGGCGGCAACTGGTTTTCCCTTATGCCGATGAAATCCAGCATCTCAGACCAGTACCGCTTGGCATAGATATCGAAATAAAAGGTAAACGTTGCAATCGAGCAATCGGCAAGCAGTTTACCTGTCAAACGATAAACTACAAAGTCTTTGAGCAGCACATAATGGGCGGCTGCGGAATAGATTCCCGGACGGTGGCGCTTTAACCAAAGGATCTTTGTTGCCGGCCAGGTTGGCAGTACGGCCGGCTGCCCGGTATGCGCATAGCAGGCTGCAGGGGAGAAACGTTTCTCCAATAGATCGCATTCCTCCTGCGAGCGTTCGTCCATCCAACTGATGGCGTTCATCAGCGGGTTGCCGTTGCTGTCAAGCACAACTATAGATTCGGCCTGGCCGGTGAAAGTAATGCTGCTTATTTTACGTCCATCCACAGCGCTTGCTGTAATAAGCCTATGCAGGATGCCAATCAGCACACTGACATATGCGTCTGCGTCAAATTCTATAGATCCGTTTTCCCGTTCGTAGGATACCGCCGCACTTTCCATGTGCAAACAGCTTAAAGCCCCGTCATAGAGGGCGGCTTTGATATTCGTGCTGCCAAGATCAACGCCGATAAACAACATATTCATCCCCTCACGCTACGCTTCATTTTGCGGTATATGATGTAAGCCAGAAGACCTGCTGCCAGCGCTGTTGCCGACAGCATTGCAAACGCAAAACGGATATCCGACCTGCCCGAAAGAAACCCCATGAGGGATGGGAACACCATTCCGCCAAGGCCGCATCCGGCGCTCATCAATCCAATTGCACTGCCTGTGTGTTGAGGGAATTCTTTTGCGGCAAGATCGACCAGAAGCGACCATACAGGCCCAAACGCAAAGCCGATCAGTCCGCAAAGAACAAGCGACAGGTAGGGGAGCCCGGAGACGGCAAGGATGAAAAAAAACAGGAACGACGAGCCGAAGCAGATCATAAGTGTTTTTAGTGAAGGAATGGGCGAAAAAGAACATACGAATCTGGATATCGCCATGCAAAGCCAATAGGTGGAGATGGCATAGGCTCCCAAGCGGCCGCTGGATAATTTTAAAGCAAATAGAGACTCGGTAAAGTACCCTATACCGCATTCCAACCCAACATAGAGTAGAATCGAAAAGAACAACAGGGAGAAGATTGCCGATTTAAAAAACGCGTGCATCGGTATGTTTCTTTCCATACATACCTTTGATGTGGATTTTCTGAATTTGGTAAAGCAAAAGGGCAGAAGCAACATTGCGTATCCAATACCACAGATAAAAAATACCGCGCGCCAATTCCAGGAAAATGCTTCGATACACCATTGGATGAGGATCGGGCTGACGACCGCGCCGAAACTGAGCAAAGACTGCGAAAGATTAATATATTTTGCACTTTTTTCAGGGAATGCATCGGCCAATGCTGCAGTTCCGATGCACTCGCACATGCAGTACCCTACGCCAATCAGGAAAACACCGGCAATGAATGCCCACGTGCCGCTTGCCACAGCGGCCAGCGCGCAGCCGAGGACGAACGTAAGCATAAATCCGAATAGCGTACGCTTTTTCCCGACGCGATCGGAAAGATTACCGAACAACAGGGGAGCCAGAACCAAGCCGGCGCTCTGCATCGCAACCAGGAGGCCCGAACCGAATGGCGTCATGGAGAACTCATCTGAAACGTTGCGTAGAACCAATTGATAACCGCCCATCTCAAATCCGATAAAAAACAAAAGACCTGAGACGAGTGGCAACAGAACTGGAATGTTACGATTTCGCAAAGTGGACTTCGACACCTTTTTGTGTGATCCTTTCCGTCAGCGCACGGTCGGCTTTCTCGTCCGTAATCCAGCAGACAATGTCACTTAAATCCGAAACGTGTGAGAAGCTTTCATGATTAAGCTTGGTGCTATCCGCCACGACCATCGTCCGCTGCGCACGTTCCATCATGATGCGGTCAATTACGCTTTCTTCGGCATGATAGGTTGTCAACCCTGCTTGGGGGGAAACGCCGTCAATAGAGAGAATGGCATAATCCGCCTTAAAGCGGGAGAGCTGCTCACGCGCGGCTTCCCCATATGTGAAGGAATACTGTGCGTTGATTTCTCCGCCAAGCAGAATTACGCGGAACGTGGGCACATCCCCCAGTTCCACGGCAACCGAAATGGAGTTGGTTACAATATTCAGGTTTTTGCGTTTTTTCAACTCGATGGCGGTGAAGTAGGTGGTGGTGCCGGAATTGATAAATAGCGTGTTGCCGTCGCGCACCATGCCAGCTGCATAGGCGGCGATTGCCTTCTTCAGGTGCATATGCTCCTGCTTGCGCCGCTGAAACTCCATGTTGTAGTAGTTTTTTGTGGTCTGGATAGCGCCACCCTGCGTTCGTTCCAGATAACCGTCCTGTTCCAGCGAGTCAAGGTCACTGCGTATGGTCACGGGAGTGGCGCCAAGCTGCTCGCTCAATTGGGTTACGCGCACCTGCCCGTCTCTTCGGAGCAACTCCAGTATTTTCTTTCTGCGGGCATCAATTTTTAGTTCTCCGGCCATTGGATAATACTCCCTCCAAAAAGTGATAGCATTATTATATCATTTCTTACCATCGGAAGAAGCCTTATGATTCAGCCGTTCGCCGACAGCGCCGCCCGGATGGATTATTGCAAATTGTTCGTTATGGAACTCTGTGGTTTCAATCAGCGCTGCCTGAAGCGCGTCAAACAGTACGGACACAATGGAGAAGCTTGTTGTACCCTGGCTGTTGTAGCGGTCGGTTTCCCGGGTTACCGACATCTGCAGCACAATATCCGCGCCCTTAGCCAATGGAGAGGTGAGATTTTCTGTTACGGATATGACCGTAACGCCCTTTTCTACGCAAATGTCGAGTATCGGCAGCAGCTCTGCAGTTTTACCGCCGCGCGATGCTAAGAGCATGACATCGCCTTTTTGGAGGTAGCCCATTGCACCATGAACAGCTTCTGCGGGCGAAATAAACCGCGCTGGCCGCTCAATGCAGCACATTAAGTGCGTGAAATGCTGGCAAGCAATACCGGAATGACCACACCCGCTTGCGGCGATACGTGGTGCCTGTGCGAGCACATCTACCGCCTGAAGAAAGGACTCCTTATTTAAGGCGGTAAATGCATGCGCAATGGCCTCGGCCTCAATCACATAGGCAGAAGCGGCGGCTTCCCATGTTTGTAGCTTCGTCATCAGAGAGTTCCTCCCTTTCGCAATGCTGCGATAGCTTGTTCCCGGTTAGTTTGGGAAAATATCGCGCTCCCCGCAACCAGAATATCTGCGCCTCCTGCAATGATTTCTCCGGCATTTGTTGCGTTTACGCCGCCGTCCACGCTGATTTGATACTTTGCGCTGCATTCCTGGCGCAATTTGACGGCTTCGCGTATCCGCGCATATGCTTCGGGCATAAACATCTGCCCGCCAAACCCGGGATGGATACTCATAATCAATAGAATATCCGCCAGCTCCAAAAATGGTTTTACGCGCGCAAGCGGTGTTTCAGGGCAAACTGATAGCCCGAAGCCGACTTTTGCCTTTTGGCAGATTTCATATATTTTCAGGGGGTCAGATTGGGACTCTATGTGTACTGTGATAGCATCCGCTCCAGCCTCAATAAAAGCCTGCGCATACTGAAGGGGATGCATAATCATCAAATGTACATCAAAGTACAGTTGGTTTTGCAGCCGTATGCCGGCCACGATATTTGGCCCAAAAGAAAGGTTTGGCACAAAGTGCCCGTCCATGACATCAATATGAAGGTATTCCGCACCCGCGTTCTCAATGGCATGTATTTCGTCGTTGAGCTTTCCGGCATTTGCGGCGAGCAACGATGGCGCAATGATCGGCATAGTCTTATCTCCTGTTCTGGGAACAGTATAAATGTTATCTGAATAGAAAGCAATAAACAAATTTAAAGAAAATATAATTGACTTAATGGGTGCAAATAATTACACTATTGTCATCGGTTCCTAATTCCTTACAAGGAGGAAAGCAAATGCTAGAGCCTTTTAAATTAAAACTACCATTCTTTGAAATCGGCCCCAAGTCTTATCTATATGGCGACGATGTACTAAATCTTGCGCTTGCCGCCGATGCTGCAGCTCAAAAGTATGATATTGATATCATATTTACTACCCCGGTAGTGGATATCCGGCGTGTGGCGGAGCAAGTCAAACGTATCCTTGTTTTTGCGCCGCACATGGATCCCATTGTTCCGGGCAGGGGGCTGGCGGATATGCTGCCGGAATCTCTTCTTGAAGCCGGTGCGCGCGGCGTCATGCTCAATCACTGTGAAAAGCCCATACCGCTGGCCATTCTCAACCAGACCATTCGCCGCGCGGATGAAGTAGGGCTGGCGACCATTGTCTGTACGGATTCAATTCTGGAAGCCGCCGCAGTGGCGTACCTGGCGCCGAATATTATCGTAGCCGAACCTACCGAGCTAATCGGAACAGGCAAGACCAGCGGCATGGACTACGTAAAGGCATCTATCGACGCGGTAAAACGCATCAATCCCAACATCTATGTGCTGCAAGGCGCAGGCATCAGCAACGGCCGTGATGTGTACGATGTGATATTTGCCGGCGCGGAAGCGACCGGATCGTCGAGCGGTGTCGTAAAAGCAAGGGACCGCGCCGCTATGGTTGATGAAATGATAGGCGCAGTTCGCGGGGCATGGGATGAAAGAGGTAAAAAAAGCCTAATCATATGAAATTTAATACATTAGGAGGCATATATGGAATTCAAGATCTATCAAAAAGAGCTGAAGCTGCAGTCCCGGGGCTGGATCCCCACGTTTCATGATGTGACGAAGGAAGTCGTCGAGATCGTGCAGGCATCCGGGGTCAAAAATGGTACTTGCACCATTGCTTCGCACCATACCACCTGCTCAGTGATGGTGCAGGAATGCTCCCATGATCTGGACACCTTTGATTTGGAATATCTGCAGCATGACCTGCTTGATATCATGCGCAAAATGATCCCCGATTTTGCCGAGGAGCATCAATACCGTCACCCCGGGCCAATCCATGCTCAATTTGGTCGCTTTGTTGATGAACCCGGCAATTATACCAGCATGAATACGGATGGACATCTGCGCAGCGTGTTCTTTGGCCGCAGTGAGGTCATGACCATCAAGGACGGAGTTCTTGACGGCGGCGAATTTGCTCATGTATACTTCGTCGACTGGGATCATGTCAGGGCCCGCTCTCGCGAGCTCAATATTACCGTTATGGGTACCACTGGGAATGTAGAAGATCGTAAATGGAACAATGGCGACGTTATTAACACCCTGCGTAAATTTACCCAAGAAGAAAAAGCGCACATGGAGCAGTTCACGCTGCAGCAGCAGAGATAGTTCGACTTAAAATTCTTGTTTGTAGCTATCGATAGAACGCAACAGAGGACGGGCTTAGGCCTATCCTCTATTGCCTGCTTTTTTGTACTGATTCGCGCTTGCGTGCCGAAAATAGTTTCGGAGATTCTTATTGACCGATCTTATTAATACAACTATATTTACACCATTGGATAAACATGTGCCGAAAATTATTTCGAAATTGTCAATTATAACTTTTGTTCTAAATTTCACAGCAGTGTGGCAAGCACGCTTTCTTACATGCGTCTGCTAGTTTTATGGAGGAATATTGGAGCTATGGAGAAGAAAAACCCTGTTAGAGTTGTGCTCGAAAAATTTGTGGACGTTCGTGAATCTGGCGTCTTAATGCCGCTGCTGCTGGCTATGGTTCTGTTTTCGGTCAACAGCGATAAATTCTTTACCGTGAGCAATATGTCCAATGTCATGCGTACAGCCGCGTTTACGATTATTACCGCCATTGGGCAGGCGTTTTTGATCATTGCCGGAAGCTGGGATATTTCAGTGGGCGCCGTTTTTTCCCTTGGCGGCGTTACTGCGGCTGCTCTCATGGCCTATTACAATGTCCCGATCTGGGTTGCGATAGCAGTTGCGCTCATCATCGGCGCGTTGGTTGGTGCATTCAACGGCTTTCTCGTACAGGTCATAAAGCTCCCGCCCTTCATTGCAACGATGGGTAGCATGTACGCCGCGCGGGGCCTGTGTACGGGATACACCAAGGGCGTTTCCGTCTATCCGTTGCCGGAGGCATTCTTGACGGTAGGCCAAGAAGGAATCGTGATCGGTAATTACGAAGTACCATACGTGGTTGTAATTGCAATTGTAATGGCGGTTCTTGCAGGGTTCATTTTGCGCTATACCACCTATGGCCGGAAGCTTTATGCGGCGGGTGGCAACGGTGAAGCCGCCCGGCTTTCTGGTATTCCAACGGTAAAAATCCGCTTCTCGGCATTTGTCCTTACCGGCATCCTTGCCGCCCTGACCGGTGTGCTCATGGCATCTCGTGTTGGATCGGCCCAGCCCAACATCGGTTCGGGTTTTGAGATGACCGTTGTTGCTGCCTGTGTAATCGGCGGGATTAGCATGGACGGCGGCGCGGGTTCCATTATCGGAATTGTGATGGGTTCCTTCTTTATGGCCATGATCAGCAACGGCATGACGCTTGTGAAGATTGACGCCTATTGGCAGCAACTTGTTATCGGGCTTGTACTCATATTTGCCTGCTCTCTTGAATATGTACGCAACCGTATTCGCGCCAGCCTGAACATCTGAGGTGATACGTATGGAACAGAGAATCATTCTCGAAATGAAAGGGGTCACCAAATCATTTGGTGCAACAAAGGCGCTTAAGAACGTCTCCATTGATCTGATGGAGAAGGAGATACTGGCTATCTGCGGCGAGAATGGCGCGGGGAAATCCACGCTGATGAAAGTGCTCAGCGGCTCCTACGAACACAGCACCTATGAGGGGGAAATTTGGGTTGGCGGCAAAAAGTACCTGTTCCGTAACCCGGGAGATTCCTCCACAGCTGGAATTGAAATGATCTATCAGGAAATCAGTGTCCACCTTGACCTGTCGGTGGCGGAAAATATTTTCCTTGGCCGAGTCCCAACAAAGAACGGAATTGTTCAGTGGGCAGCCATGCGGGAAGAGGCGCAGAAATATATCGCAATGGTCGGATTGCATGTGCCCGTTACCACGCAGCTGCGCGATCTTAGCGCGTCCCAGTGCCAGATGGTTTCCATTGCGCGGGCTCTTTCGCGTAACCCCAAGATACTTGTACTTGATGAGCCGACCTCCCCGCTGACAGAGGCGGAGGTAGAGGAGCTGTTCAAAATACTGTTTCGCTTGCGCGAGCAGGGAATCTCTTGCATCTATATCAGCCATAAAATCCGCGAAATCAAACGCTTGGCTGACCGCGTCTGCATCATGCGCGATGGTTCGCATGTCTGGACGAAGCAGGCGAGCGAAGTCGATGTAAACGACATTGTAGAAGCCATGGTAAACAGGAAGATTGAGAACATGTATCCCAAGGAAATCGTTCCAATCGGCCAGGAAGCGCTCAGCGTCAAAAACTTGCGTGTCCAGCACCCCTACAATAAGAAGAAGTACATTGTAGATGGCGTAGATATCGCGGTGCATGAAGGGGAAATTTTAGGGCTGGTTGGTCTGGTCGGTTCGGGACGGTCTGAAACGGTCAACGCCATATTCGGCGCAATTGAAGGCACATATGATGAGCTGAACATCGGCGGAAAGCCGGCAAAAATCAGGGATCCGGGTGATGCCATTCAAAAAGGTCTTGCGCTGCTGAGCGAGGACCGCAAGGTCAATGGCTTTGTTCCTACGCTGGATATTGCAAAGAATATCAGCTTGCCACGTCTTGATAAGGTGTCCAAGTCGGGTATTTTGAAGAAAGATGCGGAACGCAAGTTCGGTGAAACATATATGGAAGCTCTGAGTATCAAGGCGAATTCCGAGCGCTCTATGGTAACGGGTCTCTCAGGCGGCAATCAGCAAAAGGTCGTTCTTTCCAAGTGGCTGATGGCCGATCCAAAGGTGCTGTTGCTGGACGAGCCGACGCGCGGCATTGACGTAGGAGCGAAAACGCAGATTTACCAGATGATGACGCAGTTAGTGAAACAGGGTATGGCGATTATCATGATTTCATCCGAACTGCCGGAGCTGGTTGGTATGTGCGATCGTTACCTGCTGCTGGCAAATGGCAAGATCCGTGCCGAGTTGACACGGGAAGAGGCGGATGAGGAACAGTTCCTGCGCATCTGTTCGGGTGCCTGAGTCCTTTTGAGTGAAATACGGATAAGCAAGAAGGACTGTGTTTGTTGTTCGTGCTCGAGGGCATTAACATAAAATAAAAATGGAGGATCGATCACAATGAAAAAGGTACTCATTCTGGCCCTGACGCTCATGATGGTTTTGAGTTTCGGCGCCTGCAGTAAGCCCGCCGTAGAGCAGCCTGCACCTGCGGTCACAAGCGACTCTGCTGAACCGACAGCGCCGGCTGAAACCGCTGCCCCCACCGCTGCGGAAGGCGAACAACCGTATATCATTTTGGTAAATGCCCTTGTTGGTCACCCGGTCTATGAACAACAGGCAGAGGCTGCACGCAAAGCCGCTGAAGATTACGGCGTAAAGCTTGAGATCATTGGGCCAACCTTTGGCACAAGCACCATCGTCACGGATTATATCGCTGCGATGGAAAATGCCATCACATTACAGCCGGACGCAATCATCGGCGAACCTTTCGATCCTTCTCTCTTTGAGGTGTTCTCCCGCGCCAAGCAGGCCAATATCCCCATGTTTCTAACCTCCAATCTGTTGGAGAATGAAGATGAGTTCGTTGCCTGGATTGGTACGGATAACTACAATTACGGGATAAATGCTGCGGATATGATTGCTGAGAAAACCGGCGGCAAGGCAAATATTTGCGTAGTAATGGGCGACCTTGCTACCACAAACCAGGTTGAGCAGCGCAAAGGCATCGAAGAACGTATCGCCGAAAAATATCCGGATATGAAGGTCGTCAATGTGGTTGCGGATAAGAATGATCTTGCTACCGCCATGACCGTCACAGAGGATACGCTCAATACCTACCCGGAAACCAATTGCTTTGTCATGCTTGAGTCCACTGGCGGCCCGGGCGTCGCCCAGGTATGCGCGGAGATGAACCGCAGTGATGTCCTTATCCTTGATATCGATGCCGTGGAAGCCACCATTGATAACATCAAAGATGGTAAAGTATGGGCCACTCTGGCGCAGAATTTCTATAAGCGCGGCTACGAATCCGTTCGTATGGCTTACGAATACCTTACCGAGGGCAGCAACGCGACCTTTGCAAAAATGAATGACTCGGGCACGGTTCTGATCGACTCTAACAATGTCGTAGCTTATGAAGAGAACCTTTGGGAAGAAATCGTTTATAAGGGCACGCCTTGGCCTGCGAAATAAGTTTCTTTTCTTGGGACGCCGTTTCATAGAACGGCGTCTCAAGAATCGCCTGATATTCCATATAAATACAACCCCGGATATGATAAAATAGCTATCATATCTGTAAGTGAGGGCGTAAAATGGCCAAGTTGCGGGATATTGCCCAAAAAACCGGATTAAATGTATCTACCGTCTCCCGGGCCTTACGCGATGCTCCTGATATCAAACCCGAAACGATCAGCTTGGTCAAACGGACAGCCATGCAGATGGGATATCGGGCGCGCGTTCAGGGAAAAGGCAGCAATACCGTGGGCCTGATTGTGCCGGAAGTAGGTAGCCATTATTACTCTGAAATGGTTGGGGCAATTGAGCGGGAATTGAAAAGGTACGGGTATTCGATGCTCGTCCGCATCAGTGGGTTTGACGCGGGGAACATTCTTATAGCCATCGATCAGATGTTGCAGCAGGACATCTGCGGCATGATTGTACATGATCGCCTTGTTGTGGACGCTGCAGGTGATATCCAGAAGAACGATCGTGTTGCGCTTTCCACCCTGCCGATGGTGCTGATTTCTGAAAACAGAGCGAACCTGCCCCTGGACGCAATTTGTATTGACACCACCTTTGGCGTGCGCCTGGCGATGGAACACCTGATTGAATTGGGACATAAGGAAATCGGTTATATTGGGGAGTATGCTTCGGACGTAAGGTATCGGACTTATCTTGACATTTTAAAGGAAAGGGAGCTCCCCATCCGCGAAAACCACATGAAGCGTGGCAAGGAACGGTTTGAATTGGGCGGGTACCTGCGTGCCAAAGAACTTTTGCAGGAGCCGGATTTTTCAAGCGTGACGGCCGTTGTGGCCTGTTATGACCAAGTAGCGCTCGGCGCGCTGAGCGCATTTTCAGAAGCGGGTATCCGTGTTCCGGAGGAGATATCGATGGTTGGGTTTGACAACATTATACTCAATGATTATCTCCCCATCCAGTTAACAAGCATTATGAATCCAACGGAGCAACTGGGTTCATTGGCGGTCAAGCTATTGCTGAACAATATCAAGGAAAAGGAAAATCACGTGGTGCAGAACGTTTCTTTGCAGCCACGGCTGGTAGTGCGGAACTCCACCTGTCCGCGCGTGTAAATGCTACAGTACTATTAAAGGAATGACAACATGAAAAAAATCGGTTTTGTTTGCTTCGGGGAAGTGAATACGCCCTTTGAGCGTCTTGAGATCAAACATGACGCGGCAATCAATACGTTGAACCGCGTTTCTGGCAATGTCTGCGATGCCGGTATTGTGATAGACGATGCGGCATACGCAACAGCGGACGCGGCCATAGAGAAGCTCTCTACTGCCGACCCGGATTGCCTGATCATATGCGTAGCGGGCTGGGTGCCGACTCACGCCGTTATCCGTGTGACCGACGCTTTTCGACATCTTCCCATGCTTCTTTGGGGTCTCTGCGGCTGGATGGAAGGCGACCGCATGGTGACGACTGCCGACCAGGCCGGCACTGCCGCCATACGCCCCGCATTTGAGGCGATGCATTACCGGTTCAAGTATATCTATAACGTAATCGGCAAGCCTGAGCCCGTGGATAAAATCGAGGCGTTCACAAACGCTGCATATGCTGCGCGCCGGTTAAGAGGCGCTCGCGTCGGAACGATGGGTTACCGCGATATGCTGCTCTATGGCACGCAGTTCGAAGGAAACAGCATGCGCGGCAAGCTTGGCGTAGAGGTCGAACCCTTCGAAATGCTTGAAATGGTGCAGAACATTGAAAAGCTTAATGCGCAAAAGGTGCGTGAGGGCGTAGCATTCATTAAGGAAAACTGGAAGTTTGAGAAAGCATGCGACGATTCCATATTGGAAACGGGCGTAAAATATGCGCTGGCAATCGGCAAAAAAATCGAAGAGCGAGGATATAAGGCCATAACGCTCATCGACGTAGACGGGATGAAAAAATTGCTCGGTTTCCCGCCTGCTATGGTGTTTATGCTGCTGGAACATTATTATGGCGTGCTGACAGTGCCCGAAAACGATATCATGGGAGCGGTCACGCAACTGATTGCCTACAGCATTACAGGGCAGATTGTTCCATATCTGGAATATTACGAATTCTTTGAAAACAGTATGCTCATCGGCGTGCCGGATTTCATTCCGGCGGCAGTTTCAGATGGAGACGTCCGTGTGTTGCCGACGGCCTTCGGCCTGCTGTCTGCAAGTCTGCTGAACGTGTCCCGCGTCAAAACGGGCCTCGTTACCTGCATGCGGCTGGTTTACCGCGATGGATCCTACTATATGCATGTGTATCTTGCCGATGCAAAAACGCCCGATCCGTGGGAAGAATGCGGTTGGACGCCGCCTGCGCCGCAGCTGCCAAGCCTGGAGGTTATCCCGCAAGATTGCACGGTTGAGGAATTTGCGCAAAAAATTTCCAGCCAGCATGTCATCATCTGCTATGGCGATCATCGTGAGGCGGTCAGGGACTTCTGCAAGCTGATGGACATTGGTCAGCTGTAAAATATGTGAATTTGGAATAGGTATGAAGACGATTAAAATTGGATGGGCACAAACCAGTATTTCGGCGGACCGGCCGATGTTGATGATTGGACAGATGTATCACCGCGTTTCCGAGTATGTGCGGGATCCTATTACAGCCACTGCATTGGCTTTGGATAACGGGGAAGCGCAAGCGGTATTTGTATCGGTGGATATGACGGAATATCCGACGCATATTACAGAACTTTTAAAAGAAAAACTTTCTACCGTACCAGACCTGAAATTTGAAAGTATTTCGATAGGCGCTACGCATACGCACAACTCATCGGATTTTTATAACGATTTTATGCGTGATGACAACGAGCATGTGTTTAGCCCGGACATTTTGCCACCCATCCATATGGGAGATATAGTGTTACACGGGGAGGAAGCACAGGCGTTTCTTCTTGAACGTCTTTCTAGCGTGATTATTCGCGCATGGATGAACCGGAAAGAAGGCGGCATTAGCTATGCGCATGATTACGCCGTGGTTGGCTTTAACCGCCGGCCGATATTTCATCAAACCGATGGTGCCAAGACAGTCATGTATGGCGATTGCTCAAAGGATGACTTTGCCGGGTTTGAGAGTGGCGCAGACTCATCTGTCGATATGCTGTATACATGGGATATGGACGGCCGCCTGACGGGTGTTGCGGTAGATGTTCCCTGTCCGTCGCAGGTATTTGAACTTCACCGTTTCATTACGGCAGATTACTGGGGCTTCACCCGGGCAGCCATTCGAGAATCGCTGGGAAATGTCTATGTGCTTTCGCTTTGCGGGGCATCCGGTGACATCTCTCCTTTGGATTTGGTACGCATCAGCAAATACAACAAGCAGGCTTTGCTGGACTGGGGTGGACAGGCGAAGGAGGTTCTTCGCAATTTCGATATGACGCGCGAATGCGAAGGCATTGCCGTGCGAATTACCGATGCTGTTGTGCGCGGATATAAAGTAGCCCGCAATTATATTGATTACACACCGGCGTTTGCCCATGAAGTATTGCAGATTGACCTTCCGCTTCGTCTGGTTTCCGAAGAGGAGTATGAGACGTCTGTCAAAGAAATTGAACGCATCAAACAGATGTTTTCTAAGGAACACCCAATGGAAACGGTTGACGTTGTACGCGCGTTTGAACCACAGGGGGATGTGCTTCGGTGGGAGTTACAGCAAAAAACAAAGGTGTTTCCCTGCGTTAGCCATTTAGTCCGTATCGGCGAGATTGGGATCATGACAAACCCATTCGAACTCTATCATGAGTACGCGCAGCGCATGAAAGCGCGCGTAAAAGCGCAGCAGCTCTTTGTGGTGCAGCTTTCCAATGGCCTTGGCGGATACCTGCCGACGGACGCGGCGGTCCATGGCGGCAGCTATAGCAGCAAGCCGGCATCGACTATATGCGGCCCGGAGGGCGGCAATATGCTGGTAGAAAAATCGATCGAGGTTCTGAATTCCTTATTTTAGTTTGGCAGCGGCCCGTTCGAACCAAAGGGCTTTTGAACACCGCAAACAATATTTACTAGTCGCAACGGTGCGGCTGCAACATGGCCAGTACTGATCGGTTACAGCCGCACATAAGCAAAGCGTTAACACAACACGCAGCAGCCTATATTTCTATATTTTTGCGCAAAATTTCGCTGGGTTTATCGCTTCTTCTGGCAATCCTGATGGTTTTGGGCTTACAACAACATTGGCTGCAATTAGTGCGCAATTGTTTAGTATTTCGGAAAAGAGACCGTATAGGAATGAGATAACGAATCTCATCTCTATACGGCCTCGTGTATATCTCTTTAGGATAGCTCAATAATAACCGTTGGGCTAGATAGGAGACTAAACGCGCGAATTTTAAACATAACGCGAAGTGGGATAGTCGCTTGGGTTAAACATAATGCGAAGTTTATTCGTCTGCTTGCAGATAATAGCAAGCTGAATTCCATTGCTTAACGAGTGTTCATTGAGCAGCGCCTGCATATATTCTTGCTTTGATAGTCCTTTGAATCCTTGATATTTCATCCAATCCATATCATTTCTATATGACATGAAGGCATCGATATCCTCTGCATTGAAAGGTCGGATGATACAGCGAACTGTTTCCAAGTTCATAAGCAAAACCTCTAAAATACAAAATAATTGGCGATTAAGACGGCCCTAAAAATCCTGTTCTCGATGAACCGCAGGTATATAAAATAATCGGTAGTTAAGTTGGCTCTACAAATTGTCCAACGCACTTTTCTTGCCCAATAAAATGATCTGCAGGGGCATATCAAAACTACATTGATGTTATACCAATGCTCAAAAGCAATAGAAGTATTAGTATAGCTCCAATAATTGCAATTAACATACTTAGAAAAGTTGCTTTTCCCGTGTTCTTAACAGACATGATGCCAATGATAATTCCTGAAAAACCAGAAACAATCCAAAGGAAATCTGCTATCCATATGGGCATTTTTACGAGCAACAGACTTATATATGTCACTATAAAGGCTATTTGCAAAAGCAGAACCAATACCATCAGTCTATTATAAAATGATTTGCTCATACATAATTC
>JAEYHP010000126.1 GCA_023409435.1 Bacillota bacterium | reverse complement strand
GCGGTAGAAAATCTCATAGACGTGGTTTCCGGCTAAGAGTGCCGCTATGTACTGAATAAAGATTGAGGTGCATTATGGAGAAAAGCGAAGTATTAAAACGGCTGACGGATTGCGGCGTGGTCGCCGTGGTACGTGCGGAAAACCCGGAACAGGCGGAGAAGATCGTGGACGCCTGCATCAGGGCGGGTATCGTCGGCATTGAAATCACGTTTACGGTCCCGGGCGCCGTCGATATCATCAAGAAACTTGCTTCTACCTACAAGCCGGAAGAAATTCTGGTGGGCGCGGGTACGGTACTGGACCCCGAGACCGCCCGCGCGGCGATATTGGCGGGCGCGCACTTTGTGGTCAGCCCCTGCCTCAACGCGGATACGGTCAAGCTGTGCTTACGGTACCAGATCGCCTGCATGGCGGGCGCCATGACGGTGAAAGAGGCCGTGGAGTGCATGGAAGCTGGCGCTGACGTCATTAAGATATTCCCCGGCAACCTGTTCGGGCCCAAGATCATATCCGCCATCAAGGGGCCACTGCCCCAGGCGAAAATGATGCCCACAGGCGGCGTTTCCGCGGACAACGCGGGCGAATGGATCAAGGCGGGCGCCGTCGCCGTAGGCGCGGGCAGCGACCTCACGAAAGGCGCAAAGACGGGAGATTATGACTCGATCGTAGAGATTGGCCGCCGCATGGTGGAAGAAGTGAAGAAAGCACGCTTACGGTAGAGATACCTTCTTTTCTTTCCCCAATGCAAAAGCGCCGGAGCAATCCCGGCGCTTTTGTTATCAAACAAGTGGCAAGCCACTTGTTTGAGTTTACCGTTCCGGGCTGACGGAGCAGCCCGGGACGCAAGGTGTCCAATCTGGCGCACGGGTCGCCAGATTGGACGGATTTATATGGATGCCTCTTAGTTTCCCACATTTGCAGGGCGACGGAGCGCCCTGCTATGTCGCTAAAAAATTTGGGCTGACCATAGTCAGCCCTTTTGCTTGTCAGCTCCAATAAAACTTACTCAATCGTAATCCGCCGACCCGTCTCCGCCGATTCCATGGCGGCAAACACCGCGCGCATGGCGTTCAACGCTTCCTCGCCCGAGATTTCGGGCGCTTTGTTGTTCACGAGGGAGTCGACCCAGAGATCGATCACGCCGGAGCTGGTCTGGTTGTCGTTGGTTTGGATGCGGTCGATGT
Source organism: Bacillota bacterium (assembly GCA_023409435.1). Taxonomy (GTDB): domain Bacteria; phylum Bacillota; class Clostridia; order Christensenellales; family CAG-138; genus JAEYLA01. The sequence goes on along the minus strand of JAEYHP010000126.1, from coordinate 6,091 downwards.
CGTAGAGCACGCGCTCGCCGCTCTTTTTGACAATGGAGATGGAATAGCTCGGATCGTCGTAGATGCGCATCATTCCCTTGGTGCCGTAGAGCACGGTGGAATTGTCCTCCGCGCCATAATAGGTCCAGCTCGCCGTCATGGTGCCCACCGCCCCACCGCTCATGCGGTAGATGCAGATGGCATTGTCGTCCACGCCAATGAGTTCGCCGCCCGGCAGCTTTTTGTCGAGCGTGCCGAGATAGGCAGAAACCTCTACCACATGCTGCCCCGTCAGGAACTGGATGAGGTCGGTCTTGTGAATGCCAAGGTCCGCCATCGCGCCGAACGCCGCAAGCTTCTTATCAAAGAACCAGACGTTTTGGGGGTCGATCGTCCAGGTTTCCGGTCCTGCATGGCCGAAAGTGGTGCGGAAGGTGACGATGTCTCCGATCTCCCCCTGTACGATCAGCTCTTTTGCCTTTGCATGCGCGCGCGCCAGCCGCTGGTTGTGGCCGATCATCAGGAACTTGCCGGATCCTTGCGCAGCCGCTACCATCTGTTCGCATTCCGCGAGCGTCGTCGCCATCGGCTTTTCACACAGCACGTGCTTGCCCGCCTGAAGCGCCGCCACGGTGACTTCGCAGTGGAACGAATTGGCCGTGCAGACGCTCACCGCGTCGATTGCAGGGTCACTAAGCAGCTCCTGGTACGAGGAAAAAGCCTCCGCGCCGTACTGTTCCGCTAAAGACGCCGTACGCGCCGCATTCAGGTCGTACAGGCCGTAGAGTTTGACCGCGGGATTTGCGGCATATTCCGGCAAGTGCCGGATCTGTGCGATTTTTCCGCAGCCGATCACACCGATTTGTATCTTCTTCTCCATGGTTGCCCCTCCTTATGTTGTATTATACCGAGGGGGCCGAGGGCTTTGCCCCCGGCCCCCTCGACCCCCATGCTTTGAATACTACTGAATTTCTTCAACCACAACTCTGCGGCCTTCGTCCGAAGACTTTTTGATGGCCTCGAGTATGCGAATAATCTGCGCGCCGTCGTTGAAATCCGGCGTCACGGGCGCTTTGCCCGCGACAGCCTTGAGGAAATCATAGAACGCGTTCACAAACGTATGCTCGTAGCCAATGATGTGGCCGGAGGGCCACCAGGCGGAAAGATACGGGTGATCCGCCTCAGTCACAAGCACGCGCCTAAAGCCCTGTTCCACTTCGGGTTCTGTCGCATCCAGGAACTCCAGCTCGTTCATGCGCTCTAAGTCAAAACGCAAGGAACCCTTGCTTCCGTAGACTTCAAACGTATTGTAATTCTTGCGGCCTGTGGCGAAACGGGACGTTTCCACGCTGCCCAATACACCGCCCTTGAACTCCGCAATGGTAAAGGAAGCGTCGTCCACAGTAACGGGCGCATAGGTGTTCGTATCCGTTCCCGTACCGGAAGAGAAGGCGGTAGCGCCTACGCCCGGCAGGGGCCGTTCTTTAATGATGGTTTTGTTGACCGCCGTCACCGATTCCGGCTCGCCGATCAAAAACCGTGCGAGATCCATGGCATGCGAAGTCAAGTCATAGAGCGGGCCGCCGCCCGCGCATTCTTTTCTCAGCTGCCAGGAAAGCGGGAAACTGGGATCCGTGATCCAATCCTGCAGATACGCGCCACGCCAGTGGAATATGGTGCCCAGGCGGCCATCCTCGATGAGTTTCTTTGCGTAAGCCACGGCCGGGACCCTGCGGTAATTGTGGTTGAGGTAATGCACAACGCCCGCATCCTTTACGGCCTGGAGCATCTCCTTGGCGTCCGCATAGGTGAGCGTAAACGGTTTTTCGCACACGATGTGCTTGCCCGCCTTCGCTGCGGCAATGACCATTTCCTTGTGCTCAAACGTGGGGGTGCCAATGTCCACAACGTCGATATCGTCGCGCTCCATGATGGTGCGCCAATCGTATGTGACCTCCTCGTAGCCCCAGCGGTCTTTGAAAGACTCAAGGTTGGTCTTCTTGCCCGCAATCACCTTCAATACGGGCTGGAAGTCGGCGTCAAAGAACTCGTTTACCCGAAGCCAGGCATTGCTGTGCGCCTTGCCCATAAACCCGCCACCGATCATGGCGACATTGATTTTCTTTTTCATGGCTATTCCCTCCCGGTTGCGCTATTATTGGAACTTTGCGCCGATCTTTTTGAGGTTCTTTACAGAAACGGCGATCGCCTCCCGCTCCATACCCAACCATTCGGGCGCGGGCGCGTCGATTTCCACGGCGAGGAAGCCCTTGTAACCGGCCTTGCTCAAGAGCTCCGCCAGCTTCATGTTGTCCACCATACCAAAGCCCACGGGCACGCCGCAGAAGAAGAACCAATCCGTGGGGCGCGCGGTGGGATGGAGCTTCAGATCCTTGATGTGGGTGGAGAACACATAGGGCGCAAGCTTTTCCATGCCGGCCACGGGATCATCCAATAACCGCAGGAAATTGCCCGTATCAAAATTGATACCAAAATTGGGGGAGCCGACCTTCTCGATGATCTCGAGCATTTCGTCGGACGTAAAATCGATGTGGTTTTCCGCCGCCAGCCTCACGCCATGATCCTCCGCTATTTTCACGGCTTCCTTGTACTGGGGTACAAGGCGCGCGATATGGTCGCGGTGGTTCTCATGCCGCCAGTCGAACGCGGAGCCGGTGATCCGCATGACGTCCGTGCCAAGAAGCCTGGTCTTGGGGATGAGCGCCTTCATTTCTTCAAACGCTTCCGGGTTTAATCCACGCTCCAACCCATTGGGGTGGCCCCAGGCAAACACGGTATCAAAGCCCAGTTCCTTGATCTTTGCGCCAAGTTCCTTAAGGTAGCCATCCTCTAAGCTCGGCAGGAAGCAGGTTTCAAGAGAAACGCCGTCTACGTCGAGTTCCTTTGCAAAACTCAGGAAATCGTCTACCGTCGCAAGCTTTTCAGGCTTCTCCTGAAAAGGATAGACCTCGCCGAACAACCTGTGGTAGCAATAGCTGTCGATCCCAATTTTCATATCCTTCATCCTCCTGTTTTTATTTTCTTCAGGCAGAATACATGCCAGTTAACCGGTCCTATAAACCTTTGCCGTGTAACGTTCGGGAATTAATTCTCCCTGTCCTTGCGCTGGAGCAACACCGCGAATATGATGATCGCGCCCTTGACTGCGTTCACCAGGTACACGTTCATGCCCACCAGAGTCAGAATATTGTTGATGATGCCCAGTATGAAGATACCGAAAAATGTCCCAACCATGTTTCCCTTGCCGCCCTGCATGGAGATGCCGCCCACAACCGCCATGGCAATGGCGTTAAGTTCATAGGACGTACCGGAGGACGTGGAGTTGATGGAGTTCATGCGGGAGGCCTCGGTAACGGCAGCGATAGCGACGGCAATGCCCAGGATAATGAAGGAAATGATTTTGATCATGTCCGTGTTGATACCCGAGAGTCGCGTCGCTTTTTCATTGGAGCCTACGGCGTAGATGCGGCGGCCCAGCACCGTGTATTTTGAAATGTAGAGGTAGATCGCAAACATCACCACGAAGTAGATGATGGGCATGGGCAGCCAGCCGCCGATGCTGTAGTTGGAAATCTCCTGAAACGCCTTGATTTCACCCGTGATACCGCGTGCGTCCATTGCGAATATGGAAACGGAGCGCAGCACATACTGCATACCCAGCGTCACGATGAACGAAGGAACGCGGCCTTTGGTAACGATCAGGCCGGTGATGCTCGACAGCACGCAGCTCATGGCCACGGCAGCCAATATCGCAAGCACAATGCTTCCGGTGGCGTTCAATACCGCAAGACATACGATGCCGACCACAACCAGCTGCGAGCCTACGGAAAGATCGATATTGCCCGAGATAATGACGAAGGACATGCCGAACGCGATAATGCCCTGCACCGAGTTGTTGCGCAGAATGTTGATGAAGTTCTTGCCCGTCATGAAGGTTTCGCCTTCAAGCAGTGTTGCGATCAACACCATAGCTAAGGCAACCAGCACAATGCTGTATTCGCTCATCAGCTTTTTCAATACCAGATTGGACTTGTTCTTTGTGGTAGGCATAGTTGTGTCTCCTTCGTTAATCTAAGGTTCCGCCGGTGGAAAGTATCATGATTGCTTCTTCCGTGATCTCGTGGCGGTCAAGTTCCCCTTTGAGTTCCCCGTGGTACATGACAAGCACCCGGTCGCAAAGCCTCAATATTTCCTGCACCTCGCCGGAGGTCACGATGATGCTCATGCCCTCCTTGGCAAGATCCATGATCAGGGAGTAGATTTCGTTTTTCGCGCCAACGTCCACGCCCTGAGTGGGGTTACTTAGGATCATGATGTCGGGCTTTGCGTTAAGCCATTTGGAAAGCACGACCTTTTGCTGGTTGCCGCCCGAAAGACTGGTGATGAGGTTTCCAAAATGCTCTACCTTGATGCTCAAGCGCTTTTTAAAATCCTCTGCGATTTTCAGTTCTTTTTTTCGCACGAGCGTAGGACCGTTCGTACAGTCTTCCAGCGTGACGATGGTCATGTTTTCCTGCACGGACAGATCCTTGATAATGGCGTTTTCTTTGCGGTTGGAGGGAAGATACCCGAACCCCGCCCTTTTCGCCTGGGAGGGGTGTTTGTGGCGCATTTCCTGCCCGTGTTTAAGGATCTGCCCGTCAGTATGCTGAAGATCGCCGAATATGGCGCGCACCAGTTCTTCCTTGCCGTCCCCGAGGAGGCCGGTGATACCGAGGATTTCGCCCTTGCGCAAGCTGAAATTCATTTTGCGTACGCAGTCGCCCAGGCAAAAATCTTTGATTTCGAGCACCACATCCCCAATATCGTGGGGTCTATAAATGTCTATGCCCAGCACCTCGTGGCCGACCATCATGCGGGCGATTTCGGCCTGGGAGATCTTTGTGCCGTCCTCCTGCATGATAGAGCCGTCGAAAACCTTTTCGCCGTTTCTTAACACCGTGTAGCTGTCGCAGAACTCCACGACTTCATTGAGCTTGTGGGAAATGAATATGATGGTTGCATCGTGTTCCTTGGTAAGCCCCCGCATGATGGCAAACACGTTTTCCGTTTCCGACTGTGTCAGCGACGTGGTGGGTTCATCCATGATAATGATGCGCGCGTTCCTTAGGACCGATTTTGCGATCTCCACGATCTGCTTATAGGAGGTCTCCAGATCACGCATCATTGCCCTTGGGTCGATATCCACATGCATGTGGTCAAACACCTGGCGCGTTTGTTCGCACATGCGCCTGACGTCCATGTTGCCGAGTTTGGTACGGAGCTCATAGCCTAAAAACATGTTTTCGTAAACCGTCAGATCGTTTACGACGTTAAGCTCCTGATGTATAAATGCAACGCCCAATGCTTGGGATTCCGCGGGCGTATTGAACCGCACGCTTTCCTCAAACAGGGCGATATTGCCGCTGTCCATCTGGGTGACCCCGCCCAGGATATTCATCAATGTGGTTTTGCCGGCGCCGTTTTCACCAAGAAGCGCATGAATCTCGCCTTTGCGTACCTCAAAGTCTACATTTTTTACCACCACAACACCGCCATAGCTCTTGACGATATTGCTCATTTTCAATGCGCATTCCATAATGCTACTCTCCTCGCTCTACTTTCCCTGCTGCAGGGGGTTCGCTTCTAGCGGGTCTTTTCTTGGGATACCGGGCGGAGTATATGCTCCGCCCGGCGATCATTTAACGGTTTTGGATTAATAGGGAGCGTCCTCGGTGATGCCGTGCGCGGCCATGTAATCCTTATAGCTGGTACGGTCCACGGACTCTGCCGGGATGATGGTTTTGGCTTCATAGGTCTGGCCCTTGATGAGGCCGTCCACCAGCTTGACGCAATCCGCCATCATGTACGGGGGATAGGTCTGGGAGGAGACCCAGATGTCAGGATATTCGTCCATCATCTTGAAGTAGCTCTTGTCGCCGCCGCCGCCGGTGATGACCTTGATATCCGTACGGCCGGCTTCTTTAATGGCCTGCAGGATGCCCTTGGACATTTCATCATCGGTGGAGTAGATGGCGTCGATCTGCGGATGCTTGGTGAGAACGTCGCTCATGACGGGGAGAACCGTCTCAGGTGCGCCGTTGTCGGAAGC
>JAEYHP010000123.1 GCA_023409435.1 Bacillota bacterium | reverse complement strand
ATGCTTTCCAAACAGGTGGACGGTATTATTTATGTGGGGTGCCACAGCCATGCGGTAGCGCCGCTGAGGAACAGGCGAGGCATTCCGTTTGTATATGCATACTGCTACAGCACGGATCCGGGCGTACCCTCTGTATTGTATGATGATCAAAAGGCGGCGTACAAGGCAACCCAGCTTTTAATTGACAAAGGCCACCATAGCATTGGCGTAATAGCGGGGCTTTCCGAAAGTATCCATACCTCAAACCGCATATTGGGGTATCAGGAGGCGCTCTACACAAACGGGATTCCCTACAATCCGCGTCTGACGGTGTATGGGGATTGGGAGCGGGATCAGGGATACAGCCTTTGCGGCCCGCTGCTGGAGGCGGGGGTGACTGCGATATTTGCTCAGAACGATCTGATGGCGACAGGCGTGATTGAATACTGCAATCAGCGTGGCATACAGGTTGGCCGGGATATCGCGCTCATCGGGTTTGACAACAGGGAGATCAGTACCGCGTGCAGGCCTGCATTGAGTACGGTGGCGCTGCCGCTGTTCGAAATCGGGCAGAGCGCAACACGTATGATGCTGGATATCCTCTCAGGCCACCAGGTGGCAGAGGGGCAAAAACTGATGCTTTCCTGCACGGTGGTTGAGCGGGAATCTACCTGCGTTTACGCGCCCAAATGATAAGGAGAGCTATGGAGCTGAAAGCCGAAATCAGCATTGATGCCCGGGATACCATATCCGTCATCGACGAGCGATTGTACGGATCGTTTATTGAACATATGGGACGCGCCATCTATACGGGAATCTATGAGCCGGAGCACTCCGCCGCCAACCAGAATGGATTCCGTCAGGATGTCGCCGACCTCATCCGTCCGCTGCATATTCCCGTTGTACGCTACCCAGGCGGCAATTTTGTTTCAGGCTATCGCTGGGAGGATGGCGTCGGCCCCAGAGCCGCCCGCCCCGTACGGCCCGAGCTTGCCTGGTCCGCTATTGAACCCAACGAAGTGGGCACCAATGAGTTTATGGATTTTCTCAAGCTGATTGGATCCCGCCCGATGCTCGCCGTCAACCTGGGTACCCGCGGCGCGCAGGACGCCGCCAATCTCTTGGAATATTGTAACTTCCCCGGCGGAACCCATTACAGCGATTTGCGCATCGCACACGGATATAGAGAGCCACATGCTGTCAAGCTGTGGTGCCTTGGCAATGAAATGGACGGCCCATGGCAGATCTGCGCAAAGACAGCCACCGAATACGGGCGCCTGGCCGCCGAAACGGCGAAAATGATGAAGTGGCTGGATCCCGAAATCGAGCTCGTGGTCTGCGGGAGTTCTTACCGTGAAATGCCCACATTTGGGGAATGGGAACGCACAGTACTGCGGCATACCTACGAACACATTGATTATCTCTCGCTGCATACCTATTACACAAACGCAGAAAACGACATCCCTTCCTTCCTCGCAAACAACGTGCGTATGGATGGCTTTATCAAGGAGGTCGCGGCCATATGCGCTGAAATAAAGGCCGAAAAGGGGGCAAAAAAGGATATCAGGCTCTCCTTTGATGAATGGAACGTCTGGTATCATTTTAAAAAAGATTGCCCGGAGCCCAAGAAATGGATCGTCGCCCGCCCGATTGAGGAAGAACGCTATGATTTCGCCGATGCCTTACTGGTAGGCAGCATGCTCACCACACTGATCAACAATGCGGATGTTGTTAAAATTGCGTGTCTGGCTCAGCTGGTCAACACAATTGCGCCCATCATGACGGAGCCAGAGGGACGCGCATGGAAGCAGACCACCTATTACCCGTTCCTGTACACATCCAAGTACGGGCGCGGCACGGCGCTGAAAGCAAATATTGACGCACCCGTTTACGATTGCGCTGTCGGTGCGGATATTCTCTGTATTGACTGTGCTGCCATACTTTCTGAAGATCAGAGCAGCCTGGCGCTGTTTCTCATTAACAAGAACCTTGAACAGGATATCACCTGCCAATTCGGCTTGTGGGGTCTGACTTGCAACGATGTTTTGGAGTGGGTTTCCCTGGACGGATATGCGCTGGATACCGTAAACACGGCAGACAGCATTCCTGTACGGCCGCACCATCGGCAATGCGGTTCCCTTGCTTCGCAGGGCATCGAGCTGATACTTCCCAAGGCATCATGGAATATGGTGCGATTAAATATAACCGGCAAGCAGTAGGCTGATGCATTTGAAATAATAGCTCAAAGCCACTAGAGGTTGGATGTCAACTATAGCTTGCCCCGGGCCGAAGGCGAAGCCGAGCGCGCCCAGCGGGCGATGAAGCAAACCGGAAGCCCAGCAAGGCAGGAAGTGCAAAGAAGCGACCCCTGGCGGTCCACACCAGCCCACCTCGGACACTAGCCCTGCAGGCCATCGCAACACACCGCGGCCATGCCGAACCGTGGGCAGTATTATATTGATAGCATATGTTCACGTACAAGCTCAAAAAAGTGTTTCGTATAGGAGGGCAGATATCGCCCTTTCTCGTAAAGCGCATACAATGTAATCTCGATATTTGGCGTCCCGACAGAAAAACACTTAAGCTGGTTGCCGGAATTCAGTTTTTTCACATATGTTTCAGGTGCAAAGGCGATTGCCGTACCGGCAGCCGCAAGATGTATGGGGATCTCAGTATTGAAGGTATACAAGAGAACATTTGGCGTAAAGCCCGCAGATTCCAAAAGCCGGGCCGATATACGGCCCGTAGTCTGGTCCGGAGGATTTAATGCAAAGGATTCATTTTTTAGCAGCTTCAGGTCGAACCAAGGGTACCGGCACCCGGGCCGGGATACGCCGCGGCCCGCAAGCGGATGCGTCTGCGACATAATCAATATGACCTCTTCCGTGCCAAGATTCTCATGCATCAATGTGCTTTGGGGGCTGGTATCGCTGTAGATCACGATATCGATCTCATCCCTTAATGACATCCAGTGTTTCTTTACCAGATGTGATTCTTCCATAACAATAACCTGCACATTGGGATATTTTTCATAAAACCTCGGAAGGACATGCGGCATGATGCAGGCGCTGCGCATTGGCGGCATCGCCAGAGAAAGCACGCCTTTCTCTTCCCCCAATAGTTCCCTGTGTTCTGTGTTCCAGTCGCTTTGCAGGTGCGCGATCTGGGCCGCATAGGCCAGATAACGGCTGCCGATATACGTAGGGACAAGCTCTTTGCCGATACGGCTGAAGAGCTGCGCGCCAACCTGGGTTTCAACGCTTTTTAAATATTTACTCAACGCCGGCTGGGAGATAAAAAGCTCTTCGGCCGCTTTTGTGATGCTGCCGCATTTTTGTATTGTGAGTAAATAGCTGATCTCCTTGATATCCATCTGCCGCACCTCGCATAAAAACTTTCGCTAAGCCTCTATACTATTGGCATCAATTTATCATAACTTTAGGTTATTGTAAACATAATATATATAATATTGTGATTATGGGATGCCGCTTGTATAATGAAGTATAAAAAATCAAAACTTGCATCATATCCGATCAAAGGCTTTTTTATAGACATTAAGGACAGACTATTGTTGTTTCGGTAGCGGGGGAGATTACAGGAGGGCTAGGGTATGAAAAACAAAAAGATATGGATATTGCTGCTCGTACCCGGCCTGGCGCTGATCGTGCTGTTTTTAATCGTGCCGATCCTTCGCGTGATATTCCCATCCTTTGTAGCAGATGGGCAGTTATCGCTTTCCCTATATACGGACTTTCTGACAGACAGCTTCTATCTTGGCATCTTGGCGCGCACCATACGCGTGGCGCTCATAACCTGCCTGATCTGTGTTGTGCTCGCGCTGCCGGTTTCCTACTATATATCGCGCATGAAACGCGGCCGTAAGGGCCTTATGATCGCTTTGGCGACTTTTCCGCTGCTGACCAATACCGTTGTGCGCGCCTTTGCTTGGATTGTCATACTTGGGCAGGAAGGCATTATCAACAAACTGCTCACGAGCATCGGGATTTTAGACGAGCCGCTGCGCATGCTTTTTACAGAAGGTGCGATTGTCGTAGGCTCCGTCTATCTGTTTTTGCCCATTATGTTAACGTCGCTCGTAAGCGTTATGGAGAATATCGGCGAAGAGGTGCAGGAAGCCGCATTGAGCCTTGGGGCCAACCGTTTTGTCTCCTTTCTGCGTGTGGTTGTACCTTTGAGCATGCCCGGCATTATTGTGGGCAGCGTTCTTGTGTTTGCAGGCACAGCTTCGGCTTACAGCACGCCGCTGATGCTTGGCGGCAACCGCAACATGATGATGTCAACGCTTGTTTACCAGCAGGCGATGCTGCTCAATAACTGGGATGCCGCTTCAGTAATCTCGGCGCTGATGATTGTCATTTCTTATGTTGTGGTCGGCGTTCTAAACGGGATCTCCTCCAAAATCAGCAGAACGGAGGCGGCGAAATGAAAAAAAGCAAGTTTCTGCTTGGCGTAACGGTGCTTGTTTACTTTTTTATATTCGCGCCGCTGGTGATGATTGCGCTTACCTCCTTCACGACCGAGAGTTACATCAGCTTCCCGCCGGTTGGTTTCAGCCTGAAATGGTATGCAAAGGTCTTTGAAACCAAAAGCTTTATGGATTCCTTTCAATTGAGCATTGTTGTTTCAACAGCTGCGACTGTTCTTGCACTGCTGGTTGGCATACCGGGCGCGTATGCCTTAAGCCGCTATCACTTCCGCGGCAAGCAGTTAATTAAAGATCTGTTCTTCTCGCCCAATATGGTGCCACAGGTGGTTGTCGGCTTCTCCCTGTTTGTGTTCATCATCGTAGCCTTACGGCTTAACGTACGCATCGCGCTGTTGGTTGGGCTTGCGGTCTCAGTGGTTACCTATGCTTTTCGCATCATAGGCGCAAGCATAGACAGCCTTGATTTCGCCATAGAAGAGGCCGGAATGAGCCTTGGGGCAACGAGGGCGACGGTGTTTTTCAAAGTCGTATTGCCGAATATCAGCTCGGGAATCGTTTCAGCTTTTTTGCTGGCATTCATCAATGCGTTTAACAATGTTCCGCTTACCATTTTCTTGTCCGGGCCGGGTGTGGTCCCGCTGCCCGTCGCCATGATGAATTATATCGAGTATAACTATGATCCCACGGTTTCGGCGCTTTCCGTCCTGATGATGCTGATGTCGGTACTGATTATGGTGGTCAGCGAAAAGCTTGTGCGTGCGGGAAGCCGGATAGGGTAGAAAGGAAAAGCAAATGGCGTATATCGAGTTGCGGGATATCGATGTTTCATACGACGGTCACAAGAAGATATTGGACAAGCTCTCCCTAGACGTTGAGGAAGGCCAGCTTGTATCGCTGCTTGGCCCTTCCGGCTGCGGCAAAACAACGACGCTTCGCGTCCTGGGCGGGTTCATACAGCCTGGCGCGGGCAATGTATTTGTCAAAGGCAAGGAATACACCAATACGCCCATTCACAAACGCAATTTCGGCATTGTTTTTCAGAGCTACGCGCTGTTTCCCCATATGACGGTTGCCGATAATATTGCGTTTGGCCTCAAAATGCGCCATATCCCGAAAAGTGAGATGGGGAAAAGGGTTCAGGCCATTTTACAGACAGTGGACCTTCCGGAATTTGGGAAGCGCTATCCGCGTGAACTTTCAGGCGGACAGCGGCAGCGCGTCGCCCTTGCGAGGGCGCTTGTGGTAGGGCCGGAGCTGCTTTTGCTGGACGAGCCGCTTTCCAACCTCGATGCAAAGCTGCGGCTGAAAATGCGCGTTGAAATCCGGGAGTTGCAGCAGAAAATGGGCATCACTTCGGTTTTTGTGACGCATGACCAGGAAGAGTGTTTTTCCATATCCGATAAAGTAGCCGTCATGAACGATGGCGTCATAGAGCAGTATGACAGCCCGGAGACCATATATGCCCGGCCGAAGACGGAATTCGTAGCGCGGTTTGTGGGGTTTGAAAACTTCTTTAAACTGCACAGCGAGGCGGACGGGTATTACGGTAACGGCATACGCTTTGCAGCCCTTGAACCGGATACAGGCGCGCAAAAAACACGTAAGGGCACCATACGCCCGGAAGACATCGTCATCCTGCGTGATGGAACGCCGGAGAGCAACGTCATAGAAGGCCGGATCGCCGTGCGGACTTATCTCGGGAAGGTGTATCAGTACAAAATCAATACGCCCTTTGGCGATCTGATCGCAACGGACGGGGTAACGCCGCCGCTTGCGCCCAACGACAAGGTGCGGCTGCACTTCCCCAAGGACAAGCTGATTGTTGTGTGATCACAACACAGGTACAAAGTGTCTGTGATGAAATATAAAAAACAAATGAGGAGGCCCTGAAATGAAGAAGATGAGAATTGTACTTGCCTGTCTGCTCTGCCTGGGTTTACTGTCTGCCTGCGCGCCCGCGCCTGCACCCGCGCCAACTGAAGCGCCTGTGGCGGAAGCAACGCCCTCAGCCGCTCCCGAAGGCGAGCCCGTGCCTGAGGAAACCCCGTCTTTTGAAGGCGTGGAGCTGATCGTATCCAACTTCGCTCTGGCGAATGACAAAATCATTGAAGCCGTTATCAAACCGTTTGAAGAAAAATACGGCTGCACCGTCGTCTATGATGCCGGAACAAACTCCGAGCGTCTTACCAAGCTCAAGAATGATCCGAACTCCGACGTTGACGTGATTTATCTTGCCCAGCAGTACGCGCAGGACGGCTTTGACGCGGGCCTGTTCGACGAATTTGATTATTCGCGCGTACCGAACGCGGAATTCCTGCTGGAAAAGGCCTCCGTCTTTAGGGACACCAAGCAGGGCCCTCCCACCACGATGAACCGCCTGGGTATCATCTACAATTCGGATGAAGTGGAAATCATCTCATTTGCGGATCTGTGGGATGCAAAACTTGCAAACGCCATTGCAATTCCCGATATCGCGACGACATTTGGCCCCGCCACCGTTACCATTGCTGCAAAATATGCGGGCGTGGATTATGCGACCGATAACGGTGAAGCTGCATTCAAGGCGCTTGAAGCGCTCAAGCCCAACATCGTAAAGACGTACTCCAAGTCCTCCGACTTAAAGAACATGTTTGCCTCCGGCGAAATCAAGGTTGCGCTTGCGGCAGAGTTCGCCTACAACACGATGGGCGACGATACCACGGCCAACCTTGTGTTCCTTGATCCGGCTGAGGGCGCATACCTCAACTTCAATACGATCAACATCGTGAAGACCTCCGACCAAAAGGATCTCGCGTATCTGTTCGTAGACCACGTGCTCTCTGCGGAAAGCCAGCTGGCGGGCGCCATCAACGTTCCGGAATCTACCGTAAACACGCAGGTAGAACTTTCCGACGATGTTGCAGCCAAGCTCACCACCATTGAAATTGCCGACAAATCCAATGTTGTGGATTTCAAGGTGGTAAACGCACAGCTTGCCGCCTGGGTAGACCTGTGGAACCGCACGCTCAACTCCTAACCGCGGCTGGCCGCTAATTTTAAACGCACAGCACTGCGGGCCGGTATAGACCGGCCCGCATGCTGGACTGCATTCGGGGGTAAATTTTCTTGGCTGATCTTCTTTTACACAACGCAATTGTGCTCACAATGGATGAGCAGGATACCATGATCCAGGATGGCTTTGTTTTCGTACGGGACGGCAAAATCGAGGCAGTTGGGCCTTCCATCCAAGCGCCTGAAAACACAAGCGGACTTCAAGTGCTCGATTGCCGCGGCAAAATCGTGATGCCGGGCTTTATCAATACGCATTCGCATCTGCCGATGATCGTTTTCCGTACGCTTGGAGACGATATTCCGGACAGGCTCAACCGCTACCTGTTTCCGCTGGAAAACCGGGCGATGAACCGCGAAATGGCCGTTGCAGGAGCAAACTATGCCTTTGCGGAGCTGCTGCGCGGCGGCGTTACCACCGTTTTTGACAGCTATTATTTTGAAAATGAAATCGCGATGGCCGCGGAAGCCAGTGGTATCCGGGCTGTTTTATCCGAAACCGTCATGTGCCGCCCTGCGCCGGATGCGAAGGAACCATACGGCGGAATAGCGCATACGCATGAACTGATCGCAAATTGGAAGGGACATCCGCGCATCAGGCCTGCGGTCAATTGCCATGCGCCGTACACAAACGATGCGGCACATTTACGAGAATGCCACAAAATCGCGCGCGAAAACAACCTTGTGATGTCCATGAATGTATCAGAAATGGATTATGTGCAGGAGGAATGGCGCACAAAATACGGTACGACGCCATTTGCCTGGCTGGACAGCCTTGGCATTTTAGACGAGCATTTTCTGGCCGCGCACGCCATACATGCAAACGACGCCGATATTGAAATACTGGCAAAGCGCGGCGTAAAAATATCCCACAACGCAGGCTCCAACTCCAAAAGCGCCAAGGGAGTTGCACCTGTGCGCAGCATGCAGCAAAAAGGCGTTGTTGTCAGCCTGGGCAGCGATGGGGCAATGAGCGGAAACACGCTGGATATCATCACGCAGCTGCCGCAGGTCGCAAAGCTGCAAAAATTGTATTTGCAGGACCGCGCCGCATACCCCGCGCGTGAAGTGCTGCGGATGGCCACCATCAACGGCGCAAAGGCGCTGGGGCTTGCCGACATTACCGGCTCGCTTGAGCCGGGCAAGCAGGCGGATATTGTTATCCTTGAAACCGACAGCGTCAATATGCAGCCCATCTATGATCCGTATTCCACCATCGTTTACAGCGCAAATCCCTCCAATGTGGAAACGACAATTGTTGACGGCAAAATTTTGATGCACAAAGGCGCGTTTTTCACGCTGGATTTTGCCCGTATCAAACAGGAACTGCTTTCTTATCAGGAAGCGATACGCAAAATTCTGCCGGAACTGGATTAGAGTCGCTAAACATGCGCGGCAGGCATTCCGTTAAAACTGCTCGCGCAGAAACGCCGCGTTTTTGGCGAGGTATTCCTTGTAGCCCTCGCCATCTTTGTACCAGAACTCACCGGTGAAACGCCGCACGCCGATATTTCTTGCCGCTGCAATAATGGCTTTGAAATCCACATGCCCCTCTCCATATGGAATCTCCCGGTACTTGCCGGGCGCTGATTCCTTCAAGTGCACCGCCGCGATATGTCCCGCGCCCGAGGCGACGTCAGAGGCTACCGCGCGGTAATCCGCAAGCGCGCCGCAGGTGATGTTGCCCGAATCCGGGTATATCTTCAAATATGGGGAGTTGAGCTTTTTTACCCAGAACATCGCCTTCCAGACGGTGTTCATAAACGGCAGCTCCATGGTCTCAAACCCCAGGATGACGCCGTACTGGGAAGCGGCTTCCACGCAGCTATACAGGCCTTCGCCAAAATAGCTCTGCGTCCGCTCGTCGGAAGGGTTGTAGTATTCGTCGTACCCCGGTATCTGTATGATACGGATGCCCAAGTCCGCCGCGAGTATGATCGCCTTCTGCATGACCTCCACGCTCTTTTTGCGCACGTCCGCATTTAAGCTTCCCAGCGGGTAGCGGCGGTGGCCGGACAGGCACATGGATTCCACGCGAATGCCTTCCTGCATCATATCCTTTACAAGCGCCAGCCGTTCAAACTTGGACATATCCAGGCGGGCTTGTTTTGTGTCGCTTTCATCCACGCTCATTTCCACATAATCGAACCCGGCAGCTTTGGCGGCGGAGAGTCTTTCGGCCCAACTCAGCGTATCGGGCATGGCCTTTTCATACAGGCCCAGGCGGCAATCCTTGATCATTTTCTGTTCTCCTGCCCATAGTATGCGCCTGCGCCGTGCTTGCGGAAGAAATGTTTATGCATTAACTCCTGTTGCATGGACGGAAGCGTTCCACCCGATATGGAAAGCGCGTGCCAGGCCATCATGGCCACTTCCTCCAGCACCACGGCGTTGTGTACCGCGTCCGAAGGGGACTTGCCCCATGCGAAGGGGCCGTGGTTGTGCACCAGCACGGCGGGCGTATAC
>JAEYHP010000169.1 GCA_023409435.1 Bacillota bacterium | reverse complement strand
GTGTGGGGAAGCTGGGCGCGCTATGCGTTTGAGGTCAAGCCCGAACGCTTCCAGCAATTTGCCGTGCGCGTGATGGACGTTATTGACACCGGCGACGCGAAGGCAACCGCGTTAAAGGGTATCGAAGCGATGGAGGCGTTCTTCCGCTCCGTCGAAATGCCTACCTCCATAAGCGAGCTTGGGGTTGCGGTCACCGACGGGCAGATTAAGGAAATGGCCCGTAAATGCAACCAGAGCTTTGGTACGCTTTACGGCTTCCGCGCAATTGGTGAGGAGGATTTGATCAACATCTATACCATGGCGCGCTGATCGATCAAAGTATGAAAAGCCGCCGCACAAAATTGTGCGGCGGCTTTTGTGTGTAAAATTATATTGAATTGAAACAATTATTTATTGTATAGCGATAAATAATTATTGACACACGAGAATGCGAGGAATATACTGTCAGGAAAAGGGAGGGGATACTATGAACGAAACACCGCCAATCAAAAGAAAGTCTTTTCAAATCATTCGCGTCCTTGTCAATATCGGCTTCTGGATTGGAGTCGCCGTATTGGCGGCAATCATTGGAATCAGTCTGTTTGCGCCGCAGGCGGAAATGAGCCTCAGCGTGGAAGGGTTTGTTTTCCTGCCTGTATCGGGGCTGGAGATAGGATGGGGAATACTTATCGTATGGGTATTGCTTGGCTTGGCGTTTTTGTGGCTGCTAAAGCAAATGCTGAATTCCATGAAGCAGGGTACGCCGTTCACGGAGAAAAACGCGAAGCGCCTGTTGGTCATGGGCATATTGGCGCTTGCGCAGTCCTATGTCGGCCAATGGAACGTATATCGGCTTGCACAATCCGTTTTTGATTATAGCGTTCAAAACGGGCTAACGCCGATTGTTCAGCCTCAATTTCAATTGTTCCCCGCAAGCGCCCTGCTTGCGATCTGCCTCGTGGTCCTGTCCGAAGTGTTCCGGTATGGCTCCGTGTTGCAGCAGGAACACGACACCACGGTGTAAGGGGGTGCGCTATGCCGATCGTAATCCGTTTGGACCGTATGATGGCCGACAGAAAAATGTCCCTCAACGAGCTTTCCGAGCGTGTGGGTATTACCATCGCCAATCTTTCCAATCTGAAGAATGCCAAGATCAGCGCGGTAAAACTGAGCACGCTAGAGGGTATCTGCAAGGCGCTCAACTGCCAGCCCGGAGATCTGATGGAGTATGTGCCGGAAAAGGAAAGCACAGAACAGCAGTGATTTTAGCTTTATGGCCTTTGAGTCCCGCTCCGTTGGAGCGGGACTTTTGTAATTTTACAGGTCACATGATAGGCGTTTTGCGTTACAATATTCTTTCATTCTTATTGTGATGAACCTTAACTTCTTCTAAGCCGTCTAATACACGACAGGATCCTGTAAATGGGAATGGTTTTCCCGGTAGAAAGGAGATCAAAGGAACGATGCACCAAGCGGAATTCGCCGCGCGCATCTTGGAAATGCAACAAACGCTGCACCGTGTTTCATACAGCTTTCTATCTCAGGAGAGCGACAGGGAAGACGCCGTACAGGAATGCATCTGCAAGGCATGGAGAAAGTGTCAGACGCTGCGGGAAGACAGCCTGTTTCAAACCTGGGTCGTACGCATTCTCATCAATGAGTGCCACAACATCGGCAGGAATATGAAGCGCGTGACCGTTACAGACGAACTTCCGGAACGCATAGCGCCGCCGGATACGGACGAAGCGCTCCATGACGCCATCCTTATGCTGGACGAGGCGCTCAGGACGCCATTGGTGCTGCATTATATTGAAGGGTATGATGTGAAGGAGATCTCCGCCATATTGCGCATCCCTGCGGGAACGGTGAAATCCCGCCTGTTCCGCGCAAGGAGCCGCATGAAGGAACTGTTGAATGAGGAGGTACAGGGCTGATGGAGGATTGGAAGAATATCTTTGGTACTGCGCCCGACGCGTTTCAAAAAAGCGTGCGCATCACCCTGGGCCATATAAAGGAGAGGGAAGATATGCGACACACAATAAAACGTTCTAAACTGCGCGCCGTACTGATTGCGGCCTGCATATTGCTGCTGGCGACGACTGCGTATGCGGCGGCGGTACACTTTGGGGTGGTTTCCTTTTTTGAGAGAAGGGGAAAACAGCTTCCGGACAATGCGGCGGGCATGGTGGAAACCGCGGTGCCGCAGAAAACGCCCGACAATGCGCTTGTAACATTCTCCGTGCGTGAGGCGGTTTACAGTGCGGAGCAGTTCTATGTGGTAGTGGAAGCACGGCCTGTGAAACCGGATCAGTATCTGCTGCTTTGTATGGACGCGATGCCGGATGATCCCGCAGGCAACATGGGTATTCCGGATACGGATGCCACGCTAAAAGAGCTTGCCGCACAGCAGGGAAAAACGCTGCTTCAAGTGGGTGCAGGCATCTTTCTTGGCGAGCGCTATGTGATGGACACGGCGGATTATCTCACGGAAGCGGACGGGACGGTTGTTATGATGCTTTCAGGCAAAGGCGCGGGCAATGCGGGTAAGCAGCAGTTCACCTGTAAGACCTCCGTCATTCCTTATGACGCACAAGCCAGGCCGCTGATGGATGACGAGAAGAAAAACAGCTTCCCGTTTACATTGGAAGCACCGGCTTTAAACGATACCACCGTATACCGCCAGCAGCAGCCCGCCGTTGTAGAGGGTACCGGTGTAACGGTGGAGCGTGTGGAGTGGAAAGAAACCGCGCTTGAGATCTATACGGAGCTGTACTTTAAAATTGATCCCTCCGCTACGGCAGAGCAAAAATCGGTTGCATCCGACAGCCTATGGTTTGAGTATCTCGATGCAAATGGCAACCGCCTTGCGGACGGCATTACCGGCATCGGGAGCACCGAACAGACGGAGGATGGCGGATTTGTACAAAAAACCTCCCTTGCCGCAATGGAGACGTTACCCGATTCCATTACGGTCAGAGCGTTTGATTGCTGGGAAAAGACACGGTTCGGAAGCATTACGCTGGACAAATAATAGGTTTCTGCCACGGGGAGATTTGGCGTCAGATAACATATAAAAGTCCCGCTCCATGTGGAGCGGGACTTCTTATGAAAGACTTTACTTCGGGAAAACGTCTGCGCGGTAGACCGCGGAGTCGCTCAACTCTTCTTCGATGCGCAAGAGCTGGTTGTACTTTGCCACGCGGTCGGTACGGGAGGGCGCACCAGTCTTAATTTGGCCCGCGTTGACTGCCACCACGATATCCGCAATCGTCACATCCTCCGTCTCGCCGGAACGGTGGCTTACTATCGCCGTATAGCCCGCGCGGTTCGCCATGCTGATGGCGTCGAGCGTTTCAGACAGCGTGCCGATCTGGTTGACCTTGATGAGGATGCTGTTGCCCACGCCAAGCTCAATGCCCTTTTTGAGCCGTTCGGTGTTGGTCACAAAGAGATCGTCGCCTACAAGCTGTATGCGATTGCCCAAGCGTTCAGTCAGCAGCATCCAGCCTTCCCAGTCCTCTTCCGATACGCCGTCCTCCAAAGAAACGATGGGGTATTTGTCACAAAGCTCGGCCCAGAAGGAGACCATCTCCGCCTTGGTCTTGCGGATGCCGGATTTCCAGAACAGGTAGGAGCCATCCTCCTGGTACATTTCCGTGGCCGCCGCGTCGATGGCGATCTTGAAATCCTCGCCCGGCAGGTAGCCCGCCTGCTCGACGGCCTCTATGATAAGCTGTATGGCCTCTTCGTCCGTCTTGAGGTTGGGGGCAAAGCCGCCCTCGTCGCCTACGGCGGTGCCGTACCCCTTCGCCGTCAGCACCTTTTTGAGGGTGTGGAACACCTCTGCGCTCATCTGCAGGCATTCATGGAAGTTCCGCGCGCCGACGGGCATAATCATGAATTCCTGGATGTTGACGCTGTTGTCCGCGTGCTTGCCGCCGTTTAGAATGTTCATCATCGGTACGGGAAGCTGCCGCGCGTTGCACCCGCCGATGTATTTATAGAGCGGGATACCGGCCTGCTGCGCCGCAGCCTTGGCCACCGCAAGGGAGACGCCCAGCATGGCGTTTGCGCCAAGCTTGCCCTTGTTGGGGGTGCCGTCCATTTCGCGCATCAGGTTGTCTATGGCGACCTGATCGCGGGCGTCCAGACCCACCAGTTCGCGGGCGATACTTTTGGTAATGTTGGAGGCGGCCTTGGTCACGCCTTTGCCTAAGTAGCGCTTCTTGTCCCCGTCCCGCAGTTCCACCGCCTCAAAAGAACCTGTGGAAGCGCCGGAGGGCACCGCCGCACGGCCAACTGCTCCGCCGGAAAGCCGCACTTCCGCCTCTATGGTGGGGTTGCCCCTGGAATCGAGTATTTCCCTTCCCTTAACTTCAACGATTTTAAACATAATATCGCTCCTTTCCTTGGTGGCCGGGCCGGAGCAACTTTCTCAAATCTAGCCGGTGTCTATGCGGATCTTATCCCGTCCCGCGTTGCCTCATCCGCTTTGCGTAGCGCTGCTACGTGGCGCTTCTTAGGCTTAGCGGGGCAGCATAATCTCTCGCATATCCACCAGGGCTATCTTCTTGTCAGTTGCTCTAATTGCCCGCATTATTCTATTCTGTAATTGGATGCGCGTTCCAATGCGCCGCTATGCTTAATATACACGCATTTTTCACGCTTTAGCAATAGAATGGCGCCCGATTGCATAAAAAGGCACGCAGGAAGGTCTCCTGCGTGCACCAGCATGTATCCTTTTAGCACTGAAGGATGTTGAGCGGCTCGATTTCCCGCTCTTCGCGCGTGATGTTTTCAATGCCCACGCACAGGCTGTCCACGCAGCGGCGGGAGAGGTTGCCCAAAATCGCAAGTGCGCATTCCTCCGCATCGAAAGTGGAAAGGTTGGCAAACTGCTTGAAAAATGGGTAGATCCGCTTGTACTGCTCCAGATAGCAGCCCGATATCTCCTGCCCAAGCTGGGTCAGCTTTGCCGTCTGCCTAGGCTGTTTTTCAATCAGTCCCATATCCGCAAGCGTTTTGAGCATACGGCATACGGAAGGCCGGGCAACGCCAAGCTCTATGGCGATATCCACCGAGCGCGCCTCGCCCTTTGTTTCCACCAGCTTGGATATGATCAGCAGATATTTGATTTTTGCGTTGGTCAACTCCATCTCGCACATCCTGTCCAGCTATTTTGTAACTTGCGAAAAATCCGCTGATAAAGCCCAAAGGGCTTTATCAGCGGGCTAATTTTAGTGGCAGTGATCGCAGCCGGAAGAGCAGCCGGGGCAGCCTGCGCAGCCGCCGGTCGCCTTGCTGTGCCTGCGCCTTTTCACCATGTTAATGATCACAAGCGCGACAAGCCCTGCCAGTACAACGCTGATGACTATGGTTGCCAACATGAAAATCCCTCCTTAGGATGCATGGTATGATTTACTGTACTTTATGCGGCCTTACTTGCCTTTGCCCCATATACTTTGAGCTTCTGGGTACGGTTGGGCCGGAACAGCAGGTAGAGGAACAAAACTACGGCAAGAATGCCCACAAGGCTGCCCAATGTGAATACTCCGGTCGAAACGAGCGAGCCGATCTGGAATATGATGAGTGCCATGATATAGGCGAACACGGTCTGATAGCCAAGCGCAAACCAAGTCAGCTTCCCGCTGCCCATTTCGCGTTTGATTGCGCCCATCGCCGCAAAGCAGGGCGCGCAGAGAAGGTTGAATACCAAGAGGGAGTAGGCGGCAAGCGGCGTGTAGGCTGCCTGCAGTTTGGCCCAATATTCCACACCGTCTTCCGCGACTTCCGCAAACCCGTAGAGTATGCCGAATGTGCCGACGAGGTTTTCTTTCGCCACAAGGCCGGTCAGCGTGGCGACGGTGGCTTCCCATGTGCCAAAGCCGAGCGGGGCGAATATGGGGGCAATTACGCGGCCAATGGCGGAGAACATGGAGTCGGCCGTGTCTACCATTTGTATCGACCAGTCAAACGAACTTAAAAACCAGACGATCATCGCGGAGATGAATATGATGGTACCGGCCTTCTGCACAAAGGACTTTCCGCGGTCCCACATATGGATGATGACGCCTTTTGCGCCCGGCACATGGTAGGCGGGCAGCTCCATGACGAACGGAGCGGGATCGCCTGCAAACGCCTTGAACTTTTTCAGGATGATACCGGACGTAATGATGGCCCCGATACCAAGGAAG
>JAEYHP010000164.1 GCA_023409435.1 Bacillota bacterium | reverse complement strand
ACTTAACGCAGCGCAGGACCCATCGGTTCGCCTCATTTTATGAGCCTTATTGTAAAAAACAGCACATGAGTTACGATGGATAAAACAACCAACCCCGCTCAGTTTGAACGGGGCAAATTGCATTCATATTTTTAGATGCTCAACCATCAGTCAAACGTCTTTTAGACGAAATACTTTGGAAGCGGAAAATCATCTGGCAGAATGGTCCAATCCCCGTCCTTCAGTTTTAAAACCAAGGTGAAGTACCATTTTAATAAATCCTTTGATAACTGATTCTGAGAACCGTTCTAGTGCCTAATTCTTGCATTCCTGCTCAATCATTTCTTTGTGCTGCAATTGGGCATTTTCCATAAGTTGTACCGATTCTTGGGCACCCATTACCAGCTCCTCGGTTTCCTGCCCCGCTTGGATCAACAGCTCTATGACTTTGCTTTGTATGCTGAAAAGCTTAAAGTAGAGTTCTTTGTAATCTGGCATTTTAGAATACTCCAATAAAAGAATACACAAGATATGACAACGCTCGTTGTCTCTTTACTCTCTGATATTACCATATACTTCGGATATATGCAACCAATTGTTGTCGGAAGGAGTATCATTATGGGCCAGAATTTGATCGTAGATATGGATATAAAGGATAACATTAAAAGATTGCGTGAGAAAAGCGGAATATCACAAGCCGTAGTGGCGGCCAAATTGCAAACAATGGGCATTAAGATGTCAAGAAGCTGGCTTTCAGCTATTGAACTTGGCAAACGCAACGTGCCAATACGGGTACTGGTAGGGTTAAAAATCATCTTCAAATGCAGCTATGAAGACTTCTTTATGGGTTTAGATGAAGCCTTATTAAAGGATATATAATAAAAATATAAGTGTACAAAGCAACACCAAAGAAGAGAGGCAACGGTATGATAGGTTCTTTTGATTTCTTACTGCCCACTAAGATCAGGTACGGCGCGGGTATTGTTTGTGTATTGGGTGAAGAGCTGAAATTACTGCAAGCGAAAAAAGTGATGGTGATTACCGATAAAGGGCTTGTTTCAACGGGAATGGTCCAGAATCTGACCGAGCTTATTGAAGCGGAAGGCATTCCCTTTTTTCTGTATGACGAAATCGAGGGCAACCCCAAGGATTATAACGTGGAAGCCTGCGCGAACAAAGCCAGGGAAGAAGCTGTGGACACGCTGGTGGCGTTCGGCGGCGGAAGCCCCATCGACGCCGCAAAGGCGGTGGCAGTCTTAGCCAAACAGGGCGGAACGGCAAGAAGCTATGAAGGCAAAGGGAAAATAAAGGACGACTGCCTCCCCATTTTGACCATACCGACGACCGCGGGCACCGGCAGCGAAGTGACGTTTTCCTCCGTCATTACGGACACGAAAGAAAAATTCAAGTTCACCATAAAGAGCACGGCGATCGCGGCGAAGACGGCGATTATCGACCCGGAACTGACGCTGAGCGTGCCTCCGCTCATCACGGCGGCCACGGGCATCGACGCCCTGACCCACGCAATAGAAGGCTATACCGCCACCTGTACGGAACCGATTGCGGAAGCCGTCGGCTTGTATGCGGTCGCGTATATCGCCGGAAGTATCGTGGAGGCGGTGAAAAATGGCTCCAATTTGGAAGCGAGAGACCGCATGCTGATGGGGAGCCTTTTAGCAGGCCTGTCCTTCAGCCACGCCGACGTCGCCTCCGTACACTGCATGGCGGAAGCGTTGGGCAGCATGTATGACGCGCCGCACGGCATGTGCAACGCGATACTGCTTCCCTATGTCATGGAATACAATCTGCCTGCCGTGGAGCACAAATACGCGAAGATTGCGCGGGCTATGGGGATAGCGGAAGCGGATGACCATGAGGCCGCCAAGAAGGGGATTGCGAAGATCCGGAACCTTTCCAAAGAAATCGGCTTGCCCGGCATAAAGGCATTGAACGTCAACCCGGATGATTTTGAGCGCCTGGCGGAACTGTCTGTAAAGAACGGCTCCAACGCAAGTAATCCGAAAGAACTGACGAAGGATGGCTATTGGGATCTGTTCCGGAGGGCGTATGAGGGGTAGAGAAATTCACCGAGAGCATGAAACAAAGAAGTCAACCGGGTTCGGTTGGCTTTTTTGTTATATGGAGAAGTCAATTGCATAGCGGTAACTTGGGTCAATCTCTGAATTCCAGCAACTTTGAAGCAGGTATTTTAAGCGCATTCGCTATATTAAATAACACCTCAAGAGAGATTGCCGTTATCATATTAGGCGCTTCAATCTCTCCAAGGTACGATCTGCTTAAGCCCGCCTTTTCTGCAAGCTGATCTTGAGTCATACCTTCTCTTTTGCGATAGTACGCTATATTCAAACCAAGGGCAATATATTTGTCCCTGTTTTCAAGAGCAACTTTTGTGCTTCTTGCCATACGCAATCACCCCAGTAAAAGTGTATCGCGTACCGGCAGCAACATACATAATCTATCAGAGATCACTTGACATCCTATAACCAACAATTCATAATTATGGGAAAGCAGACAAGCAATTGAATGACAGTATACAAAAGCATGGGAGAAAATTTAAATGCAAGACTATAAGAAAATGTACATCACCCTCCTTCAAGAAACCGCAAAGGCAATCGCCATATTGCAGAAGGCACAGCAGGATACTGAGGATATATATATAACAGATCATCCATCGAATCATTTAGGGATCATCAATTCCGATGACAGAGCGGATGATAGCCTGTGATAATTAAATTATCGATAGCTGCAATAACATATGCGCCTTTGTTCATCATCACATTATCCAGTTTTAGAAATTTAGCATATGGTAACTGCTTAAGCGCATGAACGGTTTTAAATAATACTCATGACTGCCTCCAATTATTTATATAGATCTTGTCGCATAATTGCATGTCTATCTAAGTATATACGGTAAAGAATCATTTCAATTTACACCATCCGCTCTGATAAGAAAATATCATTTATACAGGCACTTGACATATCCCCCCTGGGTGGTTTATTATTAATCACGCAGTAACTGATACCATATATAATACCAGTTGGAATATCACAGATTGAGCAGAAAAGAATTCTCCCCGAAACATTCGAAATTCTCCCAATATGTCTGGACTTTTTGTCCAAGAACGCAAAGGAGCAGCTTGCGAAATTTTTATCAAATAAGCACTTGAAAGTGAAATCTGATACTTTAGTTAATACCAGTTTAAACAGAATTTTTATACAACGTCTCGAATAATGACGCTTCGATATTTCCATTTCCAATGGGGAGCCTAATACGAAAAGAAGCAGAAACTTTGCAGGAAAAAAACGCATATGCGTTCGGATTGATAGAAAGGGGTAAAGTATGGCAAACAAAAAGATACTGTTTCTTGGCCTGGATGCGGCAATGCCGGATATGATCAAGAAATTCGTGGCGGAAGGTCATATGCCCAACACCGCGCGTCTGATCGAACGGGGCGTATTCTCGCGCCTGGAAACGGTATTCCCTCCTCTCACCGCCGCCGCGTGGACCGCTATCGTAAGCGGAGCGGGCGCGGGCACAAACGGCGTCCCCAGCCTCATGGTAAAGCACGCAGGCGAAGAACTGGACCACTGGCATACGTCATTTGACCGCAACGAGGTCCTGTGCGAAACGTTGTGGGACGTCGCAAAACGCCAGGGCAAGAAGACAGCTCTCATCAACTGGCCCGTCACATTCCCTCTCGGGGCCATTACGGAAGAAGACGGCGTGCAGCTTGCGGGCGCGTTGAACCCGCCTTTCCGGTACTTCTACATGCCGCTTTGGGACGTCGCATCAAGCGCCGTCTATTCGGACAGGCTGTTAAAATGCAACCAGATCCCCGGCAGGGCAAAAAAGACAACGCTTCGCCCCGCGGAAGGCTGGGTCAACCTGCCCCACAGCCACAGGCCGGTGCTGGAGTTTGAAATCACAGTGCCCCCCGCCTATGTGGAAGGCTACACCATGCAGGTGGCCGTTTACGCATCCACGCCCGCAGGGTACGACAGGATGCTCATCAGCGAAACAAAGGACGCCGCAAAGGCGGTAACGGATATCAAACAGGGCGATTACGGTCCCTGGATCGTGCGCAACTTCAAAGCGCGGGATTACCAGCGGGACGGCCGGTTCCGCTTCCAGATACTCGAGCTCACGCCCGACGCTACGCACTTTAAGCTTTATCAGTCCTCCATCAACACCGCGGAGCCGTATTCCATGCCGCAGACTCTTTCAAAAGAAGTGGAAGCCATCGCCGGCGCGTTTATGGAAGTGGACGACCCCTGGGCGTTCATGGACGGCTGGATGGACGGCGATACCTATCTTGAACAGCTCGGCCTGCACGCCAACTGGTGGGGCAACGCAACGAAGTATGTGCTTACAAACAAGGAATGGGACCTCGCGTTCTCGTGGGTGGGCACGATCGACCATATCGAGCATGTGCTGGCGGCAGGCGTGGTAAAAAAGGCGCGGGTATACGACCCGGAGAAGGCCGACTGGTGCATGCATATGATCCGCAGCGTCTACGCGCAGGTGGATGAAAACATCGGAAAAATCCTCGAGACGGTGGATTTGGACAATACGTATGTCGTGCTGATCTCCGATCACGGCATGACACACCTCGACTGGAACCCCTATGTGAAGGAGCACCTTTCCCGCGCGGGCCTGTTGGATTATGTGCTGGATCTATCTACCGACGACCCCAGCAACCTCAAAATCAACTGGAAGAACACAAAGTGCCATCCCCTGGAACCCTGCCATGCGCATATATTCATCAACCTGAAAGGGCGGGACCCCCAGGGCATCGTGGAGCCGGAGGATTACGAGAAGGTTCAGCAGGAAATCATCCGCGCGCTCCTCAACATGAAGGATCCTGAAACCGGGGAAAGCGTGGTGGCTCTTGCCATCACCAAGAAGGAATCCGGCACTTTGGGCATATTCGAAGGCCCGGGGTACGACCGCATAGGCGACGTGCTGTACGCCTGGAAACCGGGCTATATGTCCCACCCGTTCATCTACCGTACCGCCGTCAAATACAGGGACGGTTCGGAGCGGATCGTACGCAATCCCGAGCTGTACGAACCCGCGGTGCTGTGCGGCAACTTTACCGGCGTGCACCTTGCCCTGCCCTCCCTGCACGACATGCATGCGCTCCTCGTGCTTTCAGGCCCCGGCGTGCCGCGTTACGAAAGGCGTTTGACAGCAAAGATCATCGACGTTGCGCCCACAATATCCAAGCTGATGGATATGGACGTACCGGCCCAAGCAGAAGGAGGCGTATTGTATGACATTCTCGACCGCATCAACAAATAAGGAAATGGAAATCGGGCTTATCGGCGTAGGGGTAATGGGCAGATGCATGCTCACCCGCATGCAGGAAGCGGGATACCGGATCACCGCCTACGATCCCTTCCCCCAGGCCCAGGCATTTATAACGGAACAGCACGCTTCTCTTGCGCCGTCGCCTGAAGACGTGGCAAAGTCCGCCAATATCATCTTCATGTCGCTTCCCGCGCCGCAGCATGTGCTGCAAACGGTGGACGCGCTTTTACCGGGCCTTACGAAAAACCATGTACTGGCGGATACCAGTACCGTCTCCCCCCAGACCTCTCTGGAAGGAGCAAAACGCGCGGCCCGTATGCAGGCAAGCTATGTGGATGCCCCCATACTGGGCAGACCGAGCGCAGCGGGAAACTGGCTGATGCCTGCAGGCGGCAGCGGGGAGGCGATCGCCCGGGTTACTGCACCGCTTAGCACATGCGCCAAGCGCGTTATCCGCGTGGGGGAAACAGGAGCCGGTAACACGTTCAAGCTTTTAAACCAGCTCATGTTCTCCGTCATCAACGGCGTCAGCGCCGAGGTCATGGCGCTGACGGATATTATGGGCATAGACCGCAAGACGTTCTATGAAGTGATTACGGAAAGCGGAGCCGCCACGGTAAGCGGCCTGTTCCGGGAAACCGCCGGGCGAATTGTGGACGACAGGTACGACGACCCCACATTCACAATCGAGCTATTATGCAAGGACGCGGGGCTGGGCCTCCAAATGGCGAAGGAAGCGGGTGCGAGCCCGCTGATCGCGGGGTTTGTGCAAAGCCTGAATGAAAACGCAAAAGGAATCGGCCTTGCAAAAAAAGACACCAGTTCACTCGCGGCAATGTTCCGCAACTATTATTCCGGTATAGGAGAGGTACAATGAAAATCAATTTTGAATACGGCCAGGGCTTCATGGAAGCGAATTTGCCCGACACAGCGACAGACATATTTATCCCCGGCGAAACATACCCCGATCCGCCGCATATCCCGTTTGACAAGATTGAGGAGGAAACGCGAAAAGCGATTTTAAATCCCATCAGCATGCCCCCCATTTCTAAAAGCGTCAAGAAGGGGGACAAGGTCACAATCGTGTTTCCCGACCGCGTGAAGGGCGGTACGCAGCCTACCGCCCATCGCATCGTATCCATCCCCATTATTTTGGAGGAACTCTATAAAGCGGGCGTAGAAAAAAAGGATATCAAGCTCATCTGCAGCAACGGTCTGCACCGCAAGAACACGGAATCGGAGCTTAGGTCCCTGCTTGGGAACAAGCTGTTCCATGAGTTTTGGTTCACCAAGCAGATCGTCAACCACGACAGCGAGGATTATGATAACCTGACCGACTTGGGTTACGACGAACTGGGCGACCACGTGATTATGAACAAGGAAGTGTTCGAGTCCGACTTTTGCGTGCTCATCGGCCACTCCATGGGCAACCCCTACGGCGGGTACTCCGGCGGCTACAAGCATTGCGCCACGGGTATCACCCACTGGCGCTGCATCGGCGAGCACCACAACCCCGAGGTCATGCACCGGGCCGATTTTACGCCCACCAGCACCCACAGCCTGATGCGCCGCAAGTTTGATGTGATCGGCATGCACATGGAAACGTGCATGAAGAAAAAGTTCTTCGTATGCGACGCGATACTCGATACCCGCGCCAATCAGATTGCCGTTGTGGCGGGCTATGCAAAGGAGATTCAGCCGGTGTGCTGGAATATCGCGGACAAGCGCACCTATGCCAAATGGGCGGATAAGAAATACGACGTCATGGTGTTCGGCATGCCGCAGGCATTCCACTACGGAAACGGCATGGGCACCAACCCCATCCTGATGATGCAGGCCATTTCGGCGCAGATTTTAAGGCATAAGCGCGTGATGAACGACAACTGCGTCATCATCTGCTCCTCCATCTGCAACGGCTACTGGCACAAGGAGGAGTTCCCCTCCTACGAGGATACCTATAATGTATTCCAGAAAAATTACAACAACGTGCTGCCCGACGTCGCCAAGTACGGCGAATATTTCTCCACACGCAAGGAGTATACGGACCTTTACCGCTTCAATTACGGGTACCATCCCTTCCACGCGTTTTCCATGATCTCCTGCGGGCATATCGCGGAAATGCATACCTCCGCCATCTATATCGTGGGCGCGATGGAACCGGGCTGGGCGCGCGGCATGGGCATGAAGACGCGCGCGACATTTGAGGAAGCTCTTGCCGATGCAAAGAAGAAGTACGTTGGGGAAACCCCCAATATCCTAGCTTTGCCCAAGGCGTTTACCACCACAGCGATGCATATTTGCATGAAAGACGATGAGATTTAACGTCGGCCCATGCAAAATAAAATAACAATCAGGAGGAACAACGTGAAAAAGCTGCTGTCCATTATTTTGGTGCTTGCCATGAGCTTTGCTATTTTAGCAGGCTGCGCACCCACCGGCACAAAGGAAGAAACGCCCGCTCCCGCCGCGGAGACTGCCGCCCCCGCCGGGGAAGAACCCGCAGGCACAGGGGAAGAGACCACGACAACTACGTTTGGCCTGAAGCCCTTTGAAGAAAGGCAGACCCTCAGGGTTGGGTTCTTTGCCGGTTCCCCGTTGTCCTATCCGTTCCTTTTTGCGGATAAGGAAGGTTTCTTTGATGAACTGAACATCGACATCGAATACCAGACCTTCACCAATGGCCCCGCCATGATGGAAGCGAACGCGGATTGGGACATTGCCGGCGCTGGCCTGGGCGGCACGCTGGTCGGTATGGCCGGTTATGACATCAAGACGATCGGCATATCCGATTATGAAGAAAACCTCGCGCTGTTTGCCCGCAAGGACAGCAAGCTGGCGACCGACCCCACCAACCCCGAGAGCTGGAAGGGCACCAAATGGCTCTATCCCATAGGCACGACCGCGCAGGCAACGCTGGTGGCGGCGCTTAAAACGGTAGGCCTGGGCATGGAAGACATCGAGTCCGTCAACATGGACGTGACCAGCGCGCTCACCGGCTTCCAGGGCGGCGAAGGCGACGGCCTGGGCGTATGGAACGCCATCGCGTTTGCGGCGGAAGATGCGGGCTTTGTGCGCGTATCCGACGCGGGCCAGCTGGGCTTTGTCGCTCCCTGCGCGACGCTCGCCACCAAGGATGCTTTGGAGAACAAGCGCGAGCTCGTCAAGGTCGCTTACGCCGTGTTCTACAAGACCTGGGAATGGTGCAACGAGAGCGAAGAAAACATGCAGAAGGCAGTTGCCTATTACCTCGAGAACTGCGAGGAAGAAGGCATTAAGGTGGACGAAAGCATAGCAAAGCGCGTCATGGAATGGTACCGTGCGCCCTTCTTAGCAAAATCCATCGACATCATGACCAGCACTTCGCCCGATGCCGCCGGCCTGTACACCAAGCGCGACCTGATCCAGGCGGAAAAAGATGTGCTGGTGGGTATGGACTTCTTTATCTCCCAGGGCAAGTACACTGCTGAACAGCGTACGCAAATGTTGGATAATCAGATGATAGACCCGAGCATCGCCACCGAAGTAAAGGCGATGTTTGAGGAGCAGGGGCTCACTCTGTAAGCGCTATCGCGCGTTCCTCCGGGCTATGCCCGGAGGAACGCACCTTATATCGTCTCGAGAAAGAGAGGACATCACTGTGGAGCAAAACCTCGGCTCGCGCAAACTCAGCGATCAGGACCGTGTAAAACTGGTTCAGAAGCTGCACAAAAAAAGCAAATATGAACGTCTGATGCTTTCGATCATCGGCGTTGTCTCGTTCTTTCTGATCTGGCAGATCGGCGTCATGAGCGGCATTATCTCCAGCCGTTTCCTGTCCACGCCGTTTGAAATTCTCAACCTGTTTTTCACTAAGCTGACCGATCCCAACCCCGACGGCGCAACCATCACCGTCAATATCCTTTCTTCCCTTCAGGTGGCGCTGGTCGGCTTTGTACTGGCAATCGTCATCGGCATTCCCATGGGCCTGGTGATGGGCTGGTACAAGGGTGCGGACAGTTTTGTGCGCCCCATATTTGAAATTATCCGCCCCATCCCTCCGGTTTCCTGGATCCCCCTTACAATCGTCTGGCTGGGCATTGGGCTGAGCGCAAAGGCGTTTATCGTGTTTTTCGCCGCGTTTGTCCCCTGCCTGATCAACTCCTACACCGGCATCAAGCAAACAAGCCCGGTTTTGATCAACATGGCAAAGACCTGCGGCGCTTCGAATTTCACAACATTCTGGAAAATAGGCATCCCCTCCGCAATGACAATGACGTTTGCGGGCGTGCGCGTAGCGCTGGGTAACGCGTGGGCAACGCTCGTTGCAGCCGAAATGCTCGCTGCAGCCAGCGGGCTGGGCTATATGATCCTGATGGGGCGCCAGTTCGCACGGCCCGATTTGATTATCCTGGGCATTGTTGTCATCGGCGCAATCGGTACGCTGTTCACTTCCGTACTGGGCATGCTGGAAAATAAAGTACTGGGGTGGAAAAAAGTATGAGTACGAAAGAGCGCATTTACATGAGCGCGGCCGAAAAAAAGGCCTTAATGATGCAGCGGCTCTACGCCGTGCTGCCCGTATTGGCCGTCGTGCTGCTGATACTCTTGTGGATCTCAGTCGCAGGCAGCGACGAAGGCCAGTTCCCCTCCCCCGCCGCCACGTGGGACCGGTTTGTGCTGCTGATGCAGAAGCCCATTAAAAACCTGAACGTATTCGGGCACGTCTGGGCCAGCCTCAAGCGCGTGTTCACCGCTCTTGTGATCGCGTGGGTCACGGGTATCGCGTTCGGTATCCTGATTGGCTGGAACAAAAAGGCCGGGGCGCTACTGACGCCAATGTTCACGGCCTTCCGCTCGGTGCCGCCGCTTGCCTGGATTCCTCTGATCACGATCTGGTTCGGAAACAACGAGGGCTCCCGTATCTTAGTTGTGTTCATCGGCTGTATCGCCAGCATCGTGGTCAATACGCAGGCCGGTATGAGCAACGTCAGCAGGCTGTACCTGGACGTTGGCACCATATTCAACGCGACCAACCGGCAGAAGCTGTTTAAAATCGCCATTCCGTCGGCGCTGGACGCCATATTCGCGGGCATCCGCACCTCTACGAGCGCTGCCTGGATGGTGGTGCTGGCGGCCGAGATGCTCGGCGGCAATTCGGGCGTGGGCTTTTTGATCGTGCGCGGCATGGATTCGGGAGATTTGCCCCTTGTGTTGCTTTCGATGATATGCATCGGCATCGTCGGCGCCATATTGGCAATTATTACGCAGTTTGCAGAAAGGACGATATGCCCGTGGACGCGAAAAGGGTCAAATTAAAGCTTGAAAATATATCCCAGAGCTTCGTTGTAAACAACCAGGTGCGCCACGCAGTGGAAAACGTGAGCCTGGAGGTCTACGACAACGAATTCCTCGTGGTGCTCGGCCCCGGCCACTGCGGTAAGAGCGTGCTTTTAAACATCGTCGGCGGTATTGAAAAGCCGGTCTCCGGCGAGCGGTATCTGGACGGCGAAAAGATTACCGGCAACGACAAGCGCATCGGCATGGTGTTCCAGAACCTCGCGCTGATGCCCTGGAAAACCGTTATGAACAATGTGGAATTCGGCCTGGAACTTGCGGGCGTAAAGAAGGCGGAGCGCCGCAAGACCGCGCAGAAGTACATCGACCTGGTGGGGCTTACGGGGTTTGAAAAATCCTACCCGCACCAGCTTTCGGGCGGCATGAAGCAGCGCGTGGGCATTGCGCGCGCCTATACCAGCAACCCCGAAATCCTGCTCATGGACGAACCGTTCGGCCAGCTTGACGCGCAGACCCGTTACGCCATGGAAGAGGAGATCCAGCGCATCTGGCAGCAGGAAAAACGCACCATCATATTCGTAACCAACAACATTGAGGAGGCGGTGTATCTCGGGGACCGTATCGTGCTGTTGAGCGAATGCCCCGCCACCGTGAAGGAAATTTACCCGATCAATCTGCCCCGGCCGCGGGATACGGTGGACCCGGAATTCCTGCGTATCCGCAAGGAAGTCTCGGAAAACACGGATCTTGCGATATAACAAGGAGGAAACTGTATGAGCGGTCAATCGCTTGCGGGCGCCAACGAATATAAGGTGGAAGTCAAAAACCTGACCAAGTATTTCGGCGGCCTGCACGTGCTGGACGATATTTCATTCAACATCAAGAAGGGCGAGTTCGTATGCGTGGTCGGCCCCACGGGCTGCGGAAAGACGACATTCTTAAATTTGCTCACCCGCATCTATATGCCGACCAAGGGCGACCTTTATATCGACGGGGAACCGGCGGATCCCAAGAAGCATAACCTTGCGTTCGTGTTCCAGGAACCGTCCTCCATCCCCTGGCTTACGGTGGAACAGAACCTGCGGTTTGGCCTGGAGATCAAAAAGCTTGATAAGGCCGTAATCGACGAGCGGGTGGAAAGCATCATCGCGCTCTTAGGGCTCGAACAGTTCCGCAAATCCTACCCGCATCAGCTTTCGGTCAGCACCGCGCAGCGCATTATCATCGGCCGTGCGTTCGCCATGAACCCGGACCTGCTGCTGATGGATGAACCGTACGGGCAAATGGACATCAAGCTCAGGTTCTATCTCGAGGACGAGGTCATACGCCTTTGGCAGAAGCTTGGCAGCACGGTGGTATTCATTACCCACAACATTGAGGAGGCCGTGTACCTTGCTGAAAGGATATTGATATTGACGAATAAACCCGCTACTATTAAGGAAGAAGTTCTGGTGGATCTTCCTAGGCCCAGGGACGTTGTTTCTCCTGAGTTTGTCGCCATCCGCAAGCATGTGACGGATCAGATCAAATGGTGGTGACAACAACCAATTTCAGCGCGTAAGGATCGTTTATGGACATACTCAAAGAATCCGGCGGTACATTATACCCGAATATTACAAAGCCGCTTTATCTGCAACTAAAGGATATTCTGGTAAATATGATCGAAACAGGCGCGCTTGAACCCGGGGACGAACTGCCCGGGGAGCGCGTACTGGCCGAGCTATATGACGTCAGCCGCGTCACCGTGCGCAAGTGCATCGGCGGCATGGTGGATGAAGGCCTGCTCATACGCAGCCACGGCAAGGAAACGCGGGTGGCGCAGCGCAGGGTCAGCCACCGTTTGGGCGTACTGATGGGCATTGTGGAGGAGCTTGCAAACACGGAAGGCGTGGTCATGGGCGTGACTGTGCTTGAGCACGAGTTCGTACCCGCCACCCCCACCGTGCGCCGCCACCTGAAGCTGCCCGAGAGCAGCACGCTTCCCGTATACTCTTTTTCGCGCGTGCTTTCAAAAAACAACAAACCGCTTGCGGTCAATCACTCGTTTGTGCCGTACGATATTGGCAAAATGGTAGACGCTTTGGATCTTACCAGGGATAAGGTATTTGCGCATCTGGAGAGCTGCGGATACAATCTGAGCTACGGGGAGCAGGAGATCGCCTCGGGGATATGCAATAAAGAGGAGGCGGAAGTTCTGCGCTATCAGGTGGGACAGCCCGTGCTCGTCATCAAGCGCACGACATACCTGGAAAACGGGTATCCTATCCTGTACGAAAAGACGATCTACCGGGGGGACGATTATCAGTACAGCATCAGGCTGCAGCGGAGATTGTAGGGGTATTTTGACAACGCTTATCATCGCGGCGATCAACTTCTTTTCCGCATTCACCCAGGCCGCCACAGGTTTTGGATACGCCATATTCGCCATGTTCCTCATGCCGCTCATATTGCCTTTCCCGCAATGTTCCGTCATCAGCGCCGCGGTCATCGTGGTGATTGGCTTGCAAATGACGATATCCCTTCGCAGGCATATCCGGTTCAAAAAGATCCTTTGGCCTTTACTGGGCTGCATGATCACGCTCTGGCCCAGCCTGATTTTGATCCGGCATCTTGATGCCCGCACGGCGGCCAAAGTAATGGGCGTTTTTCTCTTCATCCTGGCGGGCTATTTCCTGTATACGAAGAAGAAGCAGATTACGGTAAGCGAGTCTCCACTTGCGGGGCTCGCGTTTGGCCTGCTTACCGGTGTGACCACGGGCATGTTCAACATTGTGGGGCCTTTCCTGGCGCTGTACTATTACGACTGCTGCGAGAACACGCTGACATTCAAGGCGAACCTTGAGTTCAGTTTTCTGCTTGCGGGCCTCGTTTCCTTATGCCTGAACCTTACCTATACCAAGCCGGACCTTCCTTTATTGGGCATGATCGCATCCTCCGGGGTGGCGGCCGTTACCGCGGGATTAATCGGCATGCGGGTCTTCTACAAGGTCAACAAGGACGCGCTCAAGTATATCATCGTAGCCGTGCTGCCCGTCATGGGGCTAGTACAGCTGCTGAAGTAATATCTTTTTAATTTTAGCGTTGGGAGCCAGTTCATGCAAATCATCATCTATGCCCTCGTGACGCTGTTCGCCACATTGATGGGGTCCATCGCAGGTATGGGGGGCGGCGTCATCATCAAGCCGGTGTTCGATGCGTTTCAACAGTACGATGCGGTAACGGTGGGCGTTATCACTTCAATCACCGTGTTTGCCATGGCGCTTGTTTCCATCTCGCGCCAGATCGCGATGAAGACAAAAATCGACCCCAAGGCCGGGGCCGTGTTGTGCGGCGGCTCCATTGCGGGCGGATACGCGGGGCAATTTGCGCTCGGACAGGTGGACGCGCTGCTTCAGAACAACGAGCTTCTGATTGTTATTCAGAATGTCATGCTCTTTGTTTTGATCATCTGTGTGGTGCTGTACATGGCGTTTAAAAGCCGCATACGGTCCCTGAATACCACAAAACCATTGCCCGTACTGCTGTGCGGGTTTATTTTAGGCACGCTGTCCTCTTTCCTCGGGATTGGCGGGGGACCTTTCAACGTTGCCATCATACTGTTTGTGATCGGCTGCGATACGCGCATGGCCGCGGTGTATTCCATACTGACCATCCTGTTTTCGCAGCTTTCCAAGCTGGTCACCGTAGCGCTTACGACAGGCTACGCGCAATACGACCTTAGCATACTTCCCGTTATCGTGCTCTGCGGCGTCGCTGGGGGATTCTTAGGCGCCAAGTTCAACAAGAGCCTGCCTGACAAAGCGGTGGACAGATGCTTCAACATCATGCAGGTCATCATACTGTGCATTACGCTGAGCAATATCGTGAGGTACGGGTTGCTGTAAGCAAATAACCTTCAAAAAGAACCGCGTTTTTTTACAGAAACCTATTGATAAAAGGGATGCCGCAGTTCAAAATGCGTGACATCCCCGTATTTTTATTGACGACTATTGCCCTCCCGTTCATTCGGGAAGGTATTTTCTTATATTCCCGTAGAATTATCGGAAATAGGTTGATTATACCGAAAGAATATATTATACTATGCAAAAACATACAGAGATGAGATATGAGACCAATTCTGGTATTCCAAACTGACTTTACATACAAAGAGGGTGCCGTTTCCGCCATGTATGGCGTGGTGAAAACGGTGGACCGTACTTTGGAGATCATGGACGGCACGCACGAACTGCCGCAGTACGATACATGGAGCGCCTCCTACCGCCTCTTACAGACGGTGCGCTTCTGGCCCAAAGGCACCGTGTTTGTTTCGGTAGTGGACCCGGGCGTGGGCACCTCCCGCCGCAGCTGTGTCGCCAAGACCGTGGACGGCTACTATATCGTAACGCCGGACAACGGCACGCTGACACACATCGCCGCCCACCACGGCATTCTAGAGGTGCGCCAAATCGATGAAACGGTGAACCGCCTGCCCGCAACGGTTGGGACAAGCGTGTTCCATGGCCGGGACGTATTCGCCTACACGGCAGCGCGCTTTGCTTCCGGTATCATAGGATATGAAGAGGTCGGCCCTGAATATCCGGCGGAAGAGATCGTGCGCCATCCGCTAATCCCCTGCTCCGCACAGGATGGAACCGTAAGAGGGATATTTGAAATCGCCGATCCGAATTTCGGGAATCTGTGGACGAACATTCCGTTTGAGATATTCGCGCAGGCGGGCTTTTCATATGGGGATACGCTTACGCTGCGCGTGCTTCACGAGGGGCAGGCTATACGTTCGTTTTGCGCCCCCTACTCCCCTTCCTTTGGTTTTGTGGAAAAGGCCGCGCCCGTCATCTATACGAACGAACTCATGCGCATCGGCGTCGCGCTTGCGCAGGCGAATCTGATGGAGCGCTACGGATTGAACTTTGGCCCGGACTGGGCCGTGGAATTTTCAAAGCGGGAGGACGCATGAAAAGCAGCCTGGTTTTTCAGAGCGATTTCGGCCTGACCGACGGCGCGGTGTGCGCCATGTACGGCGTGGCGCTGGCTGTGGACGAGACGCTTAAGATTTATGATCTCACGCATGAGATTACACAGTACAACATCTGGGAGGCATCCTATCGCCTGTTCCAGGCGGTGGAATACTGGCCGGAGGGCACGGTATTCGCTTCGGTCGTGGACCCGGGCGTGGGAAGCGACCGGAAAAGCGTCGTCGCAAAAACAAAGAGCGGGCATTATATCGTAACGCCGGATAACGGTACCTTGACGCATATCAAGAAATTCATTGGCCTTGCAGCTGTGCGCGAGATCGACGAGGAGCGGCACCGCCGGAAGAATACGGAATTCTCCTACACCTTCCATGGCCGGGATGTGTACGCGAATACCGGCGCTAAACTCGCTTCAGGCAAGATCGCGTTTGAGGAAGTGGGAGGTCCGCTTCCCGTGGAGGACATGCTGGAGCTTCCCGTGGGCGAAGTAACGCAACATGAAAATACGGTGGCCGGATGCATCGATATCCTCGACGTCCGTTTTGGAAGCCTGTGGACGAATATCCCACGGGAAGAATTCGAGCGCGTGTGCTCTGCGTTTGGGGAACGCGTGGAGATGACGATATACAACGGCGCTTCGCTTGTTTACCAGAACCGTATCGTTTACGGGCGCTCGTTTGCGGATGTGCATATCGGCGAGCCCATTATCTATGTAAACTCCCTCTACCGCATCGCGGCAGCCATCAATCAGGGCAGCTTCGCAAGAGCGTATAATATCGGCACCGGCACGCACTGGAAAGTGCTGTTCCGGAAACTGTGATGCTTTTTTATTCTGTTACCCTTGCTGGCGGACGCAGTCATATATAAAAAATTTATGGGGGTGTACAAATGGAAAATCCGGCAGTGAAAAAGAGCTTGGGCAAGCAGATCGTAGGCGAGTGGAACACCAAGACTATCGTGGGCATCGCGATCGGCGCGGCGCTGTTCGGCGTACTTATGGTGTTCGGGAGCATCCCTGTTTTCACCAACACGTATCTCACCACCGCCATGATCATACCCGTGGTGGTCGGCGCGCTGTTTGGGCCTTTGCCCGCCATGGCGACGCTGTTGTTGGGCAACGTGCTCGCGGATCTCATCGGCGGCTGGGGCTTCTGGTTTGATTGGTCCGTAGGCAACGCGTTCCTCGGTTTCTTCGTGGGGCTGCTGCCGGTATACGGCGCGCGCATTACGGAAGGCATGTTCAAGGCAACCCACGCGATCATCTATGCGGTATGCGCCATTATCGGCAATGCGGTGGCCTTCGGCCTCATCACGCCGCTCATGACGAGCCTGTTCTATTCCGCGGATCTTGAGATCACGTTCCTGCAGTCCTTCGCTTCGGGCATATCCAACACGGCGGTGCTTATCATCGTGGGCATCCCCATACTGATACTGCTCGCCAACCGCTATAGGGCCCGCACCAACCTAAAAGAAGAAGCATAAGGAAAGCGCGCCCATGGAAAGAAAACCCGTCATACAATTTGAAGGTCTCGGGTTCCAGTACAAGGTCCAGAGCAAGCCCACGCTCTTTGATATCGATCTGACGATATACGAGGGCGAAAAGGTGCTGATACTGGGGCCTTCGGGCTGCGGCAAATCCACGTTGTGCAGTTGCATCAACGGCCTGATCCCCTTCTCCCGGGCGGGGACAATCACCGGCTGCTGCAAGGTGAACGGCAAGGATACCCGCGCGCTTTCGGTGTTTGAGCTCTCCAAAGAGGTAGGCACCGTCATGCAGGATCCGGACGCGCAGTTTGTAGGGCTTTCCGTGGGCGAGGATATCGCGTTCTCGATGGAAAACGAAATGGTGCCGCGCAGCGAGATGCTCCCGCGGGTGTACGACTCCGCCAGCATCGTCTCCATGCAGGAGTTTCTCGCCGCGCTTCCCTTTGACCTTTCGGGCGGGCAAAAGCAGAAGGTCGCCCTGGCGGGCGTGATACACGAGCATGTCAACATCCTGCTGTTCGATGAGCCGCTGGCCTCGTTGGATCCGCAAACGGGCGTTGACGCGATCGAACTGATCGATGAAATTTCAAGGGAACACAACAAAACCGTGGTGATCATAGAGCACAGGCTCGAAGATGTGCTGCACCGGCCCGTGGACAGGATACTGTTGATGGGCGAAGGGCGCATCGTGGCGGATCTGACGCCGAACGAGCTTTTGTGCTCTTCTCTTTTGCAGACATACGGCATACGCGAGCCGCTCTACATTACCGCCATGAAATATGCGGGATGTACGCTTCCTGACAACGATACGTTAAGCGATATCAACCATCTGGAGCTTACGGAGGAAGATCAAAAAAAGCTGATCGCGTTCCACCACGCGCCCGCGCCCGAAGAGGAACGCGAATACGGGCCGGAGTGCATCCGCGCGGAACACGTATCCTTTTCCTACACACACAAAGGAAAGGACGTGGCACGAAACCTCTCCTTTGCCGTGCACGAAGGCGAGCGTATCGCCATCATCGGCAAGAACGGGGCGGGGAAATCCACGCTTGCGCGGCTCATCTGCGGCGTGCTGCGCCCGCGCACGGGCGCCATCTACATCGGCGGCGCGGAATATTCCCGCATGACGATCAAGGAGATCGGAGAAAAAATCGGCTATGTCATGCAGAATCCCAACCAGATGCTGGTGAAGGACATCATCGCGGAAGAGGTTGGGCTTGCGCTTAAAATCCGCAATCTTCCGGAAGAGGAAAGAAAGCACCGCGTGCAGCGGGCGCTTGAAACCTGCGGGCTCTACCCTATGCGCAACTGGCCGGTGGACGCCGTGAGCTACGGGCAGAAAAAGCGCGTGACAATCGCCTCCATCATGGCGCTTGAACCCACCGTAATCATACTCGACGAGCCGACGGCCGGGCAGGATTACCGGCACTATACGGAGATCATACGGTTCATCAACGAGCTCAACGAACGGTACCGCAAGACGCTGCTGTTCGTGACGCACGACATGCACTTGGCTATAGAAAATACCGAACGCGCCATCGTGTTCGCCGACGGGGAAATTATTGCCGACGCCTCGGTGTACGGCGTGCTTTCGGACAATGCGATTATAGAGCAGGCAAACCTCAAGCAGACTTCGCTCTACCTGCTCGCAAAACTTCTCGAGCTGCCGCCGGAAGCGTTCATCGAGCATTTCATCCGGTACGAAAGGATGGTGAAGGCTAGTGAATAACCGGTTTGTCATCAGCTACGCACCCGGCACAACTTGGCTGCACCGTCTTAACGGCAAAACCAAGGTATTGCTGTTCCTCGCCATCACGGTGTATATCATCGCGACGTTCGATCTTCGGGTGATGCTGCCGATGTTTTTCCTGTGCACGGCGTTCATCATATCCATGAAGCCGAATTACAAACCCATACTCTTTATATTGGGGTTCTTGACGCTGGTAAGCGGGGTGATCGGCTCCCTGATGGTGTTTTTTATCTCCCCACAGTCCGGTTTGACCAAATGCGGCATGGAGACGATACTCTGGCGCTATTCCGAACACCTGTACCTGAGCAAGGAACTCATCTGGTATGTCAGCGTGATGTTTTTCAAGCGCGTCTGCTCACTGGCCGCAGCGCTTGTGTTTGTGCTTTCCATCACGCCCTCGGAACTCGCCGCGGGACTCAACGGTGTGGGGCTTCCGTACAAGGTATGCATCATCGTGTCTTTGGCTTTCCGCACCATACCCGATATCGCACGGGATTATACGGATATCAAAAATTCCATGCAGATGCGCGGGCTGGAACTGGATACAAAGCGCGTGTCCGCGTTCAAGAAGCTCAAGCACACCACGCTGATGCTGATGCCGCTCATCATCAGTTCCTTCGCGAAAGTGGAAAATATCTCAAGCTCCATGGACCTTCGAAGCTTCGGCAAGGAGAAAAAGCGCACCTGGTACAGCGAGCACGAACCAACCCGCGCCGATCAACTGATGCGCGTATTCATATTGCTGCTGTTCCTGGTGGATCTGTTTTATATCATCTATTTCCGTCAGCTGCACCCGGCGCCGTTTGATTATTGGTGCCCGTGGGTGCCGCTGCCTTAACGCCTATGGAAACAGGACATGTCGTGCTGCATTTTCCCCACAGTTCCATATGGGTCCCTCCTAAGTATCGGGAGGGTATTCTGCTGACCGACGCGGAACTGTTTCATGAGCTTTGCCAGAAAACGGACGCCTTTACCGATGAGCTATTTTCGGACGCGGAATTTTCCGCGCGCGTCGTAGCGCCCGTAAGCCGCCTGGTTTGCGACGTGGAGCGTTTCCGTAACGACGCGCAGGAGCCAAACGCAAAGCGCGGAGAGGGCGCGGTTTATATCCGCACATGGGACGGCAGGCCGTTGCGCGAATACGATGCAGCCGAACGCGAATGTATCCTCCAGGAATATTACGACCCGCATCACCAGCGCCTTACTGAAGCGGTGGAAGCAGCCCTTGCACAATACGGCCGCTGCACGATCGTAGATTGCCATTCCTTCCATTCAAAAAGGCCAGTGCGCCTAAGCTGCCTGCTGAAGCGGCCGGATATCTGCATTGGCACGGATTCCTTCCATACGCCCGATTCTTTACGGGACATAATGGCGGAAACGGCACGCAAAGAGCGCATGTATGTACGCTTTAACACGCCCTATTCGGGAAGCATCACCCCCTTGGCGCATTACCGCCGGGACAAGCGTGTAAAAAGCGTGATGGTTGAAGTCAACCGCAGGCTGTATATGGACGAACAGATCATGCAGAAAAGCAACAGGTTCGAACGCATGCAGGCAATTTGCAGCGCGCTGCTGCACGCGGCGGCGGCGTGGACGGAATAAAGATTTTGCCGGATAAGGTATCCTTAATGTGCTTCAATATAGTCCTGCAGTTGGTTGTGCCACTGCACGGTGTCGTATATCTGCGGCTCGGTTGTTTCACCCATGAGAAGGTCGATAAGATGCCTTGGCCTCTTTCCGCCGATATGCATGGATTTGATACAGGATACGCAGTAGACGCAGACGTCGTCGCAGGGCATCATATCCGCCCGTTTTTTCATTCGCTGGTAGACCTGCTCAACCGGAAGGATCGGGTAGAAATCATCCCCGCAGCAGATCGAGCGCGTGCCGAAAAACTCCGTTTCCACAACCTCAATGTTCATCTTGCTTAACAGACTGCGCACAGCCTGATGCACCTGCGTCTTCTCGCGCACGGGGCAGGCGTCATGCACCGACAGTTTCATCCTTTCATAGTCGGGATACGGGAATGTATCCAGGCCATCCAGCACTTCCCACAAAGAAACGGTTGATATTCCCTCATACAAGCTTCGAAACCGCCTGTCGCAGTCGGCGCATATGTTGATAATCAATGAGCCCGCTTCCAACCGCGGATCATGGCGGCAGCATATTTTGTGTAATTGGGCCTCTCCGTAGCTCTTATTTAAAAACGCTAAAAGTTTATTCTCCAGTTCGGGCTTGTAGATGCTCAAAGCGCAGCCCGGATTAAAATATGTGTTTGTCATATTACCGCCCGTTCCGTATTGCACAGAATTCTCCATGCGTTTCTTTCAATGTATCAGATCAAACAGAAGACTTCCTCCTGTTTTTTCGGATGTCATTTGTGCCGGGAGCATGATACGCATAGAGCCATAAGCAGATCTTTTCAATCACTTTTCCCCGCTGTGCAATTATCCAACATTCTGGAAGACTTCTCTTCTGCTCCTTGTTCTCCGATTTGCCTCCTTTATTTCGTATACCGGCCAGACAGCCCCGTCAGCCGGGACACTTCAGATACAGAGGAGTTCATAACGTATAGGAAAATAAATACGCCCGCTTCTCAAATCCGAGTTTGATATAAAACTCATGCGCTTTTTCTCGTTGGAAGCCCGAATCCAGTTCGACCCTCTTCATTCCCTGCGCCTTTGACCGATCGATCGCTTCGGTGATCAGCCTGGTGCCAAATCCCTTCCCTCTGAATCTTTGATCGATAACCATCGCATAAATATAAGAGATATACCCTTCCTGCCAAAGATTATTGACGATTGCATATGCGCAAAAGCCAATGATTTCTTCCTCCAGCACGGCGCAAAACAACTCATCTGTTTCAGAAATTACGGCCCTTTCAAACACCTTATGAAGTTCGGCCCAGTTCAGCGCTTTATTCGGCCACAGCTGCTCAAACAGAGGGTAAACATCATCAAAATCTTCAATCGACGCATTTCTAACCGATAGGCTCATCTTTTGTACCTCTTTTTATATATTTGAATATCCAATTAATAGGGCGGACCTTGCCGTTTCTGATCATGGCGCACGCCTTCAAGTATCATATACAATATCATCTGCCTTGGATTATAACCGAAACGGCTTTTAAATCCAATGGCAGGACTGGTTAGTCCATATCTTTTGAAATATCGATATGGTCCGCCCGAGGGAAAACAAAGGAGGTATCCTTTTCGGATATCTCCTCTTTGACTGGCCAATCATGTTGTAGCGATTGATAACGCCTTTAAGCGTAGCGGGGGCGTTTTCATGTTAGTTTCCCCAATGGCGGCCGTTCCAGATCTGTTTCGCAATCTATTATTCGTCACAGCGCACCGTGACAGGCGAACGCCCCACGGTATAGGCGGTACCGCCGATTTTCACGCGCTGCGGTCTGCCCGCTTCCACTGCTACGGAACAGCTTTTCCGCGTCGCGTCAACCGCAAGCATGCTCCCCCGATAATGGACGCGGAACTGTACCCGGCTCCAGTGACGCGGAAGCCGCGGGTTAAGGGAAATCCCTTCCCGGCCTGCG
This sequence comes from Bacillota bacterium, assembly GCA_023409435.1. Taxonomy (GTDB): domain Bacteria; phylum Bacillota; class Clostridia; order Christensenellales; family CAG-138; genus JAEYLA01. The sequence goes on along the minus strand of JAEYHP010000164.1, from coordinate 36,247 downwards.
GAAAGCCCGCAGAAGCCGGAGGCGACGGCAAGATACGCGCCGCCGACACTGGCCACATGTAGGCCGTCGCGCGTGTTGGCGTGGGCGTCGTTCAGATCGGCGGAGGCGGTTTCCCTGAAATATTCATAGGCCTTCTCCGCATCCCCCAACCGCGCTGCCATAATGCTGAATATGCATTTGGAAAGCGAGGAATCGTGGGTAGTAACGGCCTCGTAATACGCATAGGTGCGCCTTGCAGCGTCCTCCCCCACCCCGTCGCCGAACAGGTACAGCGCCAATACGGCGTCCGGCTGTTTGCAGACCTGATGGCGATAGATAAACAGCGGGTGGTAATGCAGCAGCAAAGGGAAATTTTCCTTGGGGATACCGGTAAGATCCAGCCGCTTTTTGTTGAGGAAGCTGTCGTCCTGCATCAGGATCCCCAAGCGTTCGTCATAGGGCAGGTACATCGCTTCGGCGGCCTCCAGAAAGCGCCTCTCCTCTTCCTCACTCACATCCGTCTGCGCCTGTACGCGATCAAACAGGCCCGCTCCCCGCAACGTTGCGCAGATATTGGCCGCCCAGCGGAGATTTTCCCGCGCACCCGCATTGGTATAGTAATTGTTGTTGACCAGGCAGGTGTATTCGTCGGGACCGGTCACGCAGTCGATGAAAAAGCGCCCATTATCCATATGCCCCGCGTCCAGCCACAGCCGCGCCGTTTCAATGAGGACTTCCGCGCCCTTTTCAGCCATGTAGGTAATATCGCCTGTGGCAAGGTAATACTGGATGAACGAATGCGCGACGTCAGCGTTGATGTGGTACTGCGCGGAGCCGGACGGGAAATAGGAGGAGCATTCGCTCCCTGCAATGGTGCGCCAGGGGTAGAGCGCGCCGGTTCCGTGCCCCAGCAGGCGCGCGTGCTCCCGCGCTTGAGACAGGATACCGTAGCGGTAGTCGAGCAGGCTTTTTGCCATTTCCGGATCGGTGAAAAGGAAGAATGGGAACACATAAACTTCGGTATCCCAGAAATAATGTCCCTCGTACCCTTCGCCACTTAACCCCTTCGCGGGGACGTTGCTGATACCGTCCTTCCCCGCCGACTGCAGCAGCTGATACAGGTTGAAGTCGAGATACCCCTGCACGTCCGCGTCCCCGTCGATGAGCACACGGGCGTTTTCCCAGAACGCGTTGAGATACTTTTGCTGCTCCGCGTGCCAATGAACCGGTCCTAAGCGAATCGCCTGTTCAAGCTTGGCGGCAGCATGCGCGGACGGGTCCTGAGCCCTGAACGAATCGCTGTACACGCACAGCTTATAAAGCTTCACGCGCCCGCCCGGCTCTATAGTTGCTTCAATATCCGCCCAGGCGCTCTGGCTGTCAGAGCCGTAGGCAAAGTCCCCTTCCCCTTCCAGCAGATGCTGTACCCGGCACGCAATTTTAAGCCCTGAGCGGCTGGTGCGGCAAGCAACGCGCAACACGCCGTCTTCCGTACCGGCCTGTTCCACAAGAATATGGCGGGCAGCGCCGGGGGCAACGCGTGGATCGTTGGGATCACTATAATTCTCCACATTGCCGTTTAAAGAAGAATGTATCTGGATCGGCCCCGTATAATCCACGGATTCTACGTCGTATTCCATCAGGAATAGCTCTTGCAAACAAAAGCTCGCCATACGCCGCGCCGTAACCCGAAACATGTACCCCCCAGGCGAGCGCCACAGCATGCGGCGCTCCGTGACGCCCCGGCGCATATCGAGCGCCCGTTCATACTCCAACAGGCCGTCGGAGAAAGGATCGAACCGTTCGCCGTCTATGGTCAAAGTGATCGTCTGTGCATCGGGCAGGTTGATGATCGTCTGGCGCGTGGTTGGAAAGCCGTACAGCTTTTCGCCATAGGGGATATCCGCGTCGTCGTAAAAGCCGTTGATATAGGCGCCGCGCACGCTCAATAATTCCGGGGGGTACCCCTCCTCAAAGCAGCCGCGCACGCCCAGGTAGCCGTTGGCGCAGTGGAAAATCGCTTCCTCGCCTGCAAGCGCCTCCCTGTTGAGTTGGTGCATGGTGAGTTTCAGTCCTTCTGGAATCAAATGTTTCACCTCAAAGTATGAAAAAGTTTAAAATCACTCTTTTACCGCGCCCGCCATCAGACCGGATACGATCCGCTTCTGAAACAGCAGCACGATGATGAGCGTAGGCACGATGACGATCACGGTCGCAGCCGTAATCTCCCCCCACAGGATACTGAATTGCGTCCTCAGGGCGTTGATGGCAACGGGAACCGTCTGGAACGCTTTATCCGCGTTCAGCGTAAAGGTCAACAGGTATTCGTTCCAGGATGCGATGAACGTCATGATGGCGGTGGTAAACACGCCCGGCATCGCGATAGGGAATATCACCTTCCAGAGCGTCTGCCACATGGAGCAGCCGTCGATATGCGCCGCCTCCTCCAGCGAAGGGGGAATGCGCTTGAAATGCGCCACCATAATCCACACAGCTGCCGGCAGCGTAATGCTCGAATACGCGAATGTGACGCCATAGCTGTTCAAAAGGTCCAGCTTGTAGAACATATTGAATATCGGTCCCACGATGATCATCTGCGGGAACATGGAAATGCCCAGTATCAGGCTCATCAGCAGCGTCTTGCCTTTGAAGCGGCAGCGGGCCAGCACATAGGCCGATAATGACGATACCACCGCCACATATACTGTTGTGGAAAGCGAAACGATGAGGCTGTTTTTGATGGAATTGAGAATGCCTTTGTCGATGACCGTCTGGTAATTTTCAAGCGTGGGATTTACGGCGAACACGCGCAGCGCCGTGGAGCCAAATATTTCCTCAGAGGGCTTAAATGATGTAATTGTAATCCAGAAAAACGGGAACATCATGACGGAGAGCAGCAGTACTACCACGGCAAGATAGAGGACTTTTTTCAAGGTTATGTTTTTCATACTTTGCCTCCTCAATCGTCCGCGATGAGTTCGGCGCCCAGCACCTTGATGAATACAAACGCGATGGCCGCCACGAACAGCGCCATGGCGATGACGACGACGGCCCCGTAGCCGTAGTTGCTCTGGCCAATCATCAGCTTATACGCGTATATGGAAAGCGTCTCGGTTGCGCCGCCCGGCCCGCCGCCTGTCAATACCGTAATCAGGTCGAACACCCGAAACGCGTCAAGCGTGCGGAACAGGAGTGCTACCAGCATGGAGGGCTTGAGCATGGGAAGCGTAATGGAGAAAAACGTACGGACGGTACTTGCGCCGTCTATCTTCGCGCTTTCATACAGCCCGCGGTCTATGATCTGTAACCCGGCGAGAAGCAGCAGCGCCATATAGGGCGTGGTTTTCCATACGTCCGCGAGAATGGCTGCCGCCATCGCGCCGTTTGCGGAAAGCAGCATCACCTGCGGCTCGCTGATAAGCCCCAGCGAGGCAAACATGTGGGAGATGACGCCGCTGCCGCCGTCGTACATATAGCTCCACATCAAGGCGGAAACGGCGGTTGGGATTGCCCACGGAACGAGCGCCGCCGTGCGGACCACGCCGATCCCCTTCATGGCCTTGTTCATGATCAGCGCCAGCAGCATGCCGAGCGTTAATTCCAATGCAACCGATACGAGGGTGAACAGTACTGTATGGCCGAGCGAGTCAAAGAAGCGCGTATCCTGCAACAGCGTCCCGTACGCGGCGAGGCCCGTAAAATTGCTTTTGATGATGCAGGAGCGCATTTCGTTGGCGAGTATGCCGATTTTGTCCCGGTTATAAAAGGCAACGCCAGCGTTCGCGTCATACACGCGGTTGATGCGCGCTTCGGCGCCGTCAATATACGCTAGAAGTTCCTGCTCCTCCGCCTTGGAGAGCGAAAGGGGCTTTCCTGCGTTCTTGTATGTTTCAAACATCGCCGTGGCTTCCGCCGATACCGCCTCGAGTTCCGCCTTATCCTCGCCCTCTACAAGCGTGACTTCATCGCTCAGATAATAGGCGATGTAATCGCAATCCTCGGCAAACAGGCGGGCGTTGAAGCTTGTGCCCGTATATAGCCCGGATACGGTTTGATCGTTCGTACGGTAATCAAAAAAGGAATAGACGACCGAGCAGAGGATGGGATAGAGCGCGAACGCCGCGATTAACAGCAGCAAAGGGGCAAGGAACGCAAGCTGCCCCGCCGTAATCCGCTTTTTGACCATACGCATTTCCTTTCCCGGCATGCCCGCGCGACTGGCGCGGCCTTGAGCCACATTTACATAAAGGAACGGACCCGTTATAAAACCGAGCCCGAACCCCGAACCAATGTCCCCTGAAACCCTCCAGCCGAAGCGGCTGGAGGGCGTACGGGTCAGCCTGTTATTTCCCAAGCGCGGCGTTGACGGCCGCCACGGTATCTTCTACAGTCTGGGAACCGGAGAGGAATTTGTGCGCGTTCTGCTGGATGGCGTCGGACGTCTTGGCATACTCCGCCGAAACCGGCCTTGCGATAGTGGTGGAGAGCGCGTTCTTGAAGCCTTCCATCTTGAGCATTTCGTTGCCCGCGAGCACGTCGGCATCCTCAAGCAGGGCGTTGAAGCCGGGCAGGTAGCCGCCCTGTGTGGACATGATCTTCTGTCCCTGTTCGGTGGCGAGGAACTTCATGAAATCCCATGCGCCTTCCTTGTTCGCGGAGTTCTTGTTCATACCAAGCAGCCAGCCGCCAACGGTGGAGCCGCCGGGCAGGGGTGCTACATCCACCTGGTCCACCTTGATGGTGCCCTCGCTCTTGATGACGCCCCACTGGTACGGCCAGTTACGGGCGAACACGCTCTGTCCCTTGACAAAGCTGTTGGCAGTTTCGCCTTCGCGATAATTGAGGATATCGGTGGGCACCGCCTCCGAGTCCACGAACGCCTTCATGGATGTGAGGCCGCCCTGTACATTGGTCCAACCGGCGGTAAACTCGGCGAGGTTGCACACGAGGCCTTCATACAGACCTGACTGGAACGCGTAACCGTCAGTGGTGCCGCCCTGGCCCTTGTAGGTGGTCGCCATGGCTAAGAGATCCTCGAACGTATACTGGCCGCTGACGAGCTTCGCGGCGTCTTCCGCAGAAACAACGTCCTTGCGGAAATACAGCAGGCCAAGATCCGGGAAGAACGGCAGCACGTACTGCTTCGCGTTGTAGGAGCCGGATGCCATGGAGCCGGAGTTGAACTGGGAAATCTTGAGGCCCGCGTCCTTCATGTACTGGTCGATGGGCTCGATATAGCCCGCCGCCGCGAACTCGCCCGCCCATACGACGTCCATGGAGATGACGTCATAATCCGCGGAGCCGGCTTTCAATGTGGTGATGAGCTGCTCGCGCATGGCGTTGGAGTCGTTCGTCATATCCACCCATTCCACGGTGAATTTGTCCTGCGAGGCGTTGTAAGCGTCCACAACGGCCTGGGTTGCCGGGGTGCTGTCCGCCTGGGCGGCGAACTTGATGGTGACGCGCGGCGCTTCCGCGGGGGCTGGCGCCTCGGTGGGTTCAGCGGGGGCCGCCGTGGGCTCGGCGGCGGGCGCGGGTTCCGGGGGCGTGGCCGCGGGCTGCGTGCAGCCTGCAAAGAGCGATACGATCATAAGAAGAACCATCAGAATGCCGAGCGACTTTCTCATATTGTTTTCCTCCTCATAATAATTGGGCGTTCGCGCCATCGCCTCGCCGTACGCACAAAATGCGTGTAGCGTTTTCGGCAGGGACAATACCCGTGCCGGGCTTAGGCGCAAATGGTTAATCAGTTTAGGGCTTTGAACGAAGGTTATTTAGGATTTCGGCGCATTTGCCTGGGAAACGGAAGATAAGCGACGCGTGCTAGGAAACCTGTCTATTCGGTTTCACTAATAAAAAGTATACGCAGTTTGTTCGGAAAAACATATAACAATTTTCAGAAAAATATTATAATATTAATATACTGATGTCGAATATCGAAAAAGGGGGCGCTTGACATGACGGATATCCGCTCCAGGCTCATGCGTACCTATCATTACGCAACGGGACTCGCCATCGAATGGTATGAGGATAATAAACCGCGCCAGGCCTTGCCTGCGGACGCAAGCTGCGCAGGCGTATTGCTCCTGGGCGGCACCAGACTTTCCGCGCTCCCTCCCTTTACCGGCGAACCTTTGCGCGCGCAGTACATCGGCACGCGCTACCATGAACGGTTTATCTGCCTGCGGCTGAATGAAAGGGAACTGCTGCTCGCGGGCCCGATGCTGTTTGAGCCGATGACCGAAACGGCAATCCTCCGGCTGATCCGCAGCGAAGCGCTCCCCATCTGGCTAAAACCCGCGCTTTTTGAATACTATTCGTCGCTGCCGGTGGCGGACGACAACCGGTATTATTACTCGGGAAAACTTCTGGAGGATCTATGCAACGGCATGGAGCCTGCGGCAGAAAATACCGCGGCGCCCGCGGACGACGGCATACAGAAAAGCTACTTTGAAAACACCTACGGCTACCGCATGAAACAGTTCCAGCACCCGCCGTACGCGCTGGAGCAGGAAATCTGCCGCCTGATCGCCAACGGGGATAAGGAAAACTCCGCGAACATACTCGCGGAGATCAACGCGGCGCCGCGCGCCCTGCTTGCGCCCGACCCGGTGCGCTCGCTCAAAAATTCGCTCATCGCAAGCTGCACGTTCATGACGCGCGCGGCGATATCCGGCGGCGTTTCCCCGGATGAGGCGTTCACATTGAGCGACGCGTTCATACAGCGCATGGAAAATTGCGCCACAATGGAGCAGCTCCTGCCGTTCGAGGGGGAAATGATTCGCGTGTTCACCGCCCGCGTCAACCAGCTGTGCAACGCGAAGTATTCACAGACGGTACGGCAGGCCATGACGTATATCGAAAACCACCTGAGCGAGCCGATGCGGCTTCATGAAATCGCGGAGCACGTCTATGTGAACCCGCATTATCTGTGCGGGCTGTTCAAAAAAGAAACGGGAGAAGCGCTGTTTTCCTATATCCAGAGGAAGCGCGTGGAGGAATCCAAAGCCTTTATCCGGTATTCTAACAGCACGTTCGCGGAGATCGCCGCGTTTTATCAATTTTGCTCGCAGAGCCATTTCGGGGAGGCATTTAAAAAATATACGCAGATGACCCCCGGCGCGTACAGGAATCAGTTCCGGTAAAAGCTGCAAAACCCCCGGAAGTTCCGGGGGTTCAGCACGTCAATAAACCTGTTTGGGGTTTCAAGGTATAGTTCCTGCGAATTTGCTATGCGCACGTGAAAGAGAATATGGCGGCTGACATATATTTGCTTTGACTTCCATGGCATGCTATATTCTAATTGATAAGAAATGGTTTTTAAAGCGCAGCGTTAGCTATGCATAATTAATGACCCAAGCGGTTATTCGGGCCTCTCGCTTAACCTAAGATTCATCAATAAAATTTGTTGAGCTAGCTTAACTACAAATTATTTATATTAGGTAGGGGCAGTGTGCTATGACTGAGCAAAACATTTATGATAATCAAGTCTTTTTTGATGGATATAAAAAATTAAGAGAAAATCCATCAGCAGCAAATATTATCGTGGAAAAACCGACATTGTTTTCACTTTGCCCTGATCTAACTGAAAAATCGGTATTAGATTTGGGGTGCGGTTACGGCGAAAACTGTACCGAATTTTCAAAAATGGGTGCTAAGAAAGTTGTAGGAATAGATATTTCTAAAAAAATGCTGGATATAGCTAAGCAAGAAAGCACAACTGCTAACGTGAGCTTTTTTAATATTAGCATGATGGATTTGCTATCGCTAAATGAACGTTTTGACGTAATATTCAGCTCGCTTGCAGTACATTATATTGAAGATTTTGACAAACTGTTACATGCCATTTATTCTGCACTAAATGAAAATGGAATTTTGGTTTTTTCACAAGAACACCCACTAACTACTGCTTTAAAAGACGGAAACTTTTGGTCAGAAGATGACGAAGGTAATATTTTGCACTACAACTTAGCAAATTACAGTGAGCTTGGTGAACGAAAAACAAATTGGATTGTCAATGATGTTATAAAGTACCATCGTTCATTTTCGTCTATTATAAATTCAATAATTTCTGCTGGTCTAATTATTGAAAAGGTTGTAGAGCCAGTACCGAATGAAAGCGTAATGGAGAAATATCCATCATACAAAAAATATTATCATAAGCCTGATTTTTTACTTATTAAAGCAAGAAAGATATAGTAACACCTCATGCTTAAAGCATGAGGCGTATTATTAAGTACGTATTTCTGTTAGTCAAAAAACGGCACTTCGGCGATTCCCAGCCCCGGGGCGTCGGCCATCGTGATCATGGGGCCGTCGAACACCGGCCCGCCCTTGTACGGGTTGTCCAGGCACAGCGACGGGCCGTCGAGGTCCGCATAGGCGATCACATGCTTGGCGCAGGCAAGATGCGCCGCAGCGCTCACGGCCAGCTTGCTTTCCAGCATGCAGCCGATCATGCAGCTTACGCCGTAAGATTCGGCGATTGCGCAGATTTTAAGGGCATTGTAGATGCCGCCCGCCTTCATGAGCTTGATGTTGATTAAATCCGCCGCGTGCGTGCGTATGATTTCAACGGCGTCCGCGGGCGCAAACACGCTTTCATCGGCCAATATCGGGGTGAGCACGCGGCTCGTGATATATTGCATGCCGAGTAAGTCGTGGGCAGGCACCGGCTGCTCCACAAGCTCAATGGACAATCCTTTATCCTCCATCGCCGTGATGATGCGTACGGCGTCCTTTCGTTCCCAGCCCTGGTTGGCGTCCACGCGCAGGGCAATTTCAGGGCCGACCGCGGCGCGGATTTCGCTGATGCGCTCCACATCCTTCAGGCCCTCGCGTCCCACCTTTACTTTGAGGATGCGGAAGCCCTGCCTTACGGCGTCCACGCTGTCCGCCACCATCTGGTCAACGGGATTGACGCTGATTGTGATGTCGGTTTCCATCTGTCTGCGGTATCCGCCCAGAAGCTTGTAGAGCGGCGTACTCAGGCGCTTTGCCCAGAGGTCGTATACCGCCATATCGATTGCGGCCTTGGCCGAGCTGTTCTTGACGATGCAGGCGTTGACCTTGCGCATGATGCCGTCGATATCCTCAATGTCCATGCCGATGATGGCCGGGGCGATGAACGACTGAATGGCCTCCGCGATGGAGCCTTTGGTATCGCCGGTGATGACTGCGGTGGGAGGGGCCTCCCCGTACCCGCACTCCCCCGTGTCAGCGACGATGCGCACCGCTATATCGTCCACATGGTCCACGGTGCGCAGCGCGGTCTTAAACGGCCGCGCAAGCGGTATGCGGATGGAACCGAGCTGAATTTCCTTGATCTTCATAAATACCCCGCTTACTGCACGAACTGAACGGCGCGCAGCACCTCAAAATAATCGGCCGTATGCATCCTGATCGTATTGTCGTCTATCCGTTCAAAGCCGGGATACCAGGCCATCGCGGCGGCGTCCTTGTGCTCCTTGTAGCAGAATTCAAGCTCAAACTCTTTGGGCAGCCTAGCGAGCGCTTTTTTGAGGTCCTGTTTTAGCGCCTTTTCGCACTCTTCCCGTATGAGCTTTAGCGAGCGGGCCGGGGCCAGGGATTTTGTTGCGCCGCCGAAGCCGTCCTTCACGGCCAGCGTAACAAGGCTCGGGTGCAGGGTTTTTGAATCCTCGCACAGCGTTTTGTCGCCCGCTAAAAACACGGTGGGCACGCCTTCGAGCGCGCAGGCCCAGCTGTACAGCTGAAATTCGCTGCACTTGACTCCGTTGAGCTTCACGTAGAAGATCCTCCGCGTCATCGTGTGCGAAAGCGGGTTGCCGATACGCCCCGCCGCGGCATGGTAGCCAATGAACATGGCCGCGTCGAAGCTCTTATCCACCCCTGTCGCCATGCTGTAGGGGTGCCCGTTCCAGCTCCGTATGATCTCCACGCACTCGGGCAGTTCCCGGATATCGATATTGGTCCCCGTCTCATGGGCGTCCTTTACAAGAATATAGTCCGCTCCCGCCGCAATCGCGCCTTCGCACGCGGCCTTTACCTCCTGCGTCATCTGTTCGGCGTGGGGACCGGCGATCGTGGGCTTGCCCAGTACACAGGTCTCGTCCCATAGCGTAGTGGTCGTGACGCCCTCTATGTCGCAGCTGATAAATACTCTCATGTTACTCCTCCAAATTAAAACACCGTTCCGGCAAATTTGATACTTTTAATTTAAAACACTGTTCCGGCGAATTTGATACTTTCGATAAGGTCGGGCCGGTAATCCTCATCCTTCGGGTTCAGGCTGTTAAATACCACACCGTCGCTTCCCCGGCAGGACGTGGAATGTACGATCCTGCCGCCGCCCAAATGCATGGCGACATGGCCTTTAAAGAATATGAGGTCCCCCTCTTTGATTTCCTCCACGGGAATCTTGCGCATGGCAAAGCCTTCGCGGATGTCCGCGTCCCGGTAAATAAGAATACCGTTGAGTAGATAGGCCATGGAGGTGAGACCCGAGCAGTCGATGCCCTGGGGAGTCTTGCCTCCCCAGCGGTACTGGGTGCCCAAGTAGGAAAGCGCTGAGTCCATGAGCCGCCAGCGAAGCGCAGGCTCGTCGTCCCTGGACCACGTCGTGAGATATTCGCCCAGAAAACTCTCCCTGATATAGCCTTCGCGTCCGTCCGCCAGCGCCACGCGGACCCAGCCGTCCTCATTGGCCTCGGAACGTACGGCCAATACCGCGCCGCGCGTCAGGCTCAACAGCAAGAAACCCTGCACCCTCGGGGCGGAAAGCACATCCGCCTGCGCCTTTAAAACGACCTTCTTGGGAAGCTCTTCCCAGCGCGCAGCGTACGAGCTTTCGATTATAAGGTGGTCGATCTTCGCGTAGCCTTCATAATTGTAATGCGTGCGCACCCTGGCCCAGCCGTTGGATACGGTCCCCTGCACCTCCACTGCCATGCCGTGCAGCGCCTCGTCCGCAAGCTCGCACTGCAGCGTGGGGGCCTTCATCAGCGGAGCGATCGGCTCGCTCACAACCGCGGTATTTCCCATATCAATCACCCCTTGAATACTCGTAAACAGCCTTGGAAAGCCTGCCGATCAAACGGCGGGAATACTTTTTGTCGTCCGGCGCTCCGGTCAGGAATATGCCAAGGTAGTACCTGACGTTGTCCAAATAGAAAATACCTGCGTCGTGAGCGACCCTGTCGTGCCCGAGGTCGGGGTCCAGTGCGCCGGTCTTGTGCGCCACTTCGATATCGTCCGCGATATACCGCAGGAACATGTTCATGCTGCGCTGTCGTTTTAAGATACCCAGCGCGAACGCGCAAAGCTCCGGCGTAAGAACTGTTCCGCGGTGCAGCGCTTCATAGCACAGCGCCATATCATATGCGCTGATTAGGTTGTTGCGCCCGGCTTTGAGCGCCTCAAAATCCAGCATTTTGCGGCCGAGAACGGTGGATTTCATACCCAATGCATGTATCATATCATTGATCGCGGCAAAACCCAACGTCTCGATCAGCACGTTGGTGGAGGTGTTGTCGCTTTTGACGATCATCCAATAGATCAGCTCGTTTAGAGGGCAGTCGCAGGTGCCGTATTCGAATACTTCGGTGTCATCGAGTATTTCGCATTCGTTCACTGGAATACGCTGTTCAAGCGTCAGCGCCCCGCGCCTTACCTGCTCCAGGGCCGCCAGCATGATGGGCACTTTGATGGTGGACGCGGAAGATACGGCCTCGTTTTCGTGGTAAGCGTATAGCGTCTCGCCCGTATCCATGTCCTTTACAAACAGCGAGACGTTGGCGTCTGCCAACGCGATCTCGTTTGCTATATATTCATTCAGTTCTTTCTTGTTCATCGTTCCCTCAATCCAGCACCGTTACGGTCCGTTTGTCGGTGTCCAGCAGGACCTGTTCGCCTAGCGGCAGGGATAGCGTGGGCATGATATGCCCGCACTGCAGGCCCTTTAATACGGGAATGCCGAGAGGCGCCAAAAGTTCTTCAAATATTTCTTCCAGCGTAAGGGACTCTTCCGGGTTTTCCGCTATACAGTCCGTGAACGCGCCAAGGGCAATGCCCGCGCAGCTTTGAAGTTTCCCGGCGTTGATCAACTGGGTGAGCATGGCGTCCACCTTCCTGGGCTTCTCCTCCACATCCTCAAGGAACAGCACTTTTCCCTCAAAATCCGGTTCCCACGGCGTGCCCACGGCGGAAGCGATGAGCGATAGGTTGCCCCCTGTCAGCGTCCCAACGCATGAGCCGCCCTGTACTGGTTCGAGCGGCACGCCTACGGGATTTTCAAGCTGCCCGAAGTGCCCGCCGAACAGGCATTGTTCCAGATGGTACATGGTGTAGGCGTCAAGCTCGGTATAAAGTTCCGTGGAGGGCATGGGCGTGTGATAGGTTATAAATCCGCAGAGGCGATTGAACGCCGTGTGCAGCGCGGTCACGTCGCTGTAGCCGCCGAAGTACTTAGGCCTACAGGCGATGGCGTTAAAATCCAGCAATTTTAAAATGCGCGCGGCGCCGTATCCCCCGCGGATGCAGAGTATGCCGTCGATGCTGTCGTCCGCAAATGCATGCATAACGTCGGCCGCCCGCTGCGCGTCGTCTCCCGCGAGGTACCCGTGGCGAAGGGTGCAGCTTGGGTAGACAACAGGCTCAAAGCCCATGACCCGCACGCTTTCAATCGCGGGCTCCAGCCTTTCGGGCGGCACAGGGCTGGACGCACAAAGCAGCGCAACGCGCGCGCCGGGGAAAAGTGACTTTGGCCGTATCATATACGCTCCAGTTCCTGTCGGTATTGATTAAGTTCCGCTTCGTTCCCCAACACGAAGTGCCCCGGTTCCACTTCCGTCCACACAGGCTTTTCTTTTGCATAATCATGCATGCCGGGGTCGTAGACCTCCAGCAACTTGCTTTTTTCATAAACCGGGTCGGGCATGGGGATGGCCGAAAGCAGCGAACGCGTGTAGGGGTGCAGCGGGTGCGCAAACAACGCCTCGGTTTGAGCCAGTTCCACAATAGTCCCTTTTCTTATTACGGCGATGCGGTCGGTAATAAAGCGCATCACAGAAAGATCATGGGCGATAAACAGGTAGGTCAGGTCCCTTTCCTTCTGCAGCGAAGAAAGGAGGTTTAACACCTGCGCCCGGATGGAGACGTCGAGCGACGAAATCGGCTCGTCGGCTATGATAAACTCCGGCTCCATAATGAGCGCCCGCGCGATGCCGATCCTCTGCCGCTGGCCGCCGGAAAACTCATGCGGAAACCGGCTGGCGAACTGCGGCAGCAGGCCCACGTCTAGAAGCGCCTTTGACACCTTTTCCCTTCGCTCCTCCGCCGTCATGCTGCGCCCGAGGTTGAACAAGCCCTCGGACACGATATAGTCTATTTTCGCGCGCTCGTTCAAAGACGCCATCGGGTCCTGGAATATCATCTGGATCGAGCGCGTCACCTGGCGGTCCAGGTCTCTTGAAATGGTTCCGTCGATTCTTTGGCCCTTATATAATATTTCGCCGGAATGCACAGGGTTGATGCGCACAATGGAGCGGCCCACCGTGGTCTTTCCGGAACCGGATTCGCCAACCAGCCCGAATGTCTCGCCCCGGTAAATATCAAAGCTCACGTTGTCCACCGCCGTAAAACGGCGGCTGCGCGGGCCGAAGCATATGGTAAGATCTTTGATTTCCAGCAGCTTTTCGCGGCTTGTTTTGGGTACGCTTTCCATTTAGGCTCCCTCCCCCTTCATGCGCTCCCGGAGCTTTTTGATATGCTCGGGCGGCTCCACGCGCGGCGCTCTGGGGTCCATGAGCCATGAGCGGACCTGATGGGTCTCGGTCACGTCGAAAAGCGGGGGCCTCTCGATAAAATCGATGTTGAGCGCCATCGGGTTCCTGGGCGCGAATGCGTCCCCTTTGATCTCCGCAAAGAGATTGGGCGGCGTGCCTTCAATGGAATAGAGCGGGCTGCCCTTTACGCCAAGCTGCGGCAAGGATGAAAGCAGCGCCCAGGTGTAGGGGTGCCGGGGGTCATAGAACACTTCCTCCGATGTGCCGATCTCCACAATATCGCCCGCGTACATCACGGCGATCCGATCGGCGACGTTGGCCACCACCCCGAGGTCGTGGGTGATGTATATCGTGGTCAGCGCATACTTTTCCTTGAGTTCCTTGATGAGGTTCAATATCTGCGCCTGTATCGTCACATCGAGTGCGGTGGTGGGTTCGTCGCAGATGAGTATTTTCGGCTTACAGGCCAAAGCGATGGCGATGACAACGCGCTGGCGCATGCCGCCTGAAAACTCATGCGGATACTGCCGGCTGCGCCGCTCCGGCTCTGATATGCCAACGTCACTCAATATCTGAAGCATGGCGGCTTTGATCTCCGCGCCGCGGAGGTTCTGGTGCAGCGTAATGGCCTCTGTTACCTGCGCGCCTATCGTCTTTAACGGGTTCAGGCTGGTCATGGGGTCCTGCAGCACCATGGCAATCTCCCGGCCGCGGATTTTCAGCCAATCCTTTTCGGACTTGAACTGCGCCAGGTCCATCCCCTTATAGAGTATGCTGCCGCCGTCGATATAGCCGTTGTCGTCCAAGAGGCCAACGAACGTCTTCGTGAATACGGACTTGCCGGAGCCGGATTCGCCCACAATCGCCAGGTTCTCGCCTTTGTGGACGTCCAGCGATATGCCGCGGACGGCAGTCAAAATCCTGCCCCGCAGCGAGAACTTGATCCATAGGTCCTTTACCGAAAGGATTGGTTCGTTCTGCATGTTGGGCCTCCTCACACGTGGTTCTTGGGATCGGCCGCGTCGGCGAACGAATTGCCCACGATATAGAATGAAATGGTAACGAGCGACAGCGCGATTGTCGGGAATATGAGCTGGTACCTTAATGACGCGCTCATCATGAGCTCCCGGCCTGCATTAATAAGGTTGCCGAGCGACGGCACCGAAACCGGCAGCCCAAGCCCGATGTAGGTCAGGAAGACTTCATTGCCTATGGCCGCAGGGATAGCGAGCGCCATCCGGAGCATGATGACCGATACGAGGTAGGGCAGCAGGTTTTTGAATATGATGCGGGGCGTTGAGGTGCCAAGGCACCTGGAGGCCAGGTTGTAGTCCCTGTCCCGGATAATGATGATCTGGTTGCGCACGAAGCGCGACATCTGGAGCCAACTGGTCAGGCACATGCCCAGTATGAGTGTCGAGACGCTGGGGTGCAGGATATAGGAGATCAGTATCAATATGATCGTCTGCGGCACGTTATCAAATATGTTATATAATTCGGTAAAAAGAAAATCCAGCTTCCTCACATATCCCCAGAGCAGGCCGATGGCGATGCCCACGATCGCTTCGATGCACGCAACGCTGAACCCTATGAAAAGCGACGTCCGGGCGCCGCTCCATACCTGGCTCCACAAATCCTGACCGATGGAGTTGGTGCCGAACCAGAACTCCTCCCCCGGGGGCAGGTTGCGCGCAAGGCCGCCGGTCTCCGGGTTCTTGTACGTGGTCAGCGGATCGTGTTGATTGGGCAGCAGCGGCTGCAGCACCGAAAAGAGCAAAATCAGCGTAATCAGGCACAAAAAAAACACTGCGTTCTTTTTCTTAAAGAAAACGCGGACGGTCGAGCGCCAGTAGGAATAATCCGAGTAACCGGTCTTTTCTGCGGCGGCCGCATCGTATTGGGCGAAATCAAAGAGCTTCGCCTCGTCCATGGCGGGCGCGGACGGCGCGCTGGATAGGCTCTGCTCCAAAATAGCGGATTTCTTCCCGCGGTATGTCATCAGCGCGCACCTTCCTTCTTTGCAAGGCTTATCCTGGGGTCCACGACCATCATCATGATATCGCCCAAGAGAAGACCGGCGATGCTGACCGCCGAATATATCAATACCAGCGCCTGAACAAGGGTGTTGTCCTGGCGCTGTATTACGTTCACAAGCAAACCGCCCAT
Source organism: Bacillota bacterium (assembly GCA_023409435.1). GTDB lineage: Bacteria > Bacillota > Clostridia > Christensenellales > CAG-138 > JAEYLA01. The sequence goes on along the minus strand of JAEYHP010000164.1, from coordinate 20,339 downwards.
TCCGGGAACGGAAAACAGGCTCTCCACATAGATGGAGCCCATGACGGTGAAGAGTATGGAGTTTGGTATATATTGTACCAGCGGCACAAACGCGTTGCGGAATACGTGCCGGAACATTATTTTCCCGTCCGTAAGGCCTTTCAATCGGGCAAGACGGATATAGTCCTTGTTGTATTCATCCACCATGAAACGGCGGAGCCACAATGCGTAGTAAGCGATGTTGCCCAAAGCCAGAGAGGCTACGGGCAGTACCCAGGTGACCGGGTTATCTTCGGCGAATAACAGCGGCACGCCAAGCAGGCTTGTACCGAAGACCTGTATATATAAGTAATAGACGGCGGCAGGCACGCCTTGTATGACGACGATAAGCAGAGTTCCTATCTTATCCCAAATTTTAAAACGGCTTTTGGTGCTGCGGGCCATCATTACGCCCAGAGGGAGCCCGACGAGCAGGGCAATCGCAAGCGACATGAGCCCTATCTGAATGGATATCGGCGCCTTCTCTGCGATAATCTGCGTGTTGGCGACGTTCACGCGGTATTTGTGCGATACGCCAAGATCCCACCGCAGCAAACTCTTGTAAAAGTCAAGCAGCTGTTTCTGCATCGGGTCGTTTAAGCCCATGTTATTAAGAGCCACCTTGACCTGCTGCGGCGTCAGCTTGTCATAATTGTCGAAATATCCTTCTATCGGCATCAGGCGCAGCAGCATGAAGAGTATTGTGATGATGATAAACAGCGTCACAAATGACCGGGCCGTTCGTTTTGAGATGTACGCTAACATGTGTTACATTCTTTCCATATTTAATAAGGAAGCCCCGCCCGGCCATAGCCTAGGCGGGGCTCTTGCCCCCGATAAAGCCCTGCGGCCTTGTCAAAGGGAGTTGTGCAGGATCTTTGCGCGAATGCCAGCGGCTTATTCGGCGGCCGCAAGAGCGGCAGCGCGGTCAGCCTTCCATGTTTCGTAAGCGGCCGGGAAAGCTTCCAAGCCCATAGGCTCGGCCTGCAGGTGCCTGCCCTTAAAGCGGTAAAGGGTCATGCCATAAGGGGCGTACTGCGAATCGAACGGATCGAGAACCGTTGCGACGTAGCCGAAGGAGTCCACGCTGAACGGTATGATAACGGCATGGGAGAGCAGGTATGCTTCCGCCTTTGCAAAAGCCGTATAACGGGCCGCGTCGTCATTGGTGATTGCCACCGCGGCGTCAATCAGGGCGTAATACTCCTGCACGGCGGCAGCGGTCTTCGCATCCTCGCTCTTGTCCATGAAATTGTAGGTATTATCTTCGAGGAAGGGCTGCGCCCAGGTCTCCGGGTCCGCGAAGTCGGCGCCCCAGTTGCACTTCATGAGCGCGAACATACCGGTGCGGCGGACGGCGCCAAGGAAGCCCGTGGAGGGACCGGCCTCAATGATGATATCGATATAGTCTGTGCCCAGCAGGCCTTCGAGCTGCTGTTCCACGACCTGGCACTCCTTAACCCAGTTGATGTCGGCGGTGGAAGCGGGGTTATAGGGCATGAGTATCTTGACGGGGAACGTGGCTCCGGCGGCGGTCAGCTCCGTGACGGCGGCCGCCTTATACTCCAGCGCCTTTGCCTCGTTGAACGTATCGCCGTTTGTGAAGGGCGCGAGATCAGGATACGTCACATAGTCCTTGCCGCCCGCGGCAGCGAAGTTGGCCGGGGTAACCGTGTTGTTGAGCAGCAGCTTGGGTTCATAAGGCTCTTTGATGCTCAGAGCCAGCAAGCGATCCAGACCCGCCTGTATGGACAGGCGGAAGTTTTCGTTGTTGACGGCCTTCTTCCAGTTGTCCGGCTCATACTGCGCGTCAAACTGCGGGTTGAAGTTGAACGTATAGAAATAGGAATAGGAGTTATCCACGGGGCTGCTTCTGACCAAATTCATGGTCTCAGGGTTAGAAGTCCAGTCGTCGAGGATATCTGCGCTGATTCTCGCGTATTCGAGTTCCCCGCGCTTGAACATTTCAGGCTCCAGGGCGGTTGCCTCTGCGTTGTAGGTATACGCGAGCTTCTCAATAAAGACATTGTCCTTGTCCCAGTATTCCGGGTTCTTCACCAATACGCGCTTCACCTGGGGCTCGAATTCGCTCAGGATATAGGCGCCGTTGAAGAGCAGGCTGTCCTTATCGGTGCCGAACGCTGTGCCTTTTTCCTCAAGCTGCGGGCCGTAAGCGGGGAAATAGCCGCCGTAGGAAAGAACCGACAGGAAGAAGGGCTTGGGCGCTTCGAGCGTAAACTCAAGCGTATACTTGTCTACGGCTTTTACGCCGACCTCAGAGAAATCGATCGTTGTGGGCTCTATCCCTTCGACGGCATATGCTTCCTCAATAGTCGCATAGTCGCCGTTTGCAACGAGCAGCTCCGCGTATGTCTTGCCATAGTACTGCGCGGCATTCTTTACGATACCTTCAAACATATATTCCGTGGTGCTTTCGTTCTTGGCGTCCAGCACGTACTTGGCAGAAGAGACCCAGTCCTCCGCAGTGACGTCGGCAACCTTGGCGCCGGTGGAGTCCACCCAGGATACGCCTTCGCGGATCTTGAACGTCCAGGTCAGGCCGTCGGGGGAAACGCTCCAGCTTTCGGCCAGCGCGGGCTTGATGATGCCATATGTGTCATACTCCACCAGGCCGTCAACCACATTGACGCAAACCTTGAGGTCGTTGGCGTTGCCGGTTACGAGATAATTCAGAGTGGTTACTTCGTTGGAATAGAGTTCACGGTACTCCGTCTTTTCAGGAGCGGCTGGGGCGGCCGGGTCCGCCGGTGCGTTTGGCGCAGCCGTCGCATCCGCGGGCGTCTGGGCAGGCGTACCCGCGCAGCCCGCCACGAGGCCGATACACAGCATTAGCGTTAGAGCCAGTGCAAGAAGTCTGATGTGCTTGTTCAAATTGTTCCCCTCCTTAATTTATAGCAATATATTTTATGCGATGTTATTCGCCAAATATCGCATATGATACACAAATGCCCGATAGAATTTATAGGCGTGGATACCGTTAAGAATAATAAATTTTAATATATAATAACCTTGTATGATACGATAGTCAAATAAAAAAGCTAATAAAAATGCAAAGAACGTTTTTCACGGCTGCATGCCGCCTGGTGAAAAAACCATTTGCAAATGCCGTATAAATGTACAAAAATGCCATAAACCCATGAGGTTTACGGCATATTACAATTACGAAAGAATATGGCTGCAAAAAGCGTCCGCGCAGCTCGGGATGAATTTTGCTGCAGCGACGGATGCAGCAAATCCCCGCTTTGGAAGGCACACGTTATCCTATTCGCAATACCTGCTCAGCCCCTCGTAGAGCCTTTGGGCCACTTCGCGGCTGTCTTCCTCCCAGTGTTTGCGGCTGATCAGCTCTATGGACCATGGCCCTGTGTAGCCGGCGGCGCGAATAGCGTCCGCGTAGGCGCGCAGCGGAATATCGCCCTCGCCGGGATAATAGGCGCGCTGTACCTCCTCATCCCACGCTTCGTTTGCATAAGGGCGCCTGCCGTCGCAGAAGTGGATGTTGCACATGAGGCTTTTATCCATTTTCGCAACGTCGTCGGGCGTGGTCTCCCCGCCCGCGTAGAAATGCCAAGTGTCTATGGAAATCCCCGTGTTAGGAAGGCCGACTTCATCGAGCACCTCCAGCCCCAGCGCAAGAGAATGGATGGGTGCCCACGCCATGGTTTCGAGCTGTATCCGAATACCGTAGGGAGCAGCCATTTCCGCAAGGGAGCGAATGTTTTTTGCCGTCATGCGCCGCGCCTCCGGCCAGGAAAGCTCGCTTAGCTCCGTCAGCGGGCATACCTGCAGCGTTTTGCAGCCGATCGCCTGCGTAATGGGCGCGAGATATTCCATTTCCGCAAATATGCGCGCACGTTCTTCCGCCCGCATGCTTTCCACACCGAATATATCGTTTACGCATACCGGCGTGAGACCGTATTGCCTGAGCATGGCGGCGACGTCTTGGGGCGTGTTTCCTATATTTAAGAAATTGCGCAGCTTGGGCACGGAAATTTCCACCGCCGTAAAGCCGCACTCGTGCGCCAGCCGGAACGATGTGCGGAGGTTTAAGTACTTGATGGAGTTCAGATGGAGCGATTTGAGCATATGGCGCTTCCTCACCCTCAATACTCCTCGGGATATATGACGACCTTGAGCGCCTCGCCCGCGCGCAAAAGATCAAGCCCCTGCTGGTATTGGCTCAACGGCAGCTTGTGCGTGGCGATTTCGTCGAGCGGAAGCAGGTTGCTCTCTATAATGCGCGCCGCTTTTTCATAATAGTATTTGCCCAGGAAGCAGCCATGGATCTCAACTTCCTTTTTGACGATCTCGCCCAGCTTGATATTGGGGGCCGCCGTCTCGTCGTGCCCAAACATGAGCACCTTGCCGCCCGTACGCACCATGCTGATGGCCGCCATGAGGAACTGGCCCACCGCTTCCACGCAGTGGTCAACGCCCAGCCCGTCGGTCTCCTCCAGGCAGACCGCCCGGAGGTCTTCCCGGGTGGGGTCCACGACGCGCGTCGCGCCGACCTTGAGCGCCTTTTTCCGGCGGTATTGATGCGGCTCGGATACGATGACCTTGGTGGCGCCGTTTGCCCTGGCAAGCGCAGTAAAGAGCTGGCCGATGGGCCCTGCGCCAAGTATGCATACGGTCTCGCCCGCCTGGATCTTCAGTTTTTCGATGCCATACCCTACGCAGGAAAGCGGTTCGGCCAGCGCCATGCGGTGGAACGGGGTGTCCTGCGCGATTTTATACGCGGAACCCGCGGGAATGACCGCATAGCTCGCAAGCCCGCCGTCCCGGAATATGCCGCGCGTGGCCGCCTGCCCCTCAATTCCTTCCCCGTGCAGGAACAGGTTTTCGCACATTTCGGGGCGGTTGGACCGGCAGTTGTTGCAATAACCGCAGGGGGGATGCGGGTCCACGATGACCTTGTCGCCCGGCTTGAGGCCGGTAACAGCGGAGCCCATCTCGTCCACCTGCCCGCAGAATTCATGGCCGAATATGATGCCCGGCTTTGCGGGATGCAGCGGCGGGTCCATCAATATGTGCAGATCTGTGCCGCAGATCCCCACGCCCAGTATTTTTATGCGAATATCGTCTGCGTTCTTGAGTTCCGGTATGGGCCTGTCCTCATATGAAAAGACGCCCGGCTTTTGAAATACGATAGATTTCATGCGGTTACTCCTATCATTTTAATGAATCAAGACCGGATTTTGCGTGAGCACAATGGAATAAAGGGGCAGGCATGTTTTCCGGATACGTTTGCATTAAGAATATTCTAAACCATGTTGGGTGAAATGTGAAGAATATAACAGATAAAAATCAGCCAGTCGATCTCACTGCCGCGGCTTAACAGCATAGCGGCAAGTATCCGCAGTGAACGATACGCGTCTCATTGCTGTTTGCGCTCTCCCCCGGCGCCGTTCTTTTTAAAGAATATCCGGATCAAAATCATCGTGGCCGCGACCAACGCAACAACGAGTATCACGATCAGAATGGCGAGCGGAAAAGGAGAGTTGGGCGTCAATGACGGGCTTGACGGTGGAGCAGCCACCGGCCTCGGCGTGTTTGCCGGGAGATCCTGATTGGCCGGGTCGTCGATACAAATCCAGAAATCCCGTGGGCCGCCGCGATAGTAATTTACGTAGCCCCATTGGCGGCCGGCGGCATCCGTATAGGTATAGTCAAAGCTGAAATCTTCCGTGATCTGGTCTTCCACGTAAACAACCTCGCCCGAGCCGGGATAGCTCCAGAATATGATCTCCTTTGTATTGAGGAGTTCATCATAAGCCCCGGCAAAGGGGGAGAACTCTTCCTTATGTTCTTCGTCAAACGAAATATAGTCATAGACGAGCGACAAATCCGTCATCAATACCCAGCCGTTGGTTGCGCCGTCTCCCCGGTAGTCTTTTGTGACCGTGCCGCTTTGTGGGTCGTACGTATATTGCACGACCCCCCAGACGTTCCCTTTTGAGTCGGTATAGGTGAAGGAAACAAAGAACTCGCTGCCGTTTGGAACCTCGCCCGCCTGTGTGCTTGAGCCCGGCTCCTTCCAGACAACGACCTTGCCATCATACCCATTGGCCGTAAAAGAACGTCCGAGTATTTCGCATTCCTCGCGCTTTACGCGGTAGAAATTATCGTTCGGTTCCCAAAGCACGTCCGCAAGCGCGGTTGAGGCGAGGAAAACCATGCAAAGGAATACAATCAATCCAACCCAAATACGGTTTCTCATAGTTCACACTCCCGTAAGCAAAATATTCAGTATCGCGCCAATGCCAAATGAAAACGCGTTGGCCAACAGGGAAAACAAAAGCGGGCGGCCGAAATGGCTGTAACGCCGGTAGTACCATGCTTCCACCAAGACGGCCGCAGCCTCCAGGACAACTTTGACAGGCAGGGCCGGAAGGGAAGTAAAGTTTTTTAAAAACCAATACGTCAGCACGACCGGCGGGTTGGTCACTATGTTAACGGCGCAGACCAGCAGATAATCGCTTTTTGTACGCACGCCCGCTATGGCCGCAAAAATGGCTTCCAGCAAAAGCGTCATCCCAAGGGATATCGTAAGGGAAATGAGAAGATCACCCGCCATAGGGCGCCCTCCGAAGGCCAAGGAACAGAAGCGCCGCGGATGCGACGGTCACAAGCGAGACTCCCACGTATGCCCCAGGAAATTCCAGACCTAAAAACACCGCCACAAAACCGAGAAACAGCGCAAACGTCAATACGCCAAAGGAAAAGCCCTTGGCGCCGGGGAAAATCCTAGAGAGCGCCCAAAGCGTAACCGGCATCGTCGTATTGATTAAAAATACGGCGGCGATACCGGCGAAGGGGGAAGCCGGGAACAAAAGCAACGCTGCCGCAAGAAGCAGCGAACCCACCGAAACGCGTACTAGGCCGAGGCGGTCCGCCAATATGCCTCCCGCGGCCTTTCCCAGTGCCAATGCGCAGACAAGTACCACCTGATATGCCCCCTCCCCTTTCCACGGAAAAGGAAGGGCCATGCCCATATAAGAGCGCAGGCAAACTACAAGAAACAGAACCCCCAGGCAGGTAAGTGCCGGAATATGTTTCAGGGCCGCCAGAGAAAATTCCGTTCGAGTCAGTGAAACAGGCGTTTTTGAAACCAGCCGCGGCATAATCAGCACGGCGGCCAATGCGGCAAACAGCAGGAGGACGACCGGGATAGAGAGGCCAAACTGCTTGCCCGTCAGCGTTCCAAGAAAAACGCCCAATGCGCCGGGCGCCACGAATACTCCCAAAGGGCCCACTGAGTCCCGGCTGACATTGAGCACTTCAATGCCTCCGCCGATATGAAAGAGGCCGTTGCCTATGCCCGCAAGTATGGCTGTAACAAGCGCGGCGCGCGCTCCCAGCACGCCGCCCAGTATGCAGGCGGCAATCAGCGGCACGCAGGATAGCATAACAAACAGCGAGCTTTGCCTGAACCGATCGGCAATCAGGCCAATCGGCATCTGCAATGCGAAAGCACAGAAATTGTATAATAAAAGGATCAGCTTCCAGTCATCCGATACATGGAGGGAGCCAAATACCAATGCCGCAGAGCAAAAATCGATAAGAAAATGCGCAAGGGCATATATGGATACAACGCTCCGCCGAAATGAGGCAATTGACGGGTGACTTTGTATCGTGCTATCTCCAATAGGGCAATTCTGCATTTCCGATGACGGCAACATATTCATTCCATAAGCCTGCCTAACTTAAACTTAGATTTCATTATATATCAATTTGACCCCCACGTTAATCCAAATATGGAGATTATGGAGAGAAAAGGCGCAATCAATTGTCCGCCCGTCCCTCCAAAATGCCGCGAACCCCCGGAGCCTCCGGGGGTTCTTGTTGAATTTACTGTTTTTTTTGCAGCTATACGCCGAATATCCGCTGCGCGTTCCCGCCCAGCACAAGCTTGGCATCTTCCTCACTATAGGCTTTGAGCATGGCGTGATAGTTGCCAAGATGCTCCACGGCGTCAAAAAAGGGCGTGTCGGAACCGAACATGACGCGGGAAGCGCCTAACGCGTCGATGGCGTTCTTTACCTTGTCAACGCCAATGGCGCTCCCCACCAGCATCATATTCGAATGCTGCCGCGCGGCCTCTATGACGGCTTCGCTTACGTCCGGCTCTTGTGCGCCGCCCATATGGATCATCAGTATGGGCGTTTCCGGGAAGGCTTTCGCGGATGCCGCCGCGCGCCAGGGGCTGGTAAAGTCGGGCGCATCGGCGCCGATATGGAACGCGATGATACCCCCGCGCTTTGCGATGGCTTCGCAGACCTCCATTGCCTCTATGCTGTCAATAAAGTAGGAGTTCTGCGCGCCGTTCAACTTCACCCCGGAAAATCCGTATTCCTCCAGGCATATAATTGCGTCCCGGAGGGCCTTCTCTTTTCCTTCCCCGATATTCGCCCAGCCGAAGGGCACCATTTTGGGGTAACGCTTGGCGTTTTCGTAAAGATACCGGTTGCTTTGTGAGACATCCTTCACTTCCTGAGGCAGCAGCCAGGCAAGCGCACGGTCTATTCCTGCCCGGTCGATAATATCCGACCATTCCGCGGCATCGATGCTCAGTTCAAAGTTCCTGTAGGGGGATAAATGTGTATCTGCGTCAAATATCATATCATTTTCTCCTATATTGCCCGGGCATGCGCGCCGAGCGCGTTGCCGGAGGTCAGCCCTGCGGAAGGCTTCCATCCATCTCGTTGAGCATGCGGATGACTTCCCAGGTGCGCTCATCCGTATCACCGGTAGCTCCAAGGAACGCCTTGATCAAGTCTTTGACCAGCCATTCCCCTACAATCTTTTCGCCGAGGCACATCACCTGGACATGGTCGTGCTCCACCGCCTGATGCGCGCAATGGACGTCGTGGATGATGGAGGAGCGGATACCCGGAATTTTATTGCAGGCGATGCTCGCGCCCACGCCGGTGCCGCAGAACATAATGCCCCGTTCCGCCTGGCCGCTGAGTATGGGCGCGCATACCTTTTTTGCAACCTCAGGGAAAAATACCGGAATACTTACGGAGTGGGAGCCGTTATCGATTACCTGATGGCCTAAGCTCTCAAGGTACGGGATCATTTTGACTTTAAGTTCATATCCTGCGTGATCGGAACCGATAGTGATTACCATGCTAGTCTTCTCCTGTTTTCTTGTTTTTTGCTTTTCCCAAATATGCTTCGCGTACGCGCGGATCTTCCAGAAGGTCCTTTGATTCGCCTGTCAGCGTAATATTGCCGCGCTCAATGATATAGGCGCGGTTGGATACCTGAAGCGCCAGCGAGGCGTTTTGCTCCACCAGCAATACCGGCGTACCCTTCTTATTGATCTCGACGATTTTCTCAAAGACTTCCGCGATAATCTTGGGGGCCAGACCCATGGACGGTTCATCCATCATCAAAAGCTTGGGCCGCCCCATCAGCGCGCGGCCAATCACCAGCATCTGCTGTTCGCCGCCGCTCAGGCTCCAGGCCAGCTGTTTTCTTCTTTCCCGCAAACGTGGGAAGGTTGTGTAGATATTCTCCAGGGCTTCCTCGTGATGCCCTTTTGTCAGCTTGATGCCGCGCCAGATGACGGTGCCCACCAGCAGGTTTTGTTCCACAGTCAGCCCCGGGAACACATGCCGTCCCTCCGGAACCTGCAAAAGGCCCATCTGGGAAATGATATGCGGCTTCTTTTTGCTGATGTCCACACCCTCGAAGCTGATTTCCCCGGTCGTAGTGACATGGCCGGATATGGAATTGAGCATGGTGGTCTTGCCCGCGCCGTTGCTGCCGATGAGCGCGACAATTTCTTTTTCTCCTATTTCCATGCTCAGATGGTGGAGCGCCTCAATGCTGCCGTAATAAGCGGTCAGATCAGTTATTCTGAGCATTTGCGTTACCTCCCAAATATGCCTCGATCACCGCCTGGTTTTCCTGGATCTCCGCGGGCGTTCCCATGGCGATCTGATGGCCGAAATTGAGCACAGTCAAACGGTCGCAAATATTCATCACCAGATCCATGGCATGCTCAATAAGCAGTACCGCGATCCCGCGCTCTATTGCGATGCGCACCAACGCCACGATATACTCCATCTCCTTGTGGTTGAGGCCTGCCGCCGGTTCGTCCAGCAGAAGCACTTTGGGCTCGCTTAGCAGCGCGCGCACAATTTCGAGCATTTTCTGCTGGCCATAGGACAGCTTATCGGTGGAATCCGAAAGATTCACCTTGTCAAGACCTGCGGCAGCAAGCAGGACCTGTATCCGATCCTCCGTTTTTTCGCCCGCCTGGATTTTGCGCTTGGACCCAAGGTCTATGCCCAGCATAATATTGGTACGGATATCACACCGGTCCAGCAGGCGCGGATGCTGAAAAGAGCGGACGATGCCAAGCTTGGCCCGGGTATGGCTGGAGGCCTTTGTGATGTCCCTGCCCTCGAGCACGATGGACCCTTTATCGGTGGAATAGATTCCCGTTACCAGGTTGAGGAGCGTCGTCTTGCCGGAGCCGTTCGGGCCGATCAAGCCGAATATTTCCCCTCCAAACAGCTCGAATGTAATATCGTCGGCAGCTATGACGCCGCCGAAGCGCTTGCATACATCAGTGAGCCTGAGAACGGATTTTGCGTTTTTTGATGTATCTGTCATATAGCTCCTTACCTCCTCCGACGATTCCTTCCGGCTGGACAATCATCAGCACCATAATGCCCGCGCCGTAGATAAACTGCATGTAGTTTTGCAGCGGACGCACCCATTCCTGCAGCAGGGAGATGATCAATGTTCCGATGATCGCGCCGGTGGGCGACATGGTGCCGCCCAGCATAATCATAATGAGGTACATGGTGGACTGCTGATACGTAAACGTCTGATAGCTCAAATAGCCGGAAAGGAACGCATACAGCGCGCCCGCGGCGCCGCAAAGTGCGCCGGATATTCCCCAGGCAATGCTCTTAGTCAAAAGGCTGTTGACGCCCAGGCAGTTGGCTGCGATCTCATTGTCGCGGATCGCCATGAAGGAACGCCCCAGAGAAGAACGGAACAGCGCCTTCATGATGAGGCTCGCAATAACGCAGACAAATAATATTAGGAAGAAATTCCCCTCTTCCGTAACAATCCGCCAGCCGCCTATGGAGAAGCCGGGAATGTCCGTGATGCCCAAAGCGCCGCCGGTCACTTCCGTCCAGTTCATAAAAAAGCCGTTGAATATGGTCATGAGGCCGATGGAAGCGAACGTGAAATAATACTGCCGCAGCCTGAAGAACGCAAAGCCGAGAATAAACGCAAACAATCCGGTGCCAATCACGCTGATGAAAAACGCGGCGGTGGACGACATGCCCATCTTTAATACCATGTTCGCCGTCACATAAGCGCCTACGCCCCAAAGCCCGGCCTGCGCAAAAGAGTTCTGCCCGCAGAGCCCGAGCAATACGTATACGCTCAGCACGCACAGGTACGTGATCATTGCGATATTCAGAACGCGCAGCATATACCCGGATGTAAAGCTTGGCGCCGCAATCAGAAAGCCTATTGCTACAACCGCTAAAATCAATTGGGGGATTTTTATTCGTCGTAAAATATTCATAGCAGCACCCTTACGCCTTCTCTTGTATCTTGCCGCCGAATATGCCTTGCGGGCGGAACATGAGCACGAGTATCAAAACAACATAGATCAGAACCATCTGGTAGGTCGTGGAGATATAGGCGCCGCCGAAGGCTTCGACCAAGCCCACAATGAGGCCGCCTACCACCGCGCCCTGCACGCTGCCAAAGCCTCCTATGACGATTGCGGCAAACGCCTTTGCGCCCGAGGTCGCGCCCATTGTATTGTTCAGAAAAAACATCGGGGCTAAAAGCCCGCCGCCAATGCCGGTAATGATGGCGCTGAGCCCAAACGTGAGGGCGATGGACAATATCACCGGTATCCCCGTAAGGGAAGCCATGTATTGATCCTGCGCCGTCGCCTGCATGATATGGCCGATGTTTGTTTTTTCCAGCAGGATATATACAAACAGCATTAAAAACACGGCTATGCCGATGATTGCCAGGTATTGCCATTGCAAAATGGCTGCTCCCCCAAGCTGGGTGGTCCCTTTGGCAACCTTATCCACGCTGACCGGGATGGAACCCCAGATCAGTCGCGCGCCTTCCTTTAAAACGATGGAAGCGCCCATCGCGCTGACAATAATCGCTTTTGGCTGCGCCCGGCGCAGCGGCCAATAGGCGGTTCTCATGAAAATAACGCCCACAATGCCCATAAGCAAAGAGGACAGCACCAGTGAAATCCAAATGGGCACGTCAAGCAGACGGTTGAGCGTATAGCAAATATAGCCGCCAAACATCAAAAATTCGCCCTGCGCAAAATTCATGATACCCACGGCGCGGAATATCAGCACCATGCCCATTGCAATAAGGCCATATACGACACCCATGGAGATTCCGGAGACCAACAATTGCAAATTCATATAATCGCTCCTTATTTGAAGCGGAATGCCGGGACGCATTCCACAGTTGTTGAAAAGTGCCTTGGGCATTTTCCCGAGGGCTACAGGAACAACCTGCGCCTACGGCACGGGTACAACGTTCCTGCAAGGAAAGCCTTGCGCCGCAAGGCTTTCCCGCTGCCACCGCACATGCCGCGCTTCGGCGGTTGGTAACCTCCGGGGACTGGCTGCGGCCCCCGGCCCCCGAAAGGGCTTATCAACAACCCGGGAACGCCGTGAAACGGCATTCCGCTTCTTAACTGGCAATGGGTTAGATGACTTTCTCGGAAGTGATTTCGCCCAATATCACTGCAACTTCGTTTTCCACTTTCACCAGCAGGCCGCCGCGTCCGCAATCCCCGTTGGTACGGCAATCGTAGCGGGTGATGGCGCCTTCATAGTTATCGATCGTGGTCATGGCTTCGCGCACGGCTTCCCTGTCGGTCGTGCCTGCGCGGGTAATCGCCTCGCAGATGATGCTGACATGATCGTATACCTGCGCCGCGGCCTTACCGCAATCCTCATTGTAGAGTTCCTTATACTTCTTGGCTAAAGCAGCGCCCTTTGCGCTTACCGTGGTGGGAACCCACGCGGATGCGCAATAGGTGCCGTTCATGGACTCGCCGGCTAAGCGCAGCGTGACGGGGTCCGCAAACGCGTTGGAGCCGAATATGGGTACCTCGATGCCCATGGCGCGGATCTGCTGCACCAGTATCGCGGCCTCGTTCTGGAAGCATGCACCGATGATGGCGTCAACGCCCTTCTCCTGAACCTGGACGATATGGGAGGTGAAATCCTTGGTGCCCGTGGTAAAGGAAACGACGATCTCGGGCTCAATGCCGTATTGCGCAAGCGCCTCGGTGAACAGGCGGGCCTGATCGGAGGAAGAGGTTTCCGTATCATGCATGACGGCAAACTTCTTGCATCCGGCCTCTTGCACGGCATAACGGATCAATGCGGCGCAAAGCGTCTGGTCACATGCGCGGAGCTGGAACAGGTACGGGTTGTCGTTGTTGGCCATATCGCGCAGCTTCGGGCTGCTTCCCTGCGCGGTGGTCAAAATCTTGGCTTTGAGCGCGTCCGGAGAGATCGCCATATTGTCGTTGGAGCTGTCGCTGCCGATGATGGCTACAATATCTTCATCGTCCGCAAGCTTTTTGTAGGCGTTTACCGCGCCGACGTCGGTGCCAAGAGCATCTTCAATCACGATTTCGATCGGGCGTCCCAGTACGCCGCCGGCGTCATTGATTTCCTGCTGGATAATCTTTGCGCCATTTGTCGCATATTCGCCTTCAAGGGAACGGTCGCCGGTGAGCACCGTGGTGAGGCCTATTTTAATAGGTTCTCCTGCAGGCGCATCGGACGGCTGGCTTGCTTCAGCGGGGGTAGCCTCCGCAGCCGCCGGAGCGGGCGTGGCGGCCGCAGGCTGGGGTTGGGCACAAGCCGCAAGACTTAGGAGAGAAAGGACAACAAGCGCGAGAGCAATGATCTTCTTCATTTTTTACCTCCGACTTTTGTTTTTTAGGGAAACTATTGATTCTAATATCGTTTACACATCCAGGAATCGTCTTTGGTTATCTGGAATGTCGATTTCGGCCGCAGAAACTCGATTATAGCGTTAGAATTTCGGTTATCGCCTGCAAATCTTCTTGTTATTTTATATATCTGCTCCTGAATTATATGATTTTCTGGTCCATCAATCGTGTTTTGTGTAAACGTTATTATACAGATCTGGCGTAAGAATATAATAATCACTCCGCGTACAGACTGTCAATATATTTTTTCAAGTTAAAAAAAGACTAAATAAATACTTAGCAAATTGCAAATTGTGTGTTATAATTCAAGAAACGATGAAATGATTGCTGCATGATCGATATAATAACGTTTACATATAAATTATGATATTTGCACATATGGATAATTTATACTATACTAGCAGGTAGAGATATATCAAAAATTGCCACCGAGGGGTTTTTCTATGAATAATGTGACAATTAAAGATATCGCGCGGGAAGCGGGCGTTTCGGTCGCCACGGTATCCCGCATCATCAATAATAAAGGATATGTTTCGACCGATTTGCAGCAAAAAGTGCTTCGCATCGTCGATGACATGGGGTATTACCCCAATATGATGGCGCGCGGCTTAAAGGGTGAAAGCATGAAAACAATCGCCCTCTTAATTGCGGACGCCACCAACGAATACTTTGGGCAGATCACGTCGGCAATTGAAGAAGCGATCCGTGATTACGGATATACGCTGTTTGTATGCAACTCGCTCAACGAGCAGGCAACGGAATACAACTATCTTCGCCTTCTGGCCGAAAAACAGGTGGATGGAATAATCGTAAACGCTTCAGGGCTCAACAACGACTATATCGTACAGTTGAGCCGCCATATCCCCGTGGTTTTGCTGCACCGCAGAATCAATGACCCGGCCTTTAAAGGGGACTTTCTCGACGCCGATTTCGGCAGCAGCACGTATGAGTTCACAATGGATCTCATCGCGAAAGGCCACAGAAAAATTGGTTTAATTTCAGGGCCGCTTTTTTTAAGCAGCGCGTATGACAGATACGTGAACTTCCAGGCCGCCATGCGCACGATTGGCGTGGAGGTCACGCAGGAGTACCGCTATTTTGTGGAAGGCCCGTTTACCTGCGAATTTGGATACTCCAGCACTCAAAAGCTGCTCACGTTTGAGGATCCTCCGACAGCGCTGATTATCATGCACTGCGAAACGACCATCGGCGCACTGCGCTACATGAAATCGCACAATGTGCTTGTGCCGGAACAAATCTCCTTTTCCTGCCCCGGCAATATTTCGCACTCGGACCTGTTTTATGTGGAACCCAATTATGCGCTTCCCGATACGCGCGCCATGGGGCGCCGCGCGGGGGCCATGATGATCGAGCGCATCCATAAGGAAAATAAAATCGTCAACCGCGAAGTCTGCTATATGCCAACATCCATATATGGAAACAGCGCAGGCCTGTATCTTGAAAAAAGCGGCGCCTCCTGACCGCAAGATAATGAAGCGGGCAGTTAAATAGACAAGAACCATAGCATCGTTTTTAAGCGGGCGCATACCGCCTGCTTTTTTTGTGCGGGTTTCAAGTAAAGAACGGAGCTTTATATGGATAAGCTGCTGGAGAATACAATCACTTTTATCGGCATAATCGCAATCGGCTTTCTATTGAAAAAAATCGGCGTTTTCAAGGACAACGACCATCAGGTCATCACAAAGATCGCCTTTCATATTACGGCGCCCGCCGCGGTGATCATCAATTTTTCCAACATGCAGAGCGACTGGTCCTATTTGCTGCTCATCGGCTTCGGCCTTTTGTGCAATCTGATCGCCGCAGCGTCGGCATACGCGGCTTCACGCAAGAATGCGGCAAGCGAAAAGGCGGTTTTCCTGCTGATGACCCCCGGCTATAACATCAATTCATTCGCCCTGCCCTATGCCCAAAGCTTCTTAGGGCCGGCAGGGGTTGTGCCCGTCTGCCTGTTCGATATGGGCAACGCCGTCATGACTCTCGGCGGCAACTACGCGCTCGCGTCCTGGGCGATATATGGCAGCAGTAAATCCGGCTTGCGGGAAGTCGGAAGAAGAATGATGCGGTCAACGCCTTTCATCGCCTGTATCGTGATGCTTATGCTCGTGTCATGTAACTTACGCTTACCCAATTTCGCGATTTCGATGGCGTCGTTCATAGCTATGGCGAACGGGCCTATCTCCATGCTCGCGCTCGGCGCCATGCTTGAACTCAATATGGATAAGCAGAACCTGATGCTGGCGTTCAAGGCGCTGGGGCTAAGATATGTTGTAAACCTGGCGCTTGCCGTTGCGGTTTATGCCCTGATGCCGTTTTCGGCCGGGCTCCGGCAAGCGATTATATTCGGCCTGTTTGCGCCGATGTCCGCCCTTGCCCCCATGTATGTGGAAAAATGCAACGGCAATACGGCGGCCGCAAGTATCGCGGGTTCCATATCCATTTTGATCAGCATGGCGGCCATAACGCTCATTTTGCTTTTCTTATAATGGAAATGGCGGAGCCGTACTTTCCACGATTAAGGCGCTTCCTCCACCATCCGGTAGCCAACGCCCATCTCGGTTAAAATATACTTGGGCTCGCCCGGGTTTTTTTCCACCTTCCTGCGGATATTGGCCATATTGACCCGCAGCGTGTGGCTCTCGTTGGCGTACGGCCCCCAAATCTGACGGATGATGAAATCATGGGTCAATACCTTGCCCGCGTTTTGGGAAAGCAGAACGAGTATTTTATATTCGATAGGCGTGAGGTGGATATTCTGCCCCGCCAGCGCGACCGTTCGCTTGTTATAATCGATCTCCAATTCCCCGATTTTTACAGCATGGCTTACCGACGAATTCCCCTCCGCCTCTCTCGCGCTGTGCCGAAGCGCCGTGCGTATTCTTGCAAGCAGCTCGGATGTGCCAAAGGGCTTTACAATATAATCGTCCGCATCAAGATCCAGCGCCTGCACTTTTTCCCGCTCATACCCGCGCGCGGATACGATGACGATGGGTACGCGCGACCATTTGCGCACGCTTTTTAACACCTCTATGCCGTCCATATCCGGCAAGCCCAAGTCTAAAAGAATAAGATCGGGCACATGGGAGGCCGTCAGTTCCATCGCCTCCCTCCCCTTTGCCGTCTTGACCACTCTGTAATGGTTGGCGGTCAGCGCTGCCAAAATAAAGCTTGCGATGGTTTCGTCGTCCTCCACAATCAAAATCAGCGGCTTGGCGTTCATACGGGTGCGCTCCTTTCCAGCGGCAGCGCAAAGCGGAACACCGCGCCGCCTTGTTTTCTGTTTTCTGCTTCCATCTTGCCGTTGTGCGCTTTGATGATGGACATGCAAATGGAAAGCCCGATCCCCATCCCGCGCGAAGCGTCGGATGGTTTGCTGCCGTGCGGGACGTAGTTTTCAAACAAATACGGCAGGTCCTCCTTGGGGATGCCCGCGCCGCTGTCCAGCACCTCAAACACCGCCGTATCCTCTATTTTCTTCAACTCTACAATCACCTCAGATTCTTCCGGGGAGTGCTGGACGGCGTTTTCCAAAAGGTTGATGAGCACCTGCGCAATCAGGGTGGCGTCCATGGGCACTTCCAGAAGCTCATCCGGAACATGGACGGAAACGGCGCGCTGCGGGAACCGCCTCTTCACCCGGCCAACGGCTTCCGCCACCACTTCCTCCGCCGCTTCCGGCGTTTTCGTGACTTTGGATCCGCCCTCGTTGATTCGGGTGACGGAAAGCAGGTTCTCCACAATATGAATGAGCCACTGGGATTCCTCCTGTATGCTCGCGATCAGCTTATCAAATGTGGCCCCGTCCAGCTCTTTCCCGTTTTCGCGTATGGTGGCGCTGGCCCCTAAAATACCGGCAAGGGGCGTGCGGAGATCGTGGGATATAGCCCGCAGCAGATTGCTGCGCATCTTCTCCTTTTCGGCCTCCACCAATATTCCCCGCTGTTGGTCGGAAAGCCGCTGTCGCTCCAGCGCCATAGCGAGCTGGGAAGCGATCATCCTTAAAAACAAGCGGCTGGCGTGATCCAAGTTCCCTTTCAGGCAGGAAACGCCGATCACGGCAAGCACCCGGCGGGAGGAAATCACCGGCATATAAAACGCGCCCGCGCCCATGAGCGTATCCGTCCCTGCGCCGGCATGTTTTTGGTTGACAAACACCCAATGGGCGACTGCCTGTTCATCCGCGGACTGCAGAAAGGAAGCGTCCCCTTCCCCCTGCGCCTGCTGAAAATTTCCGTTTGCGCCCTGCTCCGGGTCAATTGCGTATAGGATGACGGAACGGCCAAAAAGATTGATGATGTACTCGTTGACGAGTTCCACAATATTATTTAGCCCGCGCGTGGCAAGAAGCTTTTTATTGATTTCATACAGGACGTCCGTCCGCCGCTCCCTCTGTACGGCAAGCCTTGCCTGGGTCTTGATTTTGACGGTCAGCGTGCTCGTAATCAAAGCCGCGAGCAGCATAATTAAAAACGTCACGGGGTACCCTGACTGTATGGCTTCGAACGTATAATACGGGGCGGTAAAAAAGAAGTTGAAGCACAGCACGCTCAGCACGGAAGCGAGTATGCTCGAAACATACCCTTCCGTGACTCTGGATATGAGCAGCACCGAAAGGATGTAGACCATGATCACATTCTGATCGGCAATATTGAGATATCGTAGCCCAAATGAAAGAAGCGTAGCCGCAGCGAGAAAGGCGAGCGTTTTCAAAGCGTCCTTCCAGGTCAGGCTCAAATGATGCGGCCACTCGAACTTCTTTGGCTTTTTGTAGGTGCGCCGCACGCTTTGCCCGGGTATGATGTGCACCTCTATGCTGGGCAAAAGGGAAATCAGCTTATCCTCAAAATCCATGTCAAACAGGTTTTTCAACGTCTTTTTGTCCCGGCTTTTACCCACCACAATATTGGTTATGCCGGAAAGCTTGGCGTATTCGGCCACGGCGACCGCAATATCATGGCCGGATAACGTAACGATTTCCGCCCCCATCCGTTCGGCCAGCTCCATATTGGCCCGAATGTTCTTTTTCTGCTCGTTGGAAAGATACTCGCTTTCGATGGTCTCCACATATACGGCGGCCCACGGGGCGTGAAACGCTTCTGCCGCCCGCGCGGCCCAGCGGATGCACCGCGCCGAGGAAGGGGATGCGCCGATGCATACAAGCAGCTTGACGTTCGCCATTTTATCGGACAGATGCCGCTCATGGTTTTCGTAGCTTATTCTGTCCGCTACCTTGCGCACGGCGACCTCGCGCAAAAGCCGTAAATTTTCCTTGGTAAAGAAGTTGTGCATTGCCGTCTGCGCGCGCTCCGGCCGGTAGATTTTGCCCTCCTCAAAGCGGCGCAGCAATTCCTCCGGGTCGATATCGATCAGCTTCACGGTATCCGCCCGGTCAAATATAAAATCCGGTACCGTCTCCCGTACGCTTACCTTTGTAATGTCTTCAATAATATTGTTCAGGCTTTCGATATGCTGGACATTGACGGTGGTGTATACGTCGATTCCCGCGTTTAGAAGCTCCTCAATATCCTGGTAGCGTTTGCGGTTGCGCACGCCCTCGGCGTTGGTATGGGCAAGCTCATCCACCAGCACCAGCCCGGGCCTGCGCCGCAAAGCCGCGTCAATATCGAATTCTTTCAACTCGATATTCCGGTATTCTATCGTGCGGGGCGGCAATATGGGAAGCCCCTCCAAAAGCAGCATGGTCTCCGGCCTTGTGTGGGGCTCCACATAGCCCACCAGTACATCCGCGCCGCATTTAAACTGTTCCCGCGCATCGTCGAGCATGGCGTAGGTCTTTCCTACGCCCGCCGCATAGCCGAAGTAAATTTTCAGCTTTCCCTGCCCGTCTTCCTTTTCACCGCGCAGCTGTTCCAAAATGGCATCCGGATCGGGACGTCTCTCCTGATTTTCCATCCAACCACCATCCCTATGAAGATTATACTACGGCGCCCGCAGCTTTCAAATCAGAGCAAACCGTCCAGCGCCAAATTTACCTCCAGCACATTGACGGCTCTCTCCCCGAATATGCCTAAGAATCGCCCCTTTTTGTATTGCAGGATGACGCTTCTTACCGCGTCCTCCCCCATTCCCCTTGCAGCCGCGATCCGCTTTACCTGGTATTCCGCGGCCTCCGGCGTGATATGGGGGTCCACCCCGCTGCCCGAAGCCGTAACGAGATCCAGCGGGATTTCCGCCGTATTGCCTGGATCAAACGCTTGCCACCAATCGATGCGTTCCTGCACGAGCGCCTTTTGCTCTTCGCTTGTTGGGGAAAGGTTTGTCGCGC
>JAEYHP010000156.1 GCA_023409435.1 Bacillota bacterium | reverse complement strand
GCCCTGATGTATGAAAAGGTCTCCGACGGTATTTTTTTTGAGGCGGGCGGCACCAGCGTGGATATCAGCGCCATCAAAAACGGCAGGGTGATGATCAAGTACGCGCAGGTAGGCGGCCACAAGACGTATCTGCAAAGCCTGGATGTACGCACGCTGGGCATTGCGGGGGGCAGCATGATACGGGTATCCGGCGGCAAAATCGCGGACGTTGGCCCGCGCAGCGCCCACATCGCAGGCATTGCCTACGAGTGCTTCCCGGATGACGGCGTGATTAACGAAGGAGAACTGCTGCTGATCAGCCCCAAGGAAGGCGACCCGCGGGAATACGCCATTGTCAGAACGCCGGACGGCAGGGAATATTCCCTGACATTGGCGGGGGCCTCAAACCTCCTTGGGTATGTGCCGGAAGCCGATTACGCCTGCGGCAACAGGGCATGCGCCCGCGCCGCATGGAAGGTACTGGGGGACGTCTTGGGGATTTCGCCCGAAGACGCGGCCCGGCAGGCGCTTGATATCGCCATGGATAAGCTGTCGGCAGTTGTAAATGATTTGGTAGACGAATATAAGCTTGACCGCGGCTTCGTAACGCTGGTAGGCGGCGGCGGAAGCGGTTCCGTAGTAGTAAATCCGCTTGCCGAAAAATTGGGCATGAAAAGCAAAATCGCCAAGAACGCCCCCTATATTTCCACCATCGGCGTGGCATTGGCAATGGTACGGGAGACATTGGAACGGACCGTCGCCAATCCGACAGAAGCCGATATTAAAAAAATCCGCGCCGACGTGATTGAGCAGATCGTCCGCTCCGGGGCAAAAGAGGAAACCGTGGATGTGGCGATCGAAATCGACGCGCAAAAGAACATCCTGCGCGCCATTGCAACAGGGGCAACTGAGCTTCGCCAAAAGGAAATGGGCGCGAACGATCTGACCACGGAGCAGCAAAAAACCATCGTATCGGATGCGCTGAGCGGGGATAAAGGCATTGTTTCCCTGGTATCCCAAACCGGGCGCTGGAGCCTGTTTGAAGCAAAAACGCAAAAGAAGGCTCTTTTTGGCCTTCTTAAACTGAAATCCAGCAGCGTGACGGTCATAGACCGGGAAGGCATGGTGCGCCTGAAAAAAGAAAAAGCCTCCTATATCCAGTTCCCGAAAGAAAAACGGCAGACGTTGTTCAACGGTTTTCTGGATGAGAACACCACCTATTCGGACGCCAACGCCACAA
Organism: Bacillota bacterium; assembly: GCA_023409435.1. Lineage (GTDB taxonomy): Bacteria > Bacillota > Clostridia > Christensenellales > CAG-138 > JAEYLA01. The sequence continues at coordinate 71,041 of JAEYHP010000156.1, read as the reverse complement.
TCCCCAAGGTGTTTGTATTCTATCGGGAAAAAATGCTGGATTTGAGCGGCATGCAGACGGCGGACCAGCTATACTCCATACTGGATGTGGAAACCGAGCATCTGGAACCGGATGAGGACATCCTGGCGGTAGCTTACAAGTAAGAGCAAAGGGGGCGGCGCATTTGGATGACCGCATGCTGGCTGTGTGTGAACTATCCAACGATTTGCTGTACCACAAGATCCCGAAAGACAAATTGGCCTACTATGTGGATGGCTCCCTGAAGGCCGGAATCGACGCCGCCCGGCAGTACGCGGACGTCGATTTGGAAGGCATGTACCGGCAAAACGGTATTTCTGTGGAGTACAAGGAAGATGGCAAGGGAGCATTCGGCATGGCGTACAGGGGGCAGATCACCCTATCAAAGGATGGCTGTTCGCTGGAGATTTTCCGTTCGTCCATTCGCGAATTGGCTGAAAACAGTAAAAACGGCGCTTTTCCTCCGCTTACCTATGAACAGGCAAGGGATATCCACCTGGCGCATGAGTTCTTTCATTATTTGGAATATCGCGGCAACTGCTTTGTTTCGGAGGCGTTGGAGCCTGTTACGACAATGCAGGTTTTTCGGTTGAAACGCCGCGCCCGCATCAACCGCTGCAGCGAGGTGGCGGCGCACGCTTTTGCAAAAGCGTTGTTACGTCTGCCTGTGCTTCCCAACTATTACGACTATATATACCTGATCAATACCCAAAAGATGAAGCCGGAAGCATTTGAAGCAATGCAGTCCAAGTATGAAAATGAACTGAATGGAAACTGATTGTGCCGCCGCCGCAATGGCGGCAATACAAGTTTTGACTGATATGAGGTGAAGTATGAAGCGCTCCAAGATCAACCGTATCATCAAGGAAGCTATGGGATTTATCGGCAGCCATCAATTTGCGCTGCCGCCTTTTGCAAACTGGACGCCGCAGGATTGGCAGGAAAAAGGCAATGAATGCGACGAAATCAGGGACAACATGCTCGGGTGGGATATTACAAACTACGGCCTAGGGAAATTTGACGAGGTAGGTCTTGTGCTGGTCACAATAAGAAACGGCAACCAGAACAATTCCCAATATGCAAAGCCTTATGCCGAAAAACTGCTGATCAGCCAAGAAGAGCAGGTATGCCCCATGCACTTATGAGCCGATGGGGCGGTTCCCCGCCATCGAGGAGGATGAAGCGCCTTTCCGCCTGCTGTGCAATGAATATCCCGTAGCCTGACCCGGATATTCGCTCCCTGATCTGCGGGATGCCGCGTTTGGGCAGAAAAAAGCTTGCCTGTTCAGGCAAGCTTAATGTGGTCGTTTTTAACGGAAACGTCTGTCGCGGCAGCAGTCTCGACGTTTATCGCCGCAGCAGGCGATGGCAGCAACGGCCAGTAAGGGCAAAATGCACGACATAATCATCACTCCCTGTAATTTATTGCCCTAACAAAGGGCGTCAGAGACAGTATATATTATGTCACAAGCATACTATGCGTGAAACCGGGGAAGCGGGAGATGAGCAACCCCTATAAATCCTGCAGATCGGAGGCGCCGAGATCATTCTCTAAATTGTCCCTTGCAAGATCGTTGTCTATTACGGGATATACATCTGAGATTGGAGCATCCAGATCGCCTTCAATAAAAATCCTTGTGTTTTTACTGCTTCTCTTTTTCATGGTCCACACTCCTTTCCTGGAGTATGGCTTGAAAAGGCAGGGATTATGAGGGTTAAAAAATAACGCCATCCGCACCGTTAAAGACCGGGGCAAAAGCATCGGGCTGTTTGGCGATGGGTTGACGCAACAGGAAGTAGCGGGTCACGACACGCCGTAGTATGAAATAAGTGAGATTGTCTAAAGAAAGCAACTCTTCCGGGGTGCTTTTTTATGCCCGCAGGAGCATTTGGCAGGAAATGCAGAAATACTTTTGCATTTGCCACATAGGGTATGGGTAGGGAATTCCGTCAAATCCCTTCGCTGTAAATGATACAAAACATATAGGAGGGTAGTTGCGATGGAATGTCAGCAGTACGATCTGAATTTGCCTTATCCCGAAGTGAGCGGGGAAGCGGATCCAAACGCCGTGGTATTGCTTCTGGAGGACTATGCCGGAATCATCAGCGAGATGACAGCGTCAAACCAGTACATGTATCAGTATTTTCTGCTTGTTGAGAATAACTATTCATTTGCAGAAGGGTTGAAATGCATCGCCGCTACTGAAACGTGGCACAAGGAATTGCTGGGGAGGGCCATTGTTCGCCTGGGAGGAACGCCGATCTATGCAGCTACCAACATATATTGGTGCTCCAATTACGTCAGCTATGATCAGGATCCGCAAAGAATGCTCCTGGCAAATATCAATGTTGAATTTGCGGCGATCTATAATTACCGCTGGCATATCCAGATGATTTCCAATGATAGCGTTAAGCGGCTGCTGGAGCGAATCATTCTGGATGAGGAGCTGCATATACGCCTGTTTAGTGAAATGCAGAGCGCTTTACAATAAGGCATTTCTGCAATCATTTGCCTTGTGCGCCTGCGCTCGCCCAAGAGACGGCAATTTTTTATACAAATAATAAACACCTCTTGAACCATAATAAAATCAAGAGGTGTAACATGAAAAAATTTATTGTACTGTTTTTGGTTCTTTGCGTGCTTGCTGTTTTAGCTCCAAGCAGCAAAGATGCTGCCGATAACAAGGGAATATCGGAAACGGAAACCATTCCTGAACAATCCGTAATGGTTGTTGACGCAAACAAAGCTATTGCGGCATATGTCGAAGAAAAAATCGACGCTTTAACTGTAGAATTGGAGGCGTTGGACAACACCAAGCAAGGCTGGGGACAGGGAAGACAGGTTGATAGCGATAATCGTCCTATATCAGCTAGTCAATTTCAAAACAAATATGGAAAGTACGACGCCATATTTATAAAAGAGAATACGAATGAAATTTATCTTACGTTTGATGAGGGATATGAAAATGGATATACCCCGGCAATATTGGATGTATTAAAAGAAAAGGGCGTACCAGCCGTCTTTTTTGTGACCTATGATTATGCAAAACGAAATGCCGATCTCGTTCAACGAATGATTGACGAAGGGCATATCATTGGGAACCATAGCTATACGCATCCCTCCATGCCGGCTTTAAGTATTACAAAAGCGTCGATCGAGATTACGACATTGCACAATTATATCAAGGACAACTTCAATTACATCATGACGCTGTTTCGGCCGCCGATGGGAGAGTTCTCGGAACGAACGCTCGCCTTGACGCAGAGCCTTGGATATAAATCTGTTTTTTGGAGCTTTGCATATGTGGACTGGGATACGCGCAAACAGATGGGCGCTGATAGGGCTTACGCCAAAGTGGTGGGTGGTCTCCATAACGGTGCCGTTTATCTTCTCCACGCTGTTTCAAAGGATAATGCGGAAATTCTAGGCGCGGTTATTGATGAGGCAAAAAAAGAAGGCTATCAGTTCGCAAAACTATCTTAGGAATGATATTCCTCCGGCCCTTAAACCAAGGGCCGGGCTTACGAAATCCTCCATGACGTCCCGGAAAACAATAGAGGATTTCATAAGCTTCCTATTTCGCGGTTTTCAGCTCGTTTTCAATCGGGACAAGCGTTTTTTCATACCGTTCGATTTTCTTGTTCAGCCGCTCCAACGTAGCCTGCATTTCGGCAACTCGCGCGGCAAGCGCATCCCGCTGTTCGATCAAAAGGGATTTTCTTGCCTCGGCAGTTCCGTCGCCCATTTGAAACAGCCTTACATATGCAATAAGCGTTTCCACCGGCAGCCCGGCCCCGCGCATGCACTTGATGAATTCGATCCACCGGAAGTCCTCCTCATGATAGTCCCGGATGCCCCCGGAGGTGCGGTTTACGCCGGGAATTAATCCCATGCGTTCATAGTACCGCAGGGTGTCGGCCGTCAAATCAAACTTTTTCGCTACCTCGGCGATTGTCACTTTCGTTCCCCTCCTACTGGACAGTTTTGTTTTTTACCTAACGGTCCCGTTTTTCAAATCTGGTGAAAAACGCACTATTCGTTTTCCTACGCGGCAGGAGTCGCCGCCGGGGTCGCCGTGGGCGCGGGCGTGGCGGAGCGCTCGGGCAGGGCGTTGTAGACGGTCTCGGGCAGGCGGGATTTGCTCACGTCGCGCTGCGAGATATTCGCGGCCTCGCAGAGTGAGAGCATGCGTACGTAGAGGACGGACTGGGCGGCGTGGATGGCGCGCACATCGAACGGCACATCGAGGTCGGCATTTTCGGCGCGGGTGGACAGCGCGCGCAAAGCGGCGATCTGTTCGAGGAGTGCGCGGGCAGAGCTGCCAACCGGGTATTGGCCCGCATCGTCGGTGGGAAACGCCGCCTTGACCTTGGAGCGCGTGAGCAGGTATTCCGCATCGGACACGTCAGAGCGCGCCGCCCTTGCTGCGATGTCTGCGAGCACGTAGCCGATATCGTAGCGCGGATTCACCGCGATGTCGATGCCGTAAATGCTTTTGATGAGTACTGCGAGCTTCCCGTTGTCGATGAGGTAATAGTTCGCGCTGGAATAGGGTGTGTCGCTGCGGTATTCGCCCTCGAGAGTGTGGCGGTGGATATCGTCCATGTTTAACTGCATGCCGAATGCGGCGATGGCGGCCACCTGTTCTGTGGTCAGGTTGGTGTGCAGATATTTTTTGATGGAGCGGTATATCTTGGGGAAGTTCTTGAGCTGGTCCTTGCTCTTCAACTGCTCGAATATGGCGAAGAGTATGCGCTGCTGGCGGTCATTGCGTCCCGTGTCGGTGCTGATGCCCTTGCGCGCGCGCACATAATCGAGCACATCCTGCCCGCTGAGCTTCTGGTAGCCGGGGCGCAGCGTGCGGCCGTTGAGGTGTATGGTCAGGTCCACGTCGTAATACACCCCGCCCATGGCGTTGACCACGCCCTTGAGCCCCTCCATGTCCACGCCCGCGTAGTAGTCTATGGGTACGCCGAGCAGCTTCGATACCGTCTGCATGGCGAATTTATAGCCGCGCGAGCCTTCGCTGCCGCCCTTGGCGAATGCGGCGTTGATCTTCCATTTGCCGTTTCTGCTGTAAAGCTCACCTTTTTCGTTGTAGATGGGCGCGTAGCTGTCGCGCGGCACGGAGATGAGATCCACGCTCTTGGCCTTAAAATTGACCGTCAGCAGCATAAGCACGTCGGACCGGAAATCGTTGGTCTCGTCGCGGTAGACCTCGCTCTCCTCCACCGTGCGCTCGGGGCTGCTGTCGTACCCCACGAGCAGTATGTTCACGCGCTCGCTCATATACTCGAGATTTGCCGGCGTGGGCGCGGGGGTTGGAGCTGCCGTAGCGGCTGGCGTAACGCCCGGTGTGGCCGTAGCGGCCGGAATAACGCTTGGCATGGCTGTAACGGCTGGCGTAACGGCCGGCGCGGATCCAGTTGCTGTAGGCATAACGGCGGTACCGGCGGGCTGGGGCGTTCTAAACGCCCGCATGGGGTCCTCAAACACCACGAACAGCGTGCGGCCGAGTACCAGCAGCCCCGCAAGCGCAAGCAGCAGCAGTCCCGCGCGAAACATCCGCCCGACCTTACCCGTTCCCTTGCCGCCCGCGTTCATTCAGTATCCCCCTTCGCACGTCTGTTGCTATGGTAATATGACGCGCGGGGATTGTAAAGGTGTCAAACAGAGGCGAGGGAAATATTGGCGGTAAGAGGGTGTGCTGGGGACTTCGCCTGGTCAAGGCCCCGTGAACAGATGAATGGAGAACTTCGTTGAGTGCAGGCATAAGGAAGCGGGGTCCTTATGAGAATTTTAATACTTTCTCATGCGGGAAATTATAAATATCGTTACCGAATTTGATAAAATAGTAAGATGTTGAGTCCTGCCTGAAAGGAGCTGAAAATCATGGACGATAAAGTTCTTGTTGTTGACGATGAACATGAAATAGCGGATTTAATAGAAGTATACCTGCGGAATGAAAATTATGAAGTATTTAAGTTTTACTCTGCAAAGGACGCTCTTACATGTATAGATACTACGGAGCTTGACCTTGCAATTCTTGACATTATGCTGCCGGACATCCATGGTTTTGCGCTTTGTCAGAAAATACGGGAACGTTTTACCTATCCCATTATTATGCTGACAGCCAAAGATGAAGAAACCGACAAGATTACCGGGCTGACTTTGGGAGCAGACGATTATGTTACAAAGCCTTTTCGTCCTCTTGAACTGGTGGCGAGGGTGAAAGCTCAATTGCGCAGATACAAAAAGTACAATACTGCACAGATTGACGTCGCCCCGGAATCTGTTATTGTTTATTCCGACCTGGTGATGAATGACAAAACCCATGAATGCTTTATAAACGAAACACCGCTTGTACTCACACCTACCGAGTTTTCCATACTTCGCATCCTGCTGGAGAGGAAAGGCAAGGTCGTCAGCTCAGAAGAATTGTTCCATGAAATCTGGAAGGACGAATATTTCAACAAGAACAATAATACGATCACCGTCCACATCCGCCATTTACGAGAGAAAATGAACGACACGGTAGAAAACCCGAAGTATATCAAAACGGTATGGGGGGTTGGCTACAAAATTGAAAAATAAAACGTTAAGGGGAAAAGTATACAGTAAGCTGATCCAAAGATTATTCTATCAGACAATTGCGGTACTGGGGGCCGCCGCCGTTCTTGTACTCGTGCTGCGCGTTGTATTGAGAGGGAAATTGGCGGACTTTCTGGTTCGGCTCATTGGAATCCTGTGGCGTACTGATCCGAAGTCCTCAGACTTCATCTATCAGTGGTATATCAGAAACAATTTAGATATTATCATTGTGGCCACAATGATTGTATTTTTCTTTATTTTGTTACGTCTGTCATTTTCCTGGTTTGCGAAATATTTTGATCAGATTGTTACCGGCATAGACAAGTTGGCGGAGGAAGACAATGAGGCAATTGTACTGAGCCCCGAGCTTAAATTCATGGAAACAAAACTGACTGAGGTAAAGGACAAGCTGAAAAAACGTACGGAACAAGCTCAGGCCGAGGAACAGCGAAAAAACGACCTCGTCGTTTATCTTGCACACGATATCAGGACCCCTCTTACTTCGGTAATCGGATATTTAAGCCTGCTTAACGAGGCCCCGGACATGCCGACGAAGCAGAAAGCGAAATATGTTGGGATAGCGCTTGAAAAGGCGTATCGCCTTGAAAAGCTGATCAGCGAGTTCTTTGAGATCACACGCTATAACCTTCAGTATTTGCCGCTTAACAAGGAAAACATAAACCTGTGCTATATGATGGTGCAGATTGCCGATGAAATGTATCCGCAGCTTGCTGCGAGCGGAAAACAAATAAAAACCGATATCAAAGAAAATGTCATCGTTTACGGGGATTCCGAGAAGCTCGCCAGGGTGTTCAACAATATTCTGAAAAACGCGATTGCGTATAGCGTGGATGACAGCACGATTGATATCACTGCGGAAGCAAAACCCGATAAAGTCAGTATTCGTTTTGAAAACCAGGGGGTCGTTCCCAAGGACCAGCTGAATTTAATATTTGAGAAGTTTTACAGGTTGGACGCCGCCAGATCAAGCGCAACGGGCGGAGCGGGGTTAGGGCTTGCCATTGCCAAAGATATCATTTCTTTACATGGCGGTACCATCAGCGCTGAGAGTGACAATGAATGTACAACATTTTGTGTGGAACTCCCCGTTGATTTATCGGTAAAGACGCCCTAAGACAAGTTCCTTCTAATGTTAATAAAATCTTATGGATGCCTCAATTCTTTCTTAGTAAAATAGCAATTTCAGATTAAAGTAGCGCCTGTTTATCCGACGGTATACTTGATGCCAAGGATAAACCGGCTTTTTTCGTTAAAGGAGTATGGAATGGAACGGGGCTCTTATAAAGCGAATAACAGACAGCAGCGGGCGCGTCACAATTCAGGAGCAGGAAAGATACGAAAATCTTTATTGATAGTTATCTGCCTTATCGTGCTGGTTTGCGGAAAGCTGCTGATCGACAAAATCAATATAGATGATCTGTGGGATAGATCGTCGACAAAAGCCGATATATGGAGCCTGATCCTTGTCAACCGGCAAAATACCATACCCGAGGATTATGAAGTGGATCTGACGCAGCTCTCAAACGGCCAGAACGTTGATACGAGGATTTACCCCAGCCTCCAGGCCATGTTCGATGCCGCAAGAGCGGACGGCATATATCCTGTTGTTGCATCGGGGTATAGGACGGCGGACTATCAGCAAAACCTTCTGGATGAAAAAGTTGAGGAATATAAAGCGCAAGGCTATTCCGCGGCGAAGGCGCAAGAATTAGCCGAAGAATCGGTTGCGGTTCCGGGAACAAGCGAACATCAACTGGGAATTGCGGTTGACATCAATGCGGATGCGGATCAATCAACGAGTGACGAGGTTTACGGGTGGCTGCATAAAAACGGCTATAAATACGGGTTTATCCTCCGTTATCCGTCTGATAAAGCTGACATAACAGGTACGATTTATGAGCCATGGCATTACAGATATGTTGGAGTGGAAGCGGCAAAGGAAATTTACACGCAGGGTATCTGCCTCGAGGAATACCTGGATAATATGAAATAACCAGTTGTACCGCAGATGTGAGCAACTATATAGGAGAAAAGCCAATGAAAAGTGAAAAGCAAAATACTCTTACAATCGTATTGTTCGCGATATACATGTTGATATTGACGGGGATTATTCTTTTCAAACTGCCGTTTTATTCTGAAATATCGGATGGGATACGAGTAATCAACCTGATTCCGCTTCAGGGGTCTTTTGATGCAGACGGAGTTATACTTTTACGTGAAATCATTTATAATATACTTCTTTTTATCCCGTTAGGCATCTATATTGGCATGTTAAAAAGCGAATGGTCTTTTGTGAAAAAAGTCCTTCCGGTTATCGGTCTATCCTTACTATTTGAAGGTACACAGTTCATTTTTGCAATGGGAAGAACCGACATCACCGACATACTGGGTAATACGCTTGGCGGGATACTCGGCATTGGTATTTATGCTTTATTATTCAGGATCTTTACGAGCAGGACTGTTAAGGTTGTAAATATTCTTGCCTTAATAGTAACTGTTTGTATAGCATTTCGTTTTAGCCATCTGTTTTTCCTCAGTCATTTTATCATGGGGCGTCCGCCCCGTTGACAGGCAACACAATATTTGATTGTTAGCTTTGATCTTAAAAGACATTTCAATGTTGCCGACCTCGCCGCCTGTATGTTGACAGTAATGCCAGCGCGCCAACAGCCATGGCCACCAACGCAACGCTTGGGAAGACGTTGGGTATGTCCCCCGTCGAAGGCGGATTAAGCACGGGTTCCCCGTCGGTCGGGATAGCGTTGGGCTCCACTATATACCAGCCCTCATCATCTTTACCTAAATACGTTCCCCCTGATTTGTTGTGCACGATAATTGGGATGTTCTCAAAGGAGGGATTGCTTTGTACAAAGTCACATACATCATAAAACTGATCGTTATCAACTTCGACGAACACAGAATCCCATTTCACAGCAGTCGTATAGGTATGTTCTTTTCCCAGAATACCCTCCACAACGCCGCAAAGTTCGTCCAGTTCCGCGGGAGAGTATGCAGCGGCAAACGCGGGTATAGCCAACATGAAAGACATCAGCAATATGCAGAGAATTACGGGCAGCTTCCTCATGATTTTACTCTCCTTTTATGATCTGTTCGTTATGTCTGATGACCTTTATCATATATTCCCATATTTTTTTCTAAATGTCAAAATGCTTTGATGTGCGGTTTAAAGCGAACTCCGGCCGCTAAATCTGTTTTAAACTTGTCTAAAATTAATTCCACGTCTATTTAACTTTTCTTATGCGAGAATCCCAGAATATATCTGGAATTTTATATGATGCGGATTTTTTCTTCCTAAAAGCGTTGCATCTTTTTTATCAACTTGTATAATGAAATTAAAGAGATCGGCATATCTGAAGTTGAAAGGATGAGCCTTATGAGTCTACTTTCCCCTCTGCCTGAAAGTGCGCTGCGTATTATCAAGGATACTTCATTTACGCACGAACAGGCGATGATGAACCTTTCCCGCCTGCCCGCACAGGCGTTTTTCGCTTTCCCAATACCCGAAGGGTACGAGCAGCTCTCGGACTTAGGCGTAATCTCCGACCTTGGGGAAGGATATGCGCCCTACTGCCCGCGTTACCTGCTGCCGGATTACGCCAAGCTGATGAAGGACGGCTGCAAGTTTTTGCGTATCGATCCGCCAACGAACCTGTTTGAGGCCACCCAGGCGCTTCTTATGTTTTACCGCCACGTCCCTTCTGTAACCAATTTCCCGGTTTACCTCGGCAGGATTGATCAATTGCTCAATCCGTTTATAAAGGATGAGGAAGAAGCACATTACCTGATCAAGAATTTCCTGATATTCATCGATAGAACGATTTCAGATTCCTACGCGCACGCCAATATCGGGCCGGAGGAAACTTTGGCGGGCAATATCATATTGGATTGCGGATATGAACTGCAGAACGCCGTCCCCGGCATGACCATGCTGTATGACCCCGATATTACGCCCGACGCGTTTGCGAACAAGTGCATCCGCAACGCCCTTGCCTACGCAAGCCCCAGCTTTGCCGACCATAAGACGTATCGGAACGAGTATCCGGTGGAATACGGCATCGCAAGCTGTTACAACGCGCTGCCCGTGGGCGGCGGGGCGTATACGCTGTGCCGCCTGAACCTTCACCAGGCGGCAAAACAGGCGGCGGACCAGGAAGATTTCTTTGCCCGCGTGCTGCCGCAAGCGGTATTTACAATCAATGCCTTCATGGACGAGAAAATCAAGTTTTTGGTGGAGGAAAGCCTGTTCTTCCGCTCCAACTTTCTGGTGCAGGAAGGCTTCTTGAAGCGCGAGCTGTTCACCGGCATGTTCGGTATGGTAGGCTTGGCAGAATGCGTCAACACGCTGTGTGAAAAGGCGGGCAATTCCTTCCGCTTTGGCCACAGCAAGGAGGCGGACGCGCTGGGGCTTACCGTTATGGAACGGCTCACCGCGCTTGTGGAGGCGCACCGCTGCGCGTATTGCGAGATCAGCGCCGACCACTATTCCCTGCACGCGCAGGTCGGCATCGACAGCGATATCGGTACCAGCCCCGGCGCGCGCATCCCCATCGGCGAGGAAATCCCGCTTTATGAGCACCTGCGCCACGCGGGAAAGTTTCACCCCTTCTTCCATTCCGGAACGGGAGATATCTTCCCGTTTGAGGTCACGCTCAAAAACAACCCCGAAAGCCTGCTGGATCTTATTCGAGGCTCGTTCTCGGTAGGCATGCGCTATTTCTCCACCTATGCCAGCGACGCGGACGTGGTGCGTATTACCGGGTATCTTGTCAAGCGCTCGGATATGGAAAAGCTTGCGCGCGGCGAGGCCGTGCAGCAGCACAACGCCCTTTGGGGTCTTGGTGAGGTGCGAAACGCGAAAATTCTGGAACGGAAAGTCCGCCAGCTATGATGCTGGCGCCTGTCAACCGTATCATTGACCAAAGCAGCGTGGACGGTCCGGGAAACCGTACCGCGCTGTTTTTGCAGGGCTGCAATTTCAACTGCGGCTACTGCCACAACCCGGAGACCATCAATGCCTGTATCCATTGCGGGGATTGCGTAAGCGTCTGTCCCACAGGGGCGCTGCGTATGAAGGATGGCGCTGTCCGCTGGGACGCTTCCGTTTGCTGCGCCTGCGACGCGTGCCTGAAAGCATGTATGCACAATGCTTCTCCGAAAATCAATTGGATGACGCCGGAGCAGGCGCTTGACCGCATCAAGCGCAACATTCCGTTTATCCGCGGCATTACGTTTTCCGGCGGGGAGTGTACGCTTTGGCGGGATTTTCTCTATGAGGTCTCCAGGGGCGCAAAGGCGCTTGGGCTCACGGTGCTGTTTGATTCCAACGGCAGCTATGATTTTGCAGCCGATCCTGCGCTTCTGTCCGTCTGCGACGGCGTGATGCTGGATATAAAATGCGCAGACACGGCCCAGCACCTGCAGCTTACGGGGCAAACGAACGACATGGCGTTAAAAAACCTTGATTTTCTTGCTGGAGCGGGGAAATTGGAAGAGGTGCGGACCGTTGTGGTGTCAAACGCCTTGCCCAACGCGGATACCGTGGAACAGGTATGCAGCATCCTCGCTCCTTATTGGAAAACCGGCAGTCCCGTCCGGTACAAGCTGATACGCTTCCGCCCCTTAGGCGTACGGGATACATACCGGGCGCACGCCGTGCCCGACGACGCCGAAATGGAAGCGCTTGCAAGCATCGTACGGCAGGCAGGCTGTGAAAGGATATTGGTTGTATAAAATGACAAAGGAACCTCTGCATATCGTTATCGATGCCGATACGGGCATTGACGATTCCATTGCGCTTTTATACGCGCTTAAAAATCCCGCGATCCGCGTGCATGGCGTGATTGCCAGCTTTGGCAACACAACGGCGGAGCAGGCTGCGGAAAATACGCTGCGCATCATCCGGCTTGCTGCTCCCGGGTATGAGGTGCCCGTGGTCTTGGGTGCGGACAAGCCGCTTGGCGGCGAATGGATGGAAGGTCCCACCGTCAGCGTGCATGGAGAGAACGGCATCGGCGGGGTAACGCTGCCCGCTTCCGCGCAGCGGCCCCTTGCGGAATTCGCAGAACGCTTTCTTTCGAACACCGCACGGGAACTGGGCGGAAAGCTCGTGCTTGTAACCCTGGGCAGGCTCACAACGCTTGCGCGCGCACTGGAGCAATACCCCTCCCTGAAAGAGGAGCTTGCGCGCGTTGTATCGATGGGCGGCACGATCTATACGCCCGGCAACATCACCTGCTGTGCGGAAGCCAACATATTCGGCGACCCGGAAGCGGCAGAATACGCGATATGCTCCGGCATCCCCTTTACATTCGTTGGGCTTGACGTAACAACCAAGACGCGCCTGACGGTACGCCAAATACAGGCTTCCCTTGCAGCCGCCGCACCGGATGCGCGCTCGTCTTGGGAATATATTGAGGCCGCCACCCGGCACTATATGGACTTCTACCGAAGGGTGGAGGGCTGCGACGGCAGTTCCCCGCTGCACGATCCTTCCGCCGTGATTTGCGCGCTGCGCCCTGAACTGTTTACCATACGTTCTTTCCGCGCGCATGTGGAGTGCGGCGGAGCATACTGCCGCGGCAAAGTTGTGGTAGACGAACGCTGCCGTCCTTTCGCGGGGCCTATGGTTCAAGCCTGCGTGGACGTGGATGAAAAGGGCGTGCTTGATGAGCTGTTTGGCGCATTGGGCGGAACGCTGGCATAGCGCATTAAAGAGTATGAATGGGAAATGCCCCAGCGAACGCCCGTCAGCGGGATTCGGTGGGGTTCTTTTGTTGTACAGGCTGTTTTGTACAAGTGGCTATTGTTTCTTTATAAGTCCTGTGAATATTTCCATCAGTTGCTACGGCACTCCGATCAAGCATCCGGGCCTCGATTCATGCAAAGTCGGCCTGTTTTGGCCGGTACAAGTTCCGGTGGTTATACAAGTGTCTCGGTTGGCTATAAGAGCAATCAATGAAAAAGCAAACGGAGGCCTGCTAATATTCGGCCTAGAGCGAACATAATTTCAAATTAACCCTATTGACTGTCTGTTTTTTGCGTGCTATGATTTAGACAAATCTTGCTTCCAAAGCGTAACTTGTATAAACAATGTACAGCGTGGTACGAAAATGAATTGGCCAAGCTGCTTTTGTCGCGCTTTGGCGGCAGGATTACATTTGAAAGGTTGAACGGAGGAAAGAACATGAAAAAGCTTACGGTTATGGTGCTTGCTGTGCTGCTTGTATGCGGTATGGCGGTCTCCTGCGCTGCCCCCGGCGCCGCCCCATCGGAAACCCCTGCGGGATCCGCTCCTGCCCCTGAGCAGACCGAGCAAGCGGTGCAGCCTGAGCAGACAAGCGCAACGAAGGCGGCAGTCATCCTTGGCGTCGGCGGTCTGGGCGACCAATCCTACAACGATCTGGTATATGCCGGCATGAAGAAGGCCGAAAGTGACCTCGGCGTTGCCTTTGACTATGCAGAACCCAAGCAGATTTCCGAGTTTGAGCTCATCATGCGCGACATGGCCAGCTCCGGCGAATATGGCGTAATCGTCTGCGTCGGTTTTGACCAGGTAGATCCCCTCACCAAAGTCGCCCCCGAATTCCCTGACCAGCAGTTTGCCCTGATTGATGGCGAAGTAACGGGTGACAACATTGCGAACTACACCTGTAAAGAAGAAGAAGGCTCTTTTCTTGTGGGCGCTCTTGCGGGCCTGATGAAGAAGAATGCCGCGGCTTACGGCGTTGCGGACAACAATCAGCTTGGCTTTATTGCCGCAATGGAAATTCCCCTTCTTGTCAAGTTCAACGCAGGCTATCAGGCTGGCGCAAAGCTGGTGAATCCTCAGATCAGCGTATTTACCGACTATGTAAGCGGCAACAACCCGTTCAGCGACATCACAACCGCTAAAGAAATTGCGCTCAGCCAGTTCGATAAGGGCGCAGACGTCATCTACCATGCTGCGGGCGGTTCCGGCCTTGGCGTGTTCCAGGCGGCAAAGGAAAAGAACTTTATGGCCATCGGCGTCAACTCCAACCAGAACGTATTGGATCCGGACCATATCGTAGCCAGCATGTTGAAGCGCGTGGATACCGCGGCGTTTGAAATTGTAAAGGCGGCGTGTGTAGACGGCAATCTCGCTGTGGGCACGACCACCATACTTGGCCTGAAGGATGACGGCGTAGGCTATACGCTCGAAGGCAGCAACATCAAGGTCAGCGACGAAGATGTGGCAATCATCGAATCCTTAAAGGAAAAGGTGAAGGATGGCAGCCTCATCATTCCCACCACGCTTGAAGAAGTAGACGCGTTTGTCTTAGCAAACCCGATCGGCTAAATATAATCCCTGCCGGTCGGCGCTGCATAGCGCCGACCGGCCCTTACTTGTTTTTTGTTGCCCTGCATCTCCCACGGGTACGGGCTCTTTTACAACACGCGTTCATTCCTTACCAAATGAAACGAGGTGGGCCTTTTGCTGGCAGTAAACATGCGCGGCATTACCAAACGCTTTGGCAATATGACCGCGAACGATCATATCGATTTTGAAGTCAAAAAAGGCGAAATCCATTGCTTGCTGGGCGAAAACGGGGCGGGAAAGTCCACCTTGATGAAGGTCCTCTTCGGCTTATACCGGCCCGAGGAGGGTTCGGTGGAGATTAACGGCAAGCCTATATGCCAAATGAATCCGCGTATGGCTTTTCAGCTTGGCATCGGCATGGTACATCAGCACTTTATGCTCATCAACAATTTAAGCTGCCTGGAGAATATCATATTGGGCAGCGAGCCGGGCCGGATCGTGATAGACAAAAAAGCGGCGCGGCAGACGGTTCAAAAACTTTCGGACCAGTACCATTTTGACGTAGACCTGGACGCGCTCTTATGCGGCCTTTCCGTCGGCATGAAGCAGCGCGTGGAAATATTAAAGACTCTCTACCGGGGCGCCGAGATCATCATACTGGATGAACCGACCGCGGTGCTCACCCCCATCGAGGCGGAGCAGCTCCTTTCTATCCTGAAGGACATGCGGATACAGGGCAAGACAATTATATTCATTACCCACAAGCTCAAGGAAACCATGGAAGTGGCGGACCGCATCACCATACTGCGCGCGGGAAAATCCGTTGCGCTGCTCGATACGGCACAAACCTGCCCGAATGAGCTTGCCAGGCAGATGGTGGGCTATGACGTGACGTTTGAGGTGGAAAAACCTGCGGTTCAGGCGGGTGATACCGTACTGCGCGTGCAGGATGTAAGGTTACTGCCCAATGCTCAGTCCACCGTTTCCTTTGAGGTAAAGGCGGGGGAAATATTCGGAATAGCAGGTGTGGAGGGCAACGGCCAGCAGCAGCTGGAGGAGATCGTCATGGGGCTTTGCCGCAGCAAGACGGGAAAGCTTTTGTACCAGGAAATGGATCTGATGAACAAGCCGCCTAAGGCGCGGCGGGATCTGAATTTTGGCTATATTCCTTCCGACCGGTTGAAGCAGGCGATTTTGTCAGGATTCTCTCTGCAGGAAAACTACCTGCTTGGCAACCAATACGGGGATCAGTATATACGGCGGGGGCTCATCCGGAAACAGCATCTCAAAGCGTGCACGGAACGCATGATGAAGGAATTTGACGTGCGCGCGGTGGATGCGCAGCAAAGCGCCGGCTCGCTTTCGGGCGGCAACCAGCAGAAGTTTGTGCTTGCGCGCGAGGTGGGAAAAGCGCCTCCGTTTGTCCTTGCCTGTCAGCCGGTGCGCGGGCTCGACATCGGCGCGATTAAGTATATTCACAGCGTGCTCCTGCGCCTTCGCAGCGAAGGCGCCGCCATACTCCTGATTTCCGCGGAGCTTTCGGATATTTTCCAGCTGAGCGATACCATCGGCGTGCTCTACAAGGGCGAACTGATGGATGTAAGGAAAGCGGAGGAATACGATACACAAACCATCAGCCTGCTGATGGCCGGAAGGAAGGAGGGGAATGCCCATGCCTGAAAGGAATAAAGGCCGTCTGCACCCAGTTGTGATCCAGTTGATCTATTCGGTTGCGGCAATCCTGCTTTCTCTTGTCGTGGCTACCGTGGTCATGCTTGCTGCGGGGTATGACCCCGTTAAGGCGTTTTCAGCCATGCTCAACGGCGCGTTTGGCTCGGCAAACGCCATTGCGAACACACTGAGTAAAAGTATCCCGCTGATGTTTACAGGCTTTGCCTTTGCGGTTGCGAACAAGGCGGGAATCTTCAACATAGGCGGGGAAGGGCAGCTATATCTTGGCGCGCTGGCCAGTGCAGCCGTGGCGCTCGCGCTAAATGGCCTTCCCCGCATCCTTGTGCTCTGTGCCGCCATCCTTGCCGGCATGGTGGCGGGCGGGCTTGTCGGCTCCGTCATCGGGTTTATCAAGGCCAAGCTTAAGATCAACGAAGTTATCGTTGCCATCATGCTCAACTACATCGTCTCGCTGTTTACTTCCTATGTTGTAAACAACCCCATGAAGGCGGAAGGGAGCATGACGGCGCAGACGGAGGCGATTGCCGACGTCTACCTGTTTTCAAAAATCATTCCCAGGTCCCAACTGACGACGGCTCTTTATTTGGGCTTGGGGGCGGCGGTGCTTCTTTACTTCCTGTTCCATTCCACCCGTGTCGGGTTCAATATCCGCGCAATCGGGGAAAATCCGCATGCCGCGAGGCCTTCGGGCATCAATATTCCGCTTACGACCATCGGCGTCATGGCGGCAAGCGGCGCGCTTGCCGGTATGGCCGGGGTGACGGAGGTATTGGGCAAGTATGGCCGCTTTATCGACGGTTTCTCGCCCGGGTTCGGGTTTACCGGGATCGCGGTGGCTGTGTTGGGGCAGAACAATCCTTTTGGCATTATCCTGACATCCATCCTGTTTGGCGCGTTGGAAGCGGGCTCCATGAAGATGAGTTATGTGGCGAGCGTTTCCACCAACATGGTCATGGTCATACAGGGGCTTGTCATCCTGTTTGTGGCTACGCCCGAGATTGTCAGACAGATCGTGTCCCGCAAAGGAGAGAAAGCGTATGGATAACTTAGGAAACCTTTTTACATTCAACATTGTGCTCACCACGCTGCGCTTTGCCATCCCCCTTGCGCTTGCGGCTGTGGGGGCGACCATTTGTGAACGCAGCGGCATTATCAACCTGGGCGTGGAGGGCATGATGCTGATCGGCGCGTTTGGCGCGGTGTTTGGCACGCATATTTCCGGCAGCCCGTGGTTTGGCGTTCTTTTCTCCATATTCTGCGGCGGCCTGACAGGACTTTTACATGCGGTATTGAGCATCCGTTTCAAAACCAATCAGACGGTCAGCGGCGTGGGCATCAATATCCTGGCGCAGGGGCTTACCGTGGTGCTTGCCCGTGTGGTTTGGCAGACGGACGGCATCAGCGGCACGGTGAAGCAGCTCCCCAACATGAGCATTCCGCTTTTGAAGGAAATCCCCGTCGTGGGCGAGCTGTTTCATGAACAGTCTCCGTTTTTGTTCCTGATGCTGCTCATTGTATTTGCCGCATGGTCCGTGCTCTATAAAACCAAGCCGGGGCTCAGGCTCAGGGCAATCGGCGACCATCCCCAGGCGGCCGCCACCGTGGGCATCAATGTCAGGAAATATCGGTATTTTGCCGTTGTCATTTGCGGGATGCTCTGCGGCATGGCCGGCGCTTACCTTTCCATTGTGCAGAACAACGTATTCGTGAACAACATGGTTGCCGGGCGCGGGTTTATGGCGCTTGCGGCCAATATATTCGGGGGATGGAACCCGCTTGGCTCGTTCCTCGCAAGCCTGCTGTTTGCGCTTGCCCAGGCGATTCGCATCAACCTGAGCCTGCCCATACCCGACCAGTTTGTACAGATGGTGCCTTATGCGCTTACGCTGCTTGTGCTCGTCGGCGTGGGCCGCAAAACGAAAGCTCCCGAAGCTCCGGGCGAGATGATTGATTAAACGGGAGGGCGTTATGGCGGAAAACAACCGGACCTATACCATCACCAACTGTACGCTGCTTACGGTGGACGGGCAGGACAGCTTTTACGAAAACGGCAGCATGGTCGTCAAAGACAATCGGATAGCAAAGCTTGGGGCGGCGCAGGACATTGCGCCGGAAGGCGCGGTTGTGGATATGCAGGGGAAGCTTGTGATGCCGGGGTTGATCAATACCCATACCCACTCGCATTCTTCCCTGTTTAAAAACCAGGCGGACGATCTTCGGCTGATGGACTGGCTCAACCTTGCCATGTGGCCGATGGAAGCCCACCTGAATGCCGAGCGCGCGTGCGCCGCGACGGCGCTTTCCTGCATGGAGTATATCTCATGCGGCATTACGACCTATGCGGACCAGTTTTATTTTGCGGATGACATTGCAAACGTCGCAAGCGGCAGCGGCATCCGCGCCGTATTGGGCGCCACGGTATTTACAAACCCATGCGCGCAGACGGATGACACGTTCCGCGCGGCGGCGGAATTTATGGAAAAGTGGCATGGCCGCGAAGAGGAAACGCGTGTATATCCCTGCATGGGCCCGCACGCGCCCTACAGCGTAAGTGGGGAGCTGTTTCAAAAGGTCGCGGCAGTCTGCGAAAAGTACGGTGTGCTCCTCCACACGCATATTTCCGAAACACTCGACGAGAACGTGCAGATACAAAAAAAGACGGGCCTGACGCCTACCCAATGGCTTGAACAGCTGGGCGTACTCAACCAGCGCGTGCTTGCCGCGCACAGCATCCACTTGGGCGAGAGGGATATGGAGCTGTACGCAAAGTACAACGTTCATGTCAGCTACAATCCTGTGAGCAATCTCAAGCTCGTTTCAGGCATCATGCCCTACAAAGCGCTTGTTGACCGGGATATACAGGTTTCCATCGGTACGGACGGCGCGCAGAGCAACAACAGCATGGATCTCCTGCGGGACCTTCGCACCGGAGCACTTTTGCAAAAGCAGACGAACGCAGACCCGACGATGTTCGGGGCAAGGGAAATGGTACGCCTAACCACCATTGAAGGCGCGAAAGCGCTGTATATGGAGGATAAGATCGGAAGCCTGGAGGTCAATAAGCGCGCGGACTTCATTGCGCTGGATCAGAGCAGCCCAAGGCTCTGCCCGTTGCACCGGGGGAGTATCAAAAACCTGTACGCGACAATCGCGTATTCGGCCTATGGCGCGGATGTTTCGGATATGGCCGTGGACGGGCGGTGGGTGATGCGCAACAGAGAAATTTTGACAATGGATTGTGACGCCGTGCGGCGTAACGCGCAGCAGGCTTCAGAATATTTAGTCAGCCACTCTAGGCTGTAAGAGAAAAGGAGACAGGAACCATGGAGAGTATACTCAATAAAAACGAAGTAACCAAGGGCCAAAAACAGTACCATATTGCGCTTTCACCGGGGGATATCGGCGACTATGTACTTTTGCCGGGCGATCCCGCCCGCAGCGATATCGTTGCCTCCTACCTTGACGATGCGAAATTTGTAGCGAACAACCGGGAACACAGGACATTCACCGGCTTTTATAAAGGCGTGAAGATCAGCGTGACGTCCACAGGTATGGGCTGCCCGTCCGCGGCTATCGCGGCGGAAGAGCTCATCAATATCGGCGCAAAGACGCTCATCCGTATCGGAAGCTCCGCGGCGTTGGATTCGCGCATCCGCATCGGGGACTTGATGGTCAGCACCGCGGCTATGAAGAACGAGGGTACGTCCCGCTTCTATGTGCCCGAATCGTTCCCCGCGGTTCCGGATTATGAGTTTACCTGGCACCTGATCCAAACCGCGAAGGAAATGACGAAAGATACCGGATACGACGTATATGTCGGCGTCAACTCCAGCGATGACGCGTTCTATGGAGAAACCCCTGAGTTTCTGGACCGTCTGCGCAAATATAAGATCATGAACATTGAGATGGAGGCTTCCGCGCTCTACACCATCGGCCATTTACGCGGCGTGCGCACCGCCTGCATCTGCGGGACATCCGGCAACCTCACCAATGCGGAAGTTGTCTATACGACGCGCAACGATCGCCTGCACGATGCATGGGAACGTGAAATCCAGATCGTGCTTGAAACAATCTATCGATTTGAGCAGTTGCAGAATGGATAACGAACTTCAGCAGTACTCTTGCAATTTTACCCAAAACAGCATACGATTGAAAAAACCCCCAACGATGCAAAGAGGGTCCATGATGCAAACAAACAATGATAAGAATACTCCCGCTGCGGATTTGCGTCAGCTGGCACAGGAAAAATCGCTTACATTTGTCCGCGTATACGAGCAGCTGTTAAAGCTGTTGCTGGATGGAACGTTCCCGGGAGATACGTGGCTGCCTTCCGAGCCCAAGCTTGCCGCTATGCTCGGCGTAAGCCGCATGACGCTGCGGCAGGCGCTTGAACTGCTGCGCGAGGATGGATTGATCCGCAAGCACCAGGGCAAGGGTAATTATGTGATTCGACAGGGGACAAGGGCGCATAAGAATTTGGATGCGCTGGGGCATCCCGTGTATCAGTGCTGCGAGCTTGAGATAGACGATGTGGAGATGGAGTTCCGCATTGAAGTGCCCAATGAGCAGAACATTGAGCTGTTCCAACGGGACTCCGCCGTCATGATCGCGGTGGACCGCTGGTACAGGAGCAAGGGGAACATTGTGGCGTATTCTCTGGCGCTGATCCCCGTGGAAGCGCTGCCCAGGCTTGAAATCAAGCTCAACCAGGTCAACACGCTGCTGCAGACGCTTGAAACCGGCATATACCAGCAGGCGGAGCGCACAAGGCTTTTGGTCTCTTCCACGTCGGTCGGAAACTTCATCTCCGGCAAATACGTCATGTCCCCCAACAAGGAGGTCATGCTGATCCGGGAGGATATTTACGTAGATGGCGATCCCGCACCCGCCGTGTGCAACAAGCACTATGTGCAAAAGGAGTGCTGCCATATCGAGATCAACAGGAAAAGGGCAGACTAGCACGATAAGCGACAAAAATGAAAGACGAGCCGCGGCTCGTTTTTTGTTGGACTTTCGCGTGATAATTGTTGCGAATGAAGCGGAAACCGAAAAACGGAGGCAAGACAACATCGCTTCCGGCATGATATAATTCATGCTGCTGCCGCTTTTGCGGCGGCGCTTCCTTATATTGTAACAGCGAGGTTAAGCATGAACGAAAAAGAGGTACGGGAGATCCGGCGCCGTTTCAGGCCGGACAAAAGCATGATCGGCAGCGTATACGGCTGCTATGTCAATGAGAACAGAAAGGTTGTCGCTACGTTTGAAGAATTCCTTTCCGGTATGCCGCAGGAGGGGTCGGAACGCTTTCTTTCCCTTTTGAAGAAGTCTCTATCCGGTTCCCTTGGAAAGAATCTGATCAATATAGAATTCAGCACCAAACAGGTGATAGACAGCGACGAACACAAGCTTCTGTCCATGCTCCGTCAGACGGGGTTAAAGGATTCGGATATGCTGCAAACCTTCTATCAGCGGGTCATCGAAACGCTGAAAATGGAGGGCAACTATCTTATCCTGCTGACCCATGACGTATATACCGTGCCATATAGGGCCAAGGACGGCGATGTACAGAAGGATGCTTCCGATGAGGAATTCAGCTACATTCTTTGCAGCATATGCCCGGTGAAACTGACCCCGGCGGAACTAAGTTACCAACTGGCAGAGAACCGCTTCCATACCACCTCGCAGGGTTATGTCGTATCCGCGCCGGAATTGGGCTTTCTGTTTCCGGCCTTCGATGACAGGGCAGCCAATATCTACGGCGCGTTGTACTATATGAAGAGCGCCGCGGAGAACCATCAGGAATTTGTCGATACGGTATTCCGTGTAGAGCCGCCCATGCCCGCCGCGGCACAAAAGGAGACATTCCAAGCGATATTGACGGAAACGCTCAAGGAGGATTGCAGCCTCACAGTGGTGCAGGCTGTCCATGAACACTTTAGCGAAATGATAGACCGACACAAGGAAAACAAGGAGCCCGAGCAGCTGTTGCTCTCGCAAAGGGAAATCGGCGCGGTGCTGCAGGAGTGCGGCGTATCCGAAGCGCATGTTCAGGCCTTTGCCGCTGCCTTTGACGCGCAGTTTGGTGCGGACGCGCAGCTTCCGCCCGCCAACGTCATCGACAAAAAGCAGTTTGTGATCCGCACGCCGGATGTGGTGATCAAGGTCGATCCGGAGCGGAGCGATCTCATCGAAACGCGGGTGATCGACGGGAGCAGATACATCCTGATTCCCGCGGATGCGGACGTGGAAGTCAATGGGGTGAGCGTCCGGATCGGCGTGGAGGGATGACTTAACCAGCCATAATAAAAAGTTGCCCTAACACCGTCTCTCCCTTGAGGCAAGCAAACGATTACCAACCATAAAAGTGCACTTAAAAACCCGCTAACCGGGTTGGCGGGTCGGCGGCACGCGCCTCCGGATACTCTACAAGCCCAGCAACGCGCCGGGGTACTCCGGCACGTTGCTGGGCTTATCGTCACATGTGCTGATAAAATGGTGTGGCGCATACCCTGATGGGTTAGCGGCATGGAACCATATCACATATCCCCGAAAACATAGATGGGCTGGGAAAACGCTCCGTAACCGCCGCTCATATAGGCCTCCGCGCGGATGTAGCCTTCATCTCCGTTCGCCCTGTATGTAAAGCAGTCAAAGCGCCCGGTTTGTTCTGCCAGCACTCTGCCGTTTTTCCCATACAGGGTCAGGTACTTATACGCCTCCCTGTACTGGGCCGTATCCTTGCGCAGGTGGAAGACTACTGTCTCGCCTTCCGTATCAATCCGTTCAAATCCAAACCCTGTGGAAATATAGAAATCACCCTGCCGCATAGCCGCAAGAATGGCGGCGGGCGTTTTTTCGGCGGCATTGACCATATTCCACGCTCGGCGCTCCTGCCCCCAGTGGTGGAAATCGTCGTTTCCAAAACCCCACAGGGCTTTGCCGCGTGAAAGCACCCGGTCCCACATCTCAAACCCTATATCCTGGTCCACGTGAATGCCGTCGCCGCTGAACACTTCCATCCCGATAAGGCCGGGGGTAGCCACCAATTCATCTTCGTTCCAATGCTGCCCGAATTGGCGCATCGGATGCGCCGCTATGGCAAGGGCTCCTGCATTCACGGCCTCGCTAGCTAAAAATCCATAGTGAGCAGTGGAAAAGGCGCTCTCGATGGGTTCCTTTGCGGGAGGCGCGATGCCTACCAGCAGCATATGGTGGTCGCCGCTCACCTCAACGCCGCGAAATATCACGTGGTTTTTCAGAGGTTCCGTTTCGGTGCTGATCCGGTCATGGTCCGTGAGCGCGATATAATCATAATCCCGATAGGCAAGGGCAAGCTCTTCTATGCTGTGCCAGCCGCATGCGCTGAAGGTGGAATGGATGTGCAGGCTGCCGCGGTACCACGCCCCGGCATTTTTATATGGGCTTTTCAGTATCATAGCCGTTCTCCCGTCTGGCTGTGGAAAAGCACAGCCCCGCCCAATACGAAACGCACCCGTTCGCCGGTATGCAGCTTCTGCTTGTGCTCTATGGTGATCTCCGTTTGATCGTCAATTGCAACCACATACTGATATCCCGCTCCCCGGTAAAAGCTGGTGACGACCTTCCCTTCCAGAGCGCAGGGCGCGTCGCCCCAAATAACCGATTCGGGGCGGAACCCAAGAATGGCGTCTCCCTTTACGCCCGTATCCAGCTTACATGGAATATTGGTGCCGCCTTTCGTGATAAAGCCGTCGGCAGAGACGGATCCCTCCAGGAAGTTGCTTTTGCCCACGAAGTTGGCTACAAAACGGTTTTGCGGGGTCGCATAAATCTCCTCGGGGGAGCCCACCTGCTGTACGACTCCTTCACTGAACACCGCAATATGGTCGGAAATCTCCAGGGCTTCCTCCTGATCGTGGGTCACATAAACCGTAGTGATCCCCAGCTTGTTTTGCAGCATCTTGATATCTTTGCGCATTTTGATGCGCAGCTTGGCGTCCAGGTTGGAGAGGGGTTCGTCCAGCAGCAGCACCTGCGGCTTGATGACCAATGCCCTTGCTATGGCGATACGCTGCTGCTGCCCGCCTGAAAGCTGGTTGGGGTATCGGCCTTCCACATCCGGCAGATCGATGAGCTCCATGGCCCATTTCACGGTTTCGGCGATCTCCTTTTTGCTGAGCTTGCGCAGCTTGAGCCCATAGGCAATGTTTTCAAACACGGTCTTGTGCGGCCACAATGCGTAGTTTTGAAAAACGAAACCCACATCCTTTTCCCAGGGGTTGAGAAGCCCCACATCCTTGTTGCCGAAAAAAATCTGGCCCGATGTGGGTTTCTCAAACCCTGCGATGCATCGGAGCAAGGTTGTCTTTCCGCAGCCGGAGGAGCCCAGCAGGGTGAAAAATTCCCCCTGCTCGATGCTGATATTCACATGCCGGAGTACCTGATTTTCCCCAAAGGATTTGCAGATCTCTCTGATATGCACGGGAACGGAAGCAATAGCGTTCTTAATCATTCCGTTCTCCTCCTTAAAGCACGTTTGCCCGTACGCGGGTCAGTTTGTTGACGATCAACAGCGGCACATAAACAAATACCATGAGAAGCACCCCCATAGAAGCGGCGATACCAAAATCCGCCCCGGAAGACATTGTATTTTCAAAGATTACGATAGGCATGGTAACATAGGGCGGCCGGTATAAGATGATTGTGGAGGACAGCTCCGTCATGATCTGAAGAAACGACAGCGTGGCCCCGGATATCACGCCGCCGATCATCAGCGGGAATGTGATATCCTTGAAGGATTTGAAGGGCCGCGCGCCCGATGCCATGGCCGCCTCCTCCAGCGCCCGGTGTACCGAATAAAGGGAAGCTTCGGCGCTTTTCACCGAATAGGGCAGCTTGCGTATAAAGTAGCTGAGGACCAGAATCATCCAGGTTCCGGTCAGCAGGAAAGGCCCTTTGTTAAAGATCATGATGAAGCCCACCGCCAGCACCGTGCCGGGAATTACATAGGGGATCATGATAATGGAGTTGATGAAGCCGGAGATGAACTTGTACCGTTTGCGCACGATCAAATAGGCGATGCCGATACCAAACAGGAATGTAAGCAGCGTGGCCGCAATGCCCAGGGCAAACGTCATCCAGACGGGGGTAAGCTGCTGGGTAAAGAGCTTTTGATAATGGGCCGTCGTAAAGTTGCCCAGGAGCACTCCATATTTCCATTCCATAAAGGATACCACGCATAGCGTGATATGGGGCAGGAAGGACATCGTGAGAGCCACTGTGACGCATGCCCCGATTGCAACCCGGGTGCCTTTCCTTGGCTTTTCCAACTGATACCGTTTGACGGAGACAGCCGCGTAAGTCTTCCTGGCCAGAATGACCCTCTGCGCATACAGCATCACGGTAGACATGACGATCATAACGACGCCCACTGTAGAGGCCATCCCCATGTTCCCGCCCACTTCGCTGACAAACTCGTTGTAAACGGCGGTGGGCAGCAGGGGAAATTCCCCGCCGATCACCGCGGGGGTGCCAAAGTCGGCAAAGGCGGCCAGGGCGGCCATCAGCATGCCGGTCAGGATCCCCGGCATGGCAAGGGGCAGTTCCACGTGAAAAAAGCTTTTCAGGGGGTTGGCCCCCAGGCTCATGGCGGCTTCTTTATGGAACACGTCTTCTTCGCTGAATGAATCGAACGCCATCAGAAAAATCAGGGGAAATACCATCCACGCAATGACCCAGATTACGGCGTCGCCCCCGTGGAATGCCCAGGTAAGTTCTATGCCGGTGAGCGCCTTTACCAGTTTGTTGAAAGCGCCGTACCTTCCTAAAAGAATGATCCACGCATAGGCGCCCAAGAAGGGAGGCGATGCGGTTGCCATTGTGATGAGGGTAACCACGGCGTTACGCCCTTTAAACTGGTATCTCGCCAAAAGCCAGGCCAGGGGCACTGCGATTACGGTAGCGAAGAGGGTGGTGAGCGCCGTTACCTTAAGGCTGTTCAAAAAAGCGATCTGGTAACGGTAACTCGTGAAAAAGGTGCCATAATTGGCGGCGGATACATCCCCCTGTGCGTCTTTTGCCGACGACAGGAAAATCGATAATTGAGGGATAATGATGAGCCCTAACGATATGAGCAGGCAAATAAGCGCAAACAATATCCAGGGATCGCGCAGCCTTCTTCGCAGTTGCGCAAACGCCCTTTCCTTCATTGGGTTGCCATCCTCGCATTCTTTCAAAAATTGAGGGCGGCCTTACACCGGCCGCCCTCCGGCTTTACGCTCAGTTCGTGCGGGATTTTTCATAGGCGCTGTTGTATTTTTCAGTAATTTCATCCCGGGAGATGCGCTCCGCGCTGATCAGTTTAAACTCGGTGGTCGGGGTGAGGCCCGCTGCCAGGGGCGCATCGGTGCGTGTGGAGCGGCGCAGAATGGGATCGACCAGCACGGCATGGTTTTCGGGGGATCCGAAGAAGTCGATAAACAGTTTGGCGTTGTCCATATTCTTTGCGCCCTTGATGATGGAGAGGCAGTCCACGGTGTTGACCACGCCGTCCTCCGGATATATGAGCTCAATGGGCAGCCCGACTTCCAGCCACTTACGGCCTAAATCCTCGTTTACAAAGCCAATGGGGTATGTGCCGTCCTTTACGGCGTCAAACATGGGATCGGACCCTGCGAGCACTTCACAGTTGTCCAGCATGGCGGTGATAAAATCCCAATCGTACAGAGAAGCGATATTGTTTGTAATGGTGGCGCCGGTGCCGCTCTTGCTGGGGTCACAAAAAGCGATGCGATCCGCCGCGAACTTGGGATCGGAAAGCTCGCTGAGTTTCTTAGGCCAGTCGGCTTCGTTGGGCAGACGATCCTTGTTGACGGCAATGGGGGTGAGCATGATGCTCCAGGGATGCCAGAGCCCTTCGGGGTGGGAAAGAATCATATCCTTATCGGTGGGGGAGACGTATGGTTCAAATACATCCGCGTTGGATTCATACAGGTACGGCTCGCCGCCGATCAGAACGTCGCCTCCGGGGTTTTCAGCCTCGGCCTTGATTCTAGCCATCAGTTCGCCGGAACCGGCTTTGACGATCTCTACCTTAATGTCGGGATACTGCTTATTAAAAAGCGCAAGTATGGGGTCTGTTATTTCCGGGCCGCAGCCGGTATAGATGACCAGATTGCCGCTGGCTTGTGCCGCCTCGGGCGCAGCGGCGGGGGCGGGGGGCTGCTCGGCAGGCGTCGGAGCGGAGGCAGCGTCCCCCGGCTGGCTGGCTGGGGTCAAATCACCGGTCTGACTGCCTGCGCAGGCGGAAAGGGAAAGCAGTAAGACGAGAGCAAGTAGCGCGCTTAGGGCTTTTTTCATGAAAATACCTCCTTATCATGTTGCAGTTATTCCCAACATCTTACATACTTGCTTTGCAGCTGCATAAAATCCGCTACAAGGTTTTCTGCGACATTATAGGATCCAATCAGAGGATGCGCCATCAGGGCCTGTACCGCCAAGCGTCTTGAGCCGCTCAGAATAGCTTCCACAGAAAGTCTCTCATATGCCTTTACCGCCCATATAATGGAGAAAAGCTCACTGCCGACCGAGCCGATTTTGACCGGAACAGGTCCGCTTTTATCCACATTGCAGGTGATTTCAACCACATCATCGTCGGCAAGGCCACGAATGCTGCCGTTATTGGGCACCGAGAGCACAACCTGGCGGCTTACGCCGCTTTCCACTGCGGCGGCAAAATCCATTGCGATGCCTGCATAACCCTGTCCCTCCGGCATAACCAGTTTGTCGGGCACATGCATGACCTGCTTGGTGGTTTCAATCTGCATGTAGGAGGACTCGCGGGCATACATGTGGGAAAGATAAACCTGCAAGGCTTCGGCCGCATTCCCATCGAGATCCATATGCCGGAGCTCAGCCATCATTTTTTTATTGTTTTCCTCTATGGTAAGCCCACGGGTTGTGCCTGCTTTTCTGATGTTGTTCAAAGCCTTATCACGGTAATAGAAATAATAAAGATACTCGTTGGGGATATGCCTGATCAGCCGAATCAATTCCGGGTCGAACATCGCCAGTTCTCCTACCTTTTGGGTAATAGCCGGATTGGAGAGAATGCGCTCCATTACCTCTTCGCCCTGATAGACGGCCCGGCGCGCCCAGGAAAGATGGTTCAGGCCGAAAAATTCCATGGAAAATGCGTCGTTGTCATAGCCCATTGCCTGTGCGATGCGCAGTTTGGTGGAACTGGGTGTGTCACAGATGCCGATCACTCTGTCATATCCGAGCGAACGCAGAGCTTGGGTCACCAAACCCGATGGGTTGGTAAAGTTAAAAATCCACGCCTGAGGAGCCAGGGCTTTGATTTGTTTGCAGTAACCCTCCAGCGCCGGTATGCTGCGGGCGGCCATAAAGAAACCTCCCGCCCCGGTGGTTTCCTGGCCGAGCACGTCGTTCTTCACCGCGATCTGCTCGTCAAGTACCCGGGAATGGTCTCCGCCAACCCGTATGGTGGTAACGAAGTAATCCGTGCCCGTAATCGCATTTGTTGCGTCTGTTTCAAGCAGAACCTGTAAGGCGGGATTCACCTGATTGGTTACGTGTTTGGCCAGCGTTCCGATGATACGCAGTTTTTCGGGATCGTTGTCGTACAGGCATAAAGTAGAGATGTTGAGTTCCGACGCGCGCTTTGCGAGACTATGTGCAAAGAAGGGCGCACGTACGCTGCCTCCGCCGATGATGGTCAGCTTTTTCATGGTTTCTCCCCCTAAACCGGAGATTTGAGCGAGTCGATTGCCCAGCAGCTTTCCCGCGCCGTTATGCTGTGGGGGAGGGTAATGGAAGGCGGGCTTTGCATATCGGGATGTTCCATACTTTCGAACAGCAGCTCCAGGGTTTTTGAGACGATATCCTCGATTGGCTGGTGTACGCAGGTCAGACGCGGGCGAATTTGTTCGCCCAGGCCGGTATCGTCAAACCCCAGCAGCGAAACATCCTGCGGAATTTTCAACCCCAAATCTATCAGGGCCGACATGGCGCCCACCGCCGATGCGTCGCTGTGCGTAAAAATGGCCGTAATATCCGGGTTGCGCGCCATCAGCTTTTTGGCGCCGTCATAACCGCATTTATAGTCGCTTCCCTGCGAAAACACACATTCGTCCCGGAAAGGAAGCCCATAGTCTTCCATCGCCTTGCGGCAACCCGCGATTCGCTGGAAGCCTGAGCTGATGGACCGGGGGGAATCGGAAATGATGCCTATCTTTCGGTGTCCCAATCCCAGCAGATAATTCACCCCGTCATAGGCGGCGGCCAAATCGTCCACATGAACGGCCGGACAGGACTTGCTCAGGGAAAGTGCGCCGCACATTACGGTGGCGAGCCCCATCCGATGCAATTGCCTGACGGTTTCACTGTCCGTTTCCTCGCAAAGCAGTATAATCCCGTCAAGAGGCATGGCCTGTATCCGTTGCAGGGCGTTGGGAATGCGTTCGGGAAACACGACCATGTACTTTCCCTGCTGCATCAGGAAGACGTCAATCACATCCAGTACCCTTTGAAAAAATACATGGTTCAGCGACGGAAGCAGAACCCCAACCGTTCCGCTGCGCGTCTTGCCTTTGAGGTGCGTGGGGCTCGGCTTATAGCCGTGCTGCAGAATGGCATCCTCAATTTTTTTCCGCGTGGCAGCGTTTACCGGGGCGCCGCCGTTGATTACTCTGGATACCGTTGCGGGAGAAACGCCGCAGATTTTTGAAATTTCCCTAATATTCATTGCAATCTTCCCATTCTTTCAAACTCTTTCATGCTGCATTTTGCCGTAAGGCAGCCGATAGCGGTGGTTGCCTTGCCGCCGGCATAGTTGCCCAGTTCCACACAACGAAGAATATCCCATCCCTGAAGCAGGCCGTAAGTGACTCCGCCTAAGAAAGCATCCCCCGCGCCGGTGGAATCCACCGACAAAAAGGCTGTGGGGGGCGCGTGCACGATCTGGCCCTGATGCAGCAACAATGCTCCCTCTTTCCCCATCTTGACGATGGGCTGTTCCACATAATCCGCTAACCGAAGCAGGGCCGCCTGGGGAGTGGGAGCGCCTGTCAATTTCATAGCTTCCTTATCGTTGGGTGCAAAAAGATAAACCAACTTAAGCACGTCCCGCAGGTCCTCTATATTGAGATTGTCGTGCCAGCCCACATCATAAATCGTTTTGCACCCGTTCTGCCGCAGCTTTTGAAACAATTCCGGGTTTGGATCGGAAGCGATGCAAAAGACGCAGTTTTTCAGGTACGAGTACATGGAATCTGTGCTGACACGATAAAAATCGGTTTTGGGGAAATAGGATACGAAGGCGCGGTCCAGATTTCGAAAGGTCATGACGCTTGTTATATTGACAGG
Source organism: Bacillota bacterium (assembly GCA_023409435.1). Taxonomy (GTDB): domain Bacteria; phylum Bacillota; class Clostridia; order Christensenellales; family CAG-138; genus JAEYLA01. The sequence continues at coordinate 40,055 of JAEYHP010000156.1, read as the reverse complement.
GGACGCCGTAAAATCGCTGGGATAAAAACTTCGGTAATCCAGCCCCTCTTCCTCCAGAAAGCCGCGGGCGATATCGCTCATATGGTCTTCGCCCAGGCATGTCGCGAGGCAGACGGAAGCACCAAGGCGCCGGGCCGTGACCAGTGCCGCAACCGGGCCGCCTCCCAGGGAAACGGTCAGGCTGTCGGTGGAAACTTCTTCTCCCATACCGGGAATTCGGGAAAGATTCGCGTAGATGAGATCGAGTGTGATCAGGTTAATCGCACCGATTTTAGCAGCCATGTGCCACCTCTTGTTTCATGAAACATAATGATGTGTTCCATATCGTCGCCATTAGTATAGTATGAACAATATATGCTGTCAATAGAATTATTCCTAAGATTTCTGCCATATTTTCTTGTATAATTTGAATGCTTTGAATGATATTGTTTCATGAAACAAAAACGCGCTATACAAACTTCGTGTTGTGTTTAACCCTGAGATAAACAGGATTCTATGGCGCGGAATATGTCAAGGCAACCAAATAACCGGCAGAAATCATTCGCCGACATGCAACAGCATTTTATGCAGGGTAACATAGAAACAAAAAAACCGCTAACCTAGCCGGTTAACGGGTCTGGTGGAGAACAATATCGCCAGAGTAAGACATTTTGAAGAAAGTGCCTTATAGTACGGCCTATAACAACACCGGAAAAACATGACACATTCAAAAAAATATGCAAAGCAGCCTGACCGTTGATTGATTTGTTCATTATGAAAACGCCATTTATCTGTATAGGCAGATGGATGGCGTCTTTCTATTTCATGAGCCCGGCTAGTATCTATATATGCCTTTCTTCTCGCTTTAAGGCAGAAGATCTGTCAGCGTCGGGCAACGGACGCGTCGTCTCCTTATGGGTTATCTTGTGGGCCATTACAACCCGTTTGACAATAGATTTCGGGTCTGTGATCCGCTCGTAAAGCAGGTCGAATGAAGTCTTGCCCATGTCGTAGCCGGGTTGGTCGACCGATGAAATCGCTGGCGTACACATGTCGGAAAGGTAAGTGCCGTCAAATCCGATCACATCGACATCTTTTCCCGGAGTTTTACCAACCTTGAGCAGATATTTGGTTACGCCCGCGGCAGTCTGATCGCTTGAAGTGAAGATTGCTGTCGGCGGTTCAGGTAGGGACATGAGTGCCTTGCAACTATCATAGCCGCTGCTGTAGTTATAATCACATCCGAGCAAATATTCCTTTCGGAATGGAATGTCATATTTCAGCAGCATGTTTTTATAACCGACTTCACGGTCCTGCTCATATGGACGGTCGAACATTCCATTGACAAACGCGATGCGTGTGTGGCCGGTTTTAATGAAGTATTCAATCGCTTCTTCTGCTGCTGCGACGTTGTCAATACAGGTGTAGCAGATACCTGCTCCGCTCGTGCGCGCACCGCACTGTACATACGGATACTTCGTTGCAAATTTGAGTATCTTTTCGGCAGAAAGAGAGCTGGTAAAGCCAATTACGCCGTCCACCTGCTTGGTGCGCAGGAAGTCCAGATACCGTGTCTCGGAAGCAGGGTCACGGTGAGTGATGCAGGCGAGAGTATCGTATCCAAAGGCGCTTGCGCGATGCTCCACTCCTTGAAGTACGCGGGAATAGTACGGGTTGGAGATGGAGGGGAGGAGTACCAGAATCTTTCCGCTTCGCTGCGAACGCAGCGCCCGACCGACAAGATTTGGCTTGTAGCCCGTTGATTCAATTACTTCCAACACCCGCTTGCGCGTCTCATCAGAGACATAGTCGTCATTGTTGATCACACGCGACACCGTAGCAACGGATGTTTCAGCCAGAGTTGCAATTTCTCTAATATTCATGAAACATTAAGCCTCTAACTATCGAAATTCTACAACGTAGTTACATATGTGTTACATTATTATGATAGTAGGCGTGGAAGGGGTTGTCAACGTTATTTTTGTACAACAGGAGAATACGTATTTTTTGGTTCGTCACATTGAGAAGCTAAGGGGGTGGATTAGCGGCGGATGCTCGCCTTGAGGAATAGATGGTGCTAAAATGCTGGATGTTTGGCTCAATACCGGTTCAACCGAGAGCCGTCCCCCAGTTTTAGGATAGGGCATCTAACTATTCATCCCCTTATTCAATTAAAAATTTCCAAATAAAAAAACGTGCATTTTGGTATTGTAAAATCCGAAACAGCATGATAATATTTATGTAACAGATTACATACAGTTACATTCGAAATTCCAATTATGCTATGCGCGACTATTCAAACGGGTCAATCAAACAGAAGAGCCAATCAAACGGAAACCAATTAATTAGGAGAGCCAAATAAAAAGTGAAAAAGTTTATTGTAGAAGAAAGACAGCAGATTGAAGTTCACGTTGAAGCAGATGTACTGGTCGTAGGTGGTGGCCCGGCGGGTATATGTGCGGCAATTAGTGCGGCGCGGAACGGCGCCAAAGTTATCTTGATGGAGCGGTATGGCTATCTTGGTGGTATGGCGACGGGCGGCTATGTACTATTGCTTGATTGCCTGTGCGACGGAAAAGGGAATCTTGTGATCAAAGGGCTTGTTGAAGAGATGATTAAGCGTCTGCGTAAAGTTGACGGCATTATTGAACAACCCAAGGAGTGCTGGGGATCTTCCAACATGGATGACATTTTACTGTGGCGCAGATATGGCGGCACTGGCGGTGAGGACAAAATCGTCCGCTACAGCCCGGTCGTGGATCCCGAAATGATGAAATGCGTCGCGAACGATATGGCGCTTGAGGCGGGCGTCCAGCTGCTGCTTCATGCGTGGTTCAGCAAGGCATATATCCAGGACGGCGTTGCCAAGGGCGCGATCTTCGAGTCCAAATCAGGCCGCAAGGCTGTTCTTGCAAAAGTTGTCATCGACTGCACCGGCGATGGAGATGTATTCTATACTGCGGGGGAAAATTATAACACGGGCAACCTACCGCTGGGACTTGTCTTCCGTGTTGCGAACGTGGATAGCGAGAAGGCAGAGGAATTCCTCGCAATTGCCGAGAACGGCGAAAGGATCACAAATGACCTGAAGCGCATCAAAGGCGTGCAAGGCGGCTATAGCTTCGGCGAACTGCCGATGGGCTTTTACATGAGAAGTAGCATCAGCAACGTCGTATGGTTCAACACAACTCTCAAGGGCAGCGCGGTAGATATTGAGGATCTCACCCGCGTGGAAATAGAGATTCGTCAGGCGATGATGCGCACCATTGAATACTTTAAAGCGAACGTCCCCGGGTTTGAGCACGCTTGCGTGATTGACACGGCACCTCAGGTTGGTACACGTAGCAGCCGTATGCTGGATGGTGAATACACGATTACACGCAAAGAGCTTATGGCAGGCGCACAGTTCGATGATGCGGTTGTTGTTGCGCAGCCCCCGTATAAGCAGTTCAGCACGGATGATAATTTAAAGGAAGTCCCTTATCGTTGCTTTCTCCCCAAGACGATCAAAGGCCTGCTTGTGGCCGGTCGCTGCATCTCGGGCGATTTCGGTGCCATTGAGATGCTGCGCGTCATTCCGACTGCAATGCTCATGGGCGAAGCGTGTGGTGTGGCTGCGGCGCTGGCGGTTAAGGAGGGCAAGGACGTTAAAGAAATTGATGTCAAAAAGCTTCAAAGTCAGCTTAGGGCACAGAACGTGCTCATTCCTGAGAAATAACTCGTTTGAAAGGGGCGATTATCATGCCGGGCTATAAATATTTTGAAGATTATACTGTCGGCCAAAAGCAGAAGACCAGCGGCAGAACGATGACCGAAGCAGATATCCGCTTGTTTATCGGCTGCTCGGACAATACCCATCCGGTGCATGTCGACGCGGAATATTGCGAAAAGCACCCGTCGGTCACCGGCTGCATCCTACAAGGGGATCTGATTCTTGGCGTCGCGGACGGCTTTTTCGCCAAGGAGATTACTCCGTCCAAGGTTCCCTCCATCCACTATGGCATGGACAAGGTTCGCTTTGTAAAGCCGACCTATCCCGGTGATACGGTCCACTGCGAGACAGAAGTCATTGATCAAACCGTTAAGAACGATCAGTTTGGCGTCGTAACATGGAACGTGAACGTCGTAAATCAGCGCGGCGAGACGGTCATCTTCTATATAGACAAGCAGTATATTGGCCGTCGCTCGGCGTTTGATGGCCAAGAAGACAAAACGGCGGAGGCAGAATAATGGGCGCACTGGACGGAGTAAAAATTCTTGGATTTACGCATTTTGCGCAGGCTCCTTTTTCTCTTCAACTGCTCGGAGACCTTGGGGCGGACATCATCAATGTTGAACGTCCTGGCGTAGGCGACTTCAACCGTACGTTTTTGGCTCAGGAGAGTCTTGGCGGCGAAAGCCCGTTCTTCCTCGCCATGAACCGCAACAAGCGCAGCCTGTCGCTGGACCTCAAAAGCCCAGACGCAAAGGAGATCGTGCACAAGCTTCTCAAGGATGTCGACGTTGTCGTAACGAATTATCGTCCCGGCACGCTTGATAAGCTAGGTTTTGGATACGAAGACGCAAAAAATATCAACCCCCGTATCATCTACTGTGAGGCGCTCGGTTATGGCAGCTCCGGCCCCTATGCCAAGCTCCCCGGCCAGGACCTTCTTGCGCAGTGCATGAGCGGTTTAACCACAATTATCGGGCCCGATCAGGATGGCCGGCCGATTACGGGCGGCATCTATGCCGTTGACATGTACAGTGCGATGATGCTTACGGTGGGCGTGCTTGCCGCCGTCATCAGCGCCCGTGAGACAGGCAAAGGGCAAAAGGTTGAGGTGAATTTGCTCAATTCCGGTATCCACATGCAGTCGCAAGAAATTGCTTATTATCTCAACACCGGTGTCCAGCCTAAGAGGCCAAAGAACCACTCCGGCCACTTCTTGCAGGAGTCGCCATATGGCATCTATAAGACCCAAAACGGCTGGATGTGCATGGCGACAAACGCCTCCGAGAAAGTGAAACTTTTCGGGGAACTCATTGGCATCGACAACCTTGAAGAGCTTATGCCCAACAAGAAGGTCATGATGAGAGATCGCGACAAACTGCATGATATTATTGAGACTGCTCTTGTTAAGCAGGACACTGAATACTGGGTTGAGAAGTTCCGAGAAGTCGGCTTCTGGTGCGCGAAAGTCAACAATTATGAGGATGTTGTGAACGATCCTCAGGTCATTCACAACGGCATCATTAAGGAGATTGGGCACCCTCTCGCCGGCACATACAAGGCGATCGGCACGCCGATCGAGTTCAGCGAAACACCCACGACCATTCGCCGCCCCGCCCCGTTGCTGGGTCAGCATAACAACGAAATACTCCACGGTTTGGGTTACAGCGACGAGGAAATTGCTAAATTCCGTGAATCTAATCTATTCTAAGTCCCGTTTGACGTGAGTCAGAACAACAGTAAACCTCTGCAATTCCTACTGTAGCGACGGGGAGGTTGCTGCGGCTTTATCAGAAACAATCTTGCTCAGATCATACATTCTGGCAAAAAAACATAAAAGGAGAGAAGAACATGAAAAAACTTTTGGCTCTGGCACTCGTCCTGACCCTGGTTTTGGGAGTGTTTACCGCTTGCAGCGGCAACACGGGCGCCAACAACGCTCCGGCCACCAACGAGGCTCCGGCCAGCACCGAAGCTCCGGCCACCAACGGGGCTCCGGCCGGCAACAATGCTGCAAGTGGTGGTGATGTCATCGTCATCGGCGGTATCAACGACCTGACCGGCAACCGTTCGGTTACGGGCAACGCGATCAACAATGGCGCAATCCTTGCGATTGAGGAAATCAATGCAGCCGGTGGTCTTCTTGGCAAACAGATCAAGTTTGTTTCTTATGACAATAAGAACGACTCCCAGGAATCCATTAACGCCTATACCCGTCTGGCTGACGTTGATAAAGCCAGTGCGATTGTCGTACCCGATGCAAGTTCAATCTGCATGTCCCTTATTGAGGTCAGCACCGAAAAGGGAGTTGTTGCCTGTGGAATGCCCTCCGATCCCCGAGCGGTGATGGATACCGAAGGCAACGGCGAGGCCTACCCGTATATGTTCCTTACCGCCCAGTGCAATGCTCCGCAGCAGGCTGCAATTATTGCGAACTATCTGAACCAGAACACCGATCTGACCAAGGCGGCTATCTTCTATGATCAAGCCAACGCATATGCGGTTGCGAATATTAATGGCTTTATCACAGAGTGGGAAAAGCTTGGCAAGGAAGTTACCATCCAGCAGACCTGCAACTCCGCCGACCAGGATTTCACTACCCAGCTTTCCAAGATCAAGAGCAGCGGCGCTGAGTTCATTTACACGCCCAACCCCACCGCCCAGCTCACCATCATGGTTCAACAGGCGAACCAGCTTGGCCTTGACATCCCTTATGCGGGCGCAATGGATATGAACGATCCGTTCCTCTCCCTGCTTTCCGATCCGACGATTATTTCCAAGGCCTACTTTCAATCCTCCGCTTACATGCAGGATCCCCGCCTGACCGACTTCTGCAAAAACTATGAGGCCCGTTTCGGCGAACCTGCAACCATCAAGGCAGTCAATGGTTATGACACCGTTCAAATCATCGCCGCCGCGATTAAGACTGCGGGATCCGCGGACCGTGACGCCATCAAGAACGCAATGGAGAATAGCATCAACGGTTTGAGCCTCCTGTGCACCGATAATTACATTCAAAGCGGCAAGACCCACTCTCCTGAGGGACTTGGCATGGCAGTCTATGAAATCACAAAAGGTACTCTCGAGTACAAGGGCTATCTCAAGCCGTAAGCTTTCCTATTAAAGAACCTTAAGTCGTTGAGTTGCGGTGGTGAAGCGCTCTGTAGCCGGCGCTTCACCACCATATTCTCTACAAAGGTGGAGGGGAAATTTCACATGACATATTACATCCAATTGCTGATAAACGGCATTGCCCTTGGCTCCGTTTATTCGATCATAGCGCTCGGCTTCACGCTGATCTTCAGCATTCTGAAGTTTTCCAACTTTTCACACGGCGGCGTAATGGTCGTATCCGCTTATTTCGGATACATCATTACCAACCAGTTTGACCTCGGCTTTGTCCCGATGATCGCCATCACGGTGGTTTTCGGCGGTTTGCTTTCCTGCCTGGCGCAGTATATTGGCTTTGAACGGTTGAGGAGAATAAAAGGCAGCACGATGCTGTTCTTTGTATCCTCTTCGAACCTGGGCATATTTCTCCAGAACATCATCGTCATCACTTTCTCGAGTACCTATTATTCGTATCCCGGCTTTTTCTCCCAGAAATTCTTTCAGCTCACACCCAATCTTACCATAGGTGTTACCGATGTCATCATGCTCGTGTTATCCTCAATCGGTATCATGATCTTGATGTTTGTTCTGTATAAAACCAGGCTGGGCATTTCGATCCGTGCCCTGTCCATGGATAGCGAAGCAGCCAAGCTTATGGGGGTCAACGTTTCCAGGGTCATCGCGCTCACTTTCTTCATTTCAGGTGTTCTTGGGGCGGTTGCGGGCGTTCTGTGCGGCATGAAATATCTGTTATATCCCCAACTGAAGGATCTTGTCATGAAAGGTATGACTGCTTCCATTCTCGGCGGCCTCGGAAATATCAGCGGCGCGCTTTACGGAGGCCTGCTCCTAGGCGTGATGGAGATCTTTATGACCAACTTTGTTGGTTCCAGCCTGCAGCCTGCATTCACATTCCTGTTTGCGATTATCTTCCTAATTCTCCGCCCACAGGGAATCAGCGGCAAGTTTACGAAAGAGAAAGTTTAGGGGGCGAGGAGGATGAGCTATAACGTAACGGTCATTTTAAACGTAGTTATCACAATGGTAGCGGTCATATCGATGTTCGTGCTCATGGGGTTGACCGGCATTTTTTCGATGGGCCAGGCATCTTTCATGTGCATTGGTGCCTATATCGTAGGTATCTTAGCAACCAAGTCCAGCGTACCCTTTCTGCTTACTTTAATTCTTGCGGTTCTTGGGGGCATGGTTTCCGCATACCTCGTGGGGATCCCGATTATGAAATTGCGGCGAGACTATGTTGCGCTTATTACTCTGGCATTTGGCGAGGCGATCGTCGCCGTGCTCAACACGTTCAGCAATGTGACGGGTGGCGCCATGGGCATCAATAAGATTCCCCGTAACATCAATCTAGTCATCGGCTTTATTATTCTCGCGGTTGTCGGCTATCTTGTCCTCAACTTCAAAGACTCCAGGTTCGGCCGTCAGTGCATCGCAGTCAAGAACGATGAGATCTCGGCGGCTTCTATGGGCATCAATGTCACCCGCGTCAAGATGACTGCGTTCGTCTTTGCGGGGGGCTTAACGGCACTCTCCGGGGCTATGCTGGCTTATGCAACGTCATATATCGATCCAAACTCGTTCGGTGCAGCGAAGTCCATCGAATGGATTGGCATCGTATTTATCGGCGGCATTAACAGCCTCTCCGGTTCGGTGGTCATGGCGATGATCTTCAGCCTGATGACGGAAATGCTGCGCACGACCAGCACCCTGCGAACTCTCATCCAGAGCCTTCTCATCCTTGGCATCATCAACTTTGTTCCGAACGGATTGTTCGGAGAGCATGAGTTTAAGGACATTTATTGCTGGATAAAAAAGCAGCTTGAAAAACTCTCCGGCAAAGCCAAGAAGGGAGAGATGAAATGAACCAGAATATCTTATCCTGCGAGAATGTCTCGATCAACTTCGGAGGGGTCAAGGCGGTTCGGAACGTGACGCTCGATATTGAAAAGGGCTCCATCACCAGCATTATCGGTCCTAACGGTGCGGGGAAGACTACCTTTTTCAATATTATCTCGGGTGTCTACAAGCCTACCGCGGGCAAGGTCATGTTTGACAGTACCAATATTACCAGCATGAAACAGCATGAGGTTTCCCGCCTTGGTATGGCCCGTACCTTTCAAAATATCCGCCTGTTCTCGCAGCTTGACAACGTACGCAACGTCCAGTCTGCACTGGATGCCCGCGCGGATTACAATATTTTTCAGGCAATCCTCGGCCTGCCAGCGAAGTTAAAAGAGGATAAAAAGAACTATGAGATTGCGATGGAATGCCTCGATCTGGTCGGCCTTCGGGAGTTTGCCCACGAGCGCCCGGGTTGCCTACCCTACGGCATGCAGCGTAAGCTTGAGCTTGCGCGTGCGCTCGCTTCCAACCCGAAAATGCTGCTGCTGGACGAACCTGCCGCTGGACTCAACCCGGTCGAGGTTGAGGAGTTCATCGAACTGATCCGCAGAATCAAAGAGCAGAGAAAGTTGACCATCCTGCTCATTGAGCACCGTATCAAGGTAGTAACCACCCTATCGCATAAAGTCTTTGTCCTCAACTTCGGAGAACTGCTCACCGAAGGCACGCCCGAGGAAGTACAGAACAATGCCAGTGTTATCGAGGCATATATGGGCGAAGACGACGATGAGGAGGAAGAAGCGTAATGCTGCAGGTCAAAAATATTTCTGTCAGCTATGGGCATGTCGACGCGCTGCATGACGTCAGTATCGCGGTTCCCGTAGGCCAAATTGTCAGCATTATTGGCGCGAACGGCGCCGGGAAGACCTCCCTTGTGAACACCATCTCGGGCCTTGTTAAGCCGCTGAACGGCGAGATCCTCTTTAACGGCGAACTGTTACCCAAGGCCTCCCATAAGATTGTCGCCAAGGGTGTTGTGCAGGTGCCGGAAGGCCGCAAAGTTTTTGCCGGTCTTTCGGTTCAGGAAAATCTTATCATGGGTTCCTCCCAGCTCAAGAAGCCTTTCAAGGAAAAGGAAGAGGAAATCTACAAGATGTTCCCCATCCTCGGCGAGCGCCGCCACCAACAAGCGGGCACCCTTTCCGGCGGTGAACAGCAGATGCTCGCCATCGGCCGTGCGCTGATGTCCGAGCCGAAATTCATTATGTTTGATGAGCCTTCCCTGGGTCTTGCGCCGGTCATCGTGAAGCAGGTGTTCAAGATCATCAAGCAGATCAACAAGTTGGGCACCACCATCCTGCTCATTGAGCAAAATGCCCGCCAGGCGCTTGGCGTCAGCGACCATACCTATGTATTGGAGAATGGACGCATTACCCTCGAAGGGCCATCCAAGGAGCTGCTTGAAGACCCGGCCGTGCAGAAGGCATACCTAGGCGAATAAAATGTGCTGGGATACTGGGCGCGTTAGTTGCATTCGGCATCTGTTAATTACCTCGGAACCGATGCGGCGCCCGTCTAAAAAAGAAGCGATCTAAGGAGTAACACAGATGAGACTTGGATGCTTCGGAACCGTCAAGGACATTGAAGATATTTCCAAAGCGGGTTTCGATTTTATTGAACTCAATCTTAAAGAACTGATCTCCCTTTCAAAGGAGCAGTTTCGTGGGGTGCAATCACGGCTTACGGCAGCGGGCCTTGGCGTTGACGCCTGCTCTTGGGTGATGCCGATTGAGGCCGACTTGACGGCCCCCGACCTTGATTTTGACACCTGGCAGGGTTATCTGAAAACAGGCGCCGAGCGCAGCGCCGCCCTTGGAACGGTCGTTTGGCCTTTGGGCAGCGGGAAAGGCCGGAGCTTTAAGCCCGGTAACGGCAGCGAGGCTGCGCAAGAGGCAAGATTCTCTGCTTTTGTGGCATCAATGGCCGAGGTTGCCCGGGAATTCGGAATCCGGATTGCGATAGAACCGCTCGGGCCTCTGTATTCAAACTGCCTGCAAACGATTGGACAGAGCGTACGCTTTGTGCAGGGAATGGGTGCGCCCGACATCGGAACGATGTGTGATCTTAGGCATATGACCGCATCAACGGATCCGATCAGCGAGATTGAAAAATATAAGGATTGGGTTCTTCACACCCACATTGACTTCCCGTTCGGAGAAAAGCGATTATTCCCGCGCCGTACGGACGGTTGTGACTATTCGAATTATATTCGACATATACTGCGCACGCCGAGCCCGCGGCTCTCGGTCGAGGCGCTGCACGAGCCGGATCTTGCATCTGGCGCAGACAGCGTGGCCTATCTTAGGGAGTTGCTCGCGATAATGAAAAAGGAGATGGAATCATGATACGGATCTGCCTGATTGGATGCGGCAGCATTGCATTTGCCGCACATGGACCGGCATTAAGCCGTCTACAATCTGAAGGCATCGCCGAACTTATCGCCTGCTGTGACATGGATACCGCAAAGGCGGAATCGTTTCGCCAAAAATTCGGCTTTACACGTGCGTACAGCGACTATGAGATGATGCTGGATACGGAAAAGCCCAATGCGGTTTTTACATTACTTCCGGTTTGGTATAATGCGGCCTGTGCAATCAGGACGCTTGAATTAGGTTATCCGGTGATCATGGAAAAACCCCCCGGCGTCAGTGCGAGAGAGGCGCGCGCAATCGCAGCGGCAGCCCAAGACCATAACCTTTATCACGCGGTACTGTTTAACCGGCGCTCAATGCCGCTGGTTCAGCTTCTCAAAGAAAAACTGGCAGAGGAGCGGGTTGTGGCAGTATCGCTTGAGATGTGCCGGGAAGGGCGATCGGAAAAAGATTTTACCACGACAGCAATTCATGGGATTGACTGCCTGCGTCATTTGTTTGGGGATTTTCGTAAGCTGTCGCTCGATTATGAAGTGGATACCGTACGTGGAAATGTCGATTATTTTGCGCATGGCAGTCTTGAAAGTGGCGCTCACGTTGATATGCGATTTTTACCCTGCGCAGGTGCAGTGACCGAGAGAATCTCGGTATATACCACAGGGAAACAGTTTTATCTCAATCTTCCGGTCTGGAGCGGTACGACCTATTTACGGGGGTTTGATTTCCCTGGGTCTCTTGTGTGCGCCGAGAAAGAGTGTGAGACTATGCGGATTATGGGCAGCGAACTCTCAAACAGCGAGGACGGGTTTGTGCTGAATGGATTTTATGAAGAGGACAAGCGGATAATTAAGGCGATTGAAGGGGGAGAGCTGACAGTTTTCCCGGTATCTGCTTTCTTGCAGTCAGTCGAAATTTCGTATGCACTTAGGAACAGACAACCCCATTACGCACGAGGAGAGCAGGGTAAATGAGTGAGAAGAAAATCAGAGTTGGAATTATTGGAACGGGCTCTATTGCTCATGCCGCCCATTTTCCGGCCTTTGGGGCGATGGAGGATGTCGAGATTGTGGGGGTATTGGGCTCAAGCCGAGAAAAAAGCGAGGCCGCAGCGAGGCGTCGCGGCATTCCCTGCGCAGCGGAAAACTTGAATGAACTGCTACGGCTCGATCTCGACGCTGCTGTGCTGCTGACACCCAAGACGGTTCGCAAGGAATATCTTGGCCCTCTACTCAATGCAAATCTTGATGTGCTGGTGGAAAAACCACTCGCATCAACCATGAAGGAGTGCGAGGAGCTTGCCGACATCTCGGTAAAGTCGGGCCAGATTGTAATGGTGGCATTCAACCGCCGGTACGCGCCGGTTAACCAAAAAGGCATTGCAGAATTTGCAGGCAAAGCACCGCATCTCATGGTTGCGAGCAAATCCCGCGAATTTAAAGAGTATCGTGCCACGCTTGAAAATGCAATTCACATGGTAGATATGATGCGGTATGTGATGGGAGAATGCATATCGGTCAAGGCGGAGGCGCGTTGGGGCAACGACCCGTTTTTTGAGGATCTCTGCGCTGCGCAACTAATCTTTGAAAACGGCGGCATCGGGATGCTCAATGCAAGCCGGGAGGCCGGGCAGTGGTATGAACGCATTGAATTGTTTGGCGGCAACAAAACTGTCATTATGGAGAGCCCGGACCGGCTGACCGTAATCAAACCCGATCACGAGGAAGTTTACAATTCCACGCCGCTGCATAAAGGGTGGGCAAACTACGTTGAATGCATTGGCTTCCAGGCATGCGACCGACATTTTATTGATTGTGTAAAGTCACGGCAAAAGCCGCTTACGTCGGCGGAAGATGCTTTTAAAACGCATGAACTCATGAACCGGATTCTGGTCTCCGCTGGCCTGCCGGATCTCACAAAGGAATGGCGGCATTGACATGAAACTGGCAGGACACACAATGGCGACGCCAGAATTTGATGTATTTGAGGCGCTTCGTTTCTTTGCAAAACTGAAACTGGATGGTGCGGAGATCGTGGTTCAGACGGGGTATGAAAGCGGTATTCCGTATGAAGCGGACGACGCGTTTGTACAGAAGGTCAAGGATGAGGCGGATTCCCTTGGCTTGGAGATTGCGGGGGTGACGCCTTATCTGAACCGATACAATGATCTTGATGAGACGGCGCGTCGCAACGAGGTCGCGGCGCTCAATCGCGTGATCGATATGGCGCAGATTCTTGGCGCCAAGAGCATTCGCATCTATGGCGGTGCGTTTGCGGATGATGAGATAGATCCTGGTGGCGCGAAACTTTCTCAATTGGTCAAGTCCATGCGGGAATGTGGTGAGTATGCGGTACGGTATGGAATACAGCTTTCTATTGAGAATCATTTTGGCACCATGACGACGACCGCCCAAAATACGATGAAAGCCATTAAGGCAATCAACCATCCTAATGTCGGTATTCTATACGATCAGGCCAACCTCGCGTTTTTCCCGGCCGAGGAGTACCGAGAAGCCATTGCACTGCAAAAAGATTGGATCCGCTATGTCCACGTTAAGGATCTCGTTTATCGCGGCGGTGTGCCCGTAAAATTTAAGTCGGACAGCGTTTCCCACATTTCAGAGGAGATACGTACCGTCTACAGCCGGTTTCCCGGCAACGGCGTATTGAACTGGCCCGCAATTCTTCAGGAACTTAAGGACAACGGGTATGCTGGCTGGCTTTCGCTCGAATATGAGCGTCGCTGGGGAAAGCAGGACCTCCCTGCTGCGGCGGAAGGCTTGCCCGTTTGCGTCGAGCGGTTACGTCGTTGGATGTCGGCGCTTTACTAAATAAGAGCCGGAATACCTGGCAATGCTCGCCGGGTATTCCGGATAAAGTCGCTAAGCATCATCTTGTTAAGGGTTTCCGCCAGACCGCTTCGTAATCCGGTCGGCATAGGCTTTCGGAGTGCAACCTTGCGTTTTTTTGAATAGCTGGATGAAATAGCTCATATCCCGAAACCCGCTCTCATAACACGCATCGGTGATCGAGCCAGCCTTCGCGAGCACGCGGCAGGCATTGCTGACTCGAACATTGTTTAAATAATGGTTGTAGGTGATGCCGGTGTTCGCCTTGAACCAGAAGCAGAAATAATTCTTGGTGAAACCGACGGCGGCCGCCGCTTGTTCCAGCCGCACGGGGTCAATAAAATTCTGCTCGGTCCAGCGCAGGATACGGCGCAACTCCTCGCTGCCGCGTCCGGTTTGCAGACGGTCTGGCGCTTCGCTTGTCTTCATCTGGTTTGAGAGAATCTCAAAAATCTCAAGCAAAGCACGAGTTCTTGCAAAGGGCACGTCGTCTTTAGCGATCATCTCGTTGACAAGCGCAAGCACCCGGTCGAACTCCGGGCAAATGTAATCAATCCCTGCAAGCGTGAGGTTGCTCTGTTTCATCAGGGCGGTCACATCCACCACCCCGCGCAGTTCAGCAAAGGAGATGTGCAGTACATAAGCGCGTCCATTCCCTTTATGGATAGTGACCGAGTGCACAGCGCCGGGCGGGATCAATACGGCGGCGTTGCCGTCGATAGCGATGCGTTTATTCTCTATCACAACTTCGCCAATAATTCTGCAACATATTAAAATCTCCATTGCGTCGGCATAATGAAGCGGGGCAATATCGTCATTCACAAATTCCTTACAGCGGATTTTGTATGGACAATCCTCGTCAAATTGAAGATTCTCCCGAAATGAGAGAGGGGTATTCTTACCAAAACCAATTCGTTTGCTCATAATATGATACTATCAAAAGAATCGTAATATTACAACATATTGCAGTAACTCCTTCTATTGTTTGTGAAGATATTCTGCATGACAATAAGTATAGAAACAGCAAAACCGGATGGGAGAAAAAAGAGATGAAGAAGCCGATCACTGATCTGGGATTTACCGTAGCGCATATTGGCATCAATTGCCCCGATGAACAGAGCGCCGCCGTGGCTGGGGCAAAATTTAACGACCTGTTTGGCTTCCCTGTTAAACACGGAAACTCTTCCGTTTTTGCAAGTAAAGAAATTGAACTCTTGAAAAAGCCGGGATATGGCTCAAACGGACACATCGCCGTAAAAACAAGCGATATTGACGAGGCGATTCATTATTTGAAGGAGCAGGGCGTCGCTTTCATCGATGAATCGATTACCCGCAACGCAGAGGGAGGGATTGTTCGCATATTTCTCCAAGAAGAAATTGAAGGGTTTGCCATCCATCTGCTCAGAGCATGATGGGTCAACTATATACCAGCAGGGTTAATTCGGAATGCAAAGCTGAATTTGTTGGGTAAAGAAACTACCGGATAGAGGAACTGCTGCAAGTAGTTTTTCAATAATCAAATAATCAAAGGAGATTATCAATATGGATACTCTTAAGTTTATATTGCAAAACAAAGTGATTACCATCTGCCGCAAGGTCTACGGTGAAGACCTGCTCAATCTTGCGGGCGCGCTGCTTACGGGCGGCGTAAAACTCATTGAGGTTACATTTGATCAGGCGGACCCTGCGTGCGTCAGGAAAACCAGCGAGGCCGTCGACGCTCTCAATAAAAAATACGGCGACCAAATGATGTTCGGTGCGGGCACCGTCCTGACCAAAGAGCAAGTCAAGGCTGCCAAAGAGGCGGGCGGACGCTATATCATCTCGCCGAACACCGATCCCGAGATTATTGCTTATACCAAGGAACTTGGCCTTGTGTCCATTCCCGGCGCGATGACGCCGAGCGAGATCATTGCTGCCCACAACTATGGAGCGGACATAGTCAAGCTGTTTCCCTCAGGTTACCTCAATTTTTCCTATATCAAGGATATCCTTGCACCCATTAGCCACGTCAAGCTCTGCGCGACTGGCGGCGTAACCGAGGACAATTTCGGCCAGTATCTTGAACTGGGCTTTGCGGGTGCAGGTATCAGTGGGCGTCTTTGCGACAAAAAGTGCATTGCTGCGGGCGATTTTGTGGAGATTTCCAAGAGAGCAAGGGACTTCACTGAGATTGCAAAAGCATATTGATCGTGAGGAGAACAGGTCATGGAAAAGAAAAAATTTATTGGATTCGGCGAAATGATGCTGCGTCTTGCGCCGGACGGTTATCTTCGTCTTGCGCAGGCGAATAATTTCAACCTTAACTATACTGGTGCGGAGGCCAATATGGCCATCGCTCTGTCCTACATGGGCATGCCTGCCGAGATGGTAACGAAATTCCCAGACAATGAGATAGGTCGCTGCGCCAAGCGCATGCTGACAAAGTTTGAAGTTGAGACCAAGCACATTGCCTGGGGCGGCGAGCGTATGGGTGTCTATTATCTTGAACGCGGTGCCTCTCAGCGTCCTTCCAAGGTCATTTATGACCGTAAGCACTCCGCCGTCGCAGAGGCGGATCCCAGCGACTTTGATTGGGACGAAATCTTCAAGGATGCTGGCTGGTTTCACTTTACCGGCATCACTGTAGCTCTGAGTAAAAATATGCAGGAGATATGCAGGCAGGCCTGCATCGCCGCTAAAAGGCATGGGGTAAAGGTCAGCATAGACCTTAATTACCGCAAATCTCTTTGGACGCCCCAAGAGGCTCAGGCTGCCACGAAGCCCCTTATGCAGTATGTTGACGTCTGTATTGCTAACGAGGAGGATTCCGAAAAGGTTCTTGGTATCAAGGCGGATAATACCGATATTACGGCAGGGAAGTTGAGCATTGAAGGCTATTCCGGCCTCGCGAAAAAGCTAACCGAAACCTTTGGCTTTGAGAAGGTTGCAATCACGCTGCGTGAATCAATCTCCGCTTCGGTTAATAATTGGTCGGCCATGCTCTACGCCGATGATACGACCTATCTTTCGAGAAAATATGCTATGCAGATCGTGGACCGAGTTGGCGGCGGAGATTCTTTTGCCTCCGGTCTCATCTATGCCTGCCTCAACGATTTTGACAATCAAAAAGCGGTCGAGTTCGCGGCGGGCGCCAGCTGTCTCAAGCACTCTATCGAGTTTGACTTCAATCTCTCCTCGGTAAACGAGGTCATGAATCTCATCGGTGGCGACGGCTCCGGTCGTGTGCAACGCTGATGGAACAATAAGTTCCGGCAAGCAGTTGAACCGTTAAATTCAGAGAGTCTATTTCATTTGAAGGCATCCGCTTCTATGAAGAAGGGATGCCTTGGAGTGTCAATAAATTATTTGGCATTGTGAAAATTGCTTTCTTTTTAAGCAAGCACCGTGAAGCGCAAATAATTGGATACTTGTTTTCTACCCTTGGTTTTCCGCTTCTTACAGTTCCTCCACTTCACCAACCACCTTGCACCCCATCGCCTTCGCTTCCTCGTAAAGCGCGCGGTTTTTTAGGTTGGTCTCGCCGTATTCGGTGAGGCAGTTTAGCATCGTGTCGCATGCGCGGAGCTTTTCGAGCGCGCGCGCATAGGCGGCGTCCGAAATGGCATGGAAGCTCTTTTCGCTGATGACCTCGCTTGCGAGGTCCCGCGCCACCTGATAGTCGACGTCGTTTTCGTGGAGTATGCCCGTGATGAAGGGGATACGTTTTTTTTGCAGCGTCCTGTAAACTTCGGCGCCCGTGCCGCCGCCTGCGACCACGAACACGCGCGGCTCGCCCTCGGGCCGCTTCAATTCGACGCTTCCGAACAGCGGATTGTAGCTGCCATCCGTAAGACCGTAAAGCTCGTGGATGAGGTCACGGCGAAAAATATCGCTTGCGTTGCCGTAATGGGAAATATGTTCGCCCTTGACGCACAGCACATCGTCCGAAACGCGCTGCGCCAAATTTAGGTTATGCAAGGATAGGATTACGGCTATGCCCCGTTCCCGCGCCATATCGCGCAGGATGTCGAGAAGTTCCAGTTCGTAGCGGATATCCAGGTACGAGGTCGGCTCGTCCAGCACGATGATCTTGGGTTGCTGGCAGATGGCCCGCGCAAGCAGCACCCGCTGGCGCTGCCCGTCGCTGATCTGCATGAAGTCGCGGTCTTTTAGATCCGTCACGTTTACAAGCGCCATGGCCTCGCGCACTGCGGCCCTGTCCGTGTCGGAGAGGATACCAAGAACGCCCGTATAGGGGTAGCGCCCCGCTTCCACGATCTCCTCGCATGTCATAAGCTCCGTGCGAAGTCTTTCGGTCAGCACCACGGATATGCGGTAGGAAAAGTCGCGGTCACTCATATCCGCAATGGAGCGCCCGCCGATGTACACCGTACCGGCGATGCTTTTGAGGTGCTTGGTGATGCTGCGTAAAATCGTAGACTTGCCCGAGCCGTTGGGACCGATGAGCGTCAGGATGCGACCTTTTTGAAGCCGTATCTCGATATCCCTGATGAGCGGCTTGCCGTTGTAGCCCACGGCCAGCTGTTTGCTGGAAAAGAAGTAGTCCATGCTCAATCCCTCGCGCGCTTTTTGAGCATCACGGCAATGACGACGGGCGCGCCGAACACCGCTGTCACGGAGCTGATGCTAAGCTCCAGCGGGGAAAACAGCGTCCGCGCGATCAGGTCGCAGACAAGGCAGAATATTGCGCCGCCCAGGAAGCATACGGGTATTACAAGGAGCGGGCGCGAGGTTTTCAAAAGCGCCTTCACAAGATGCGGTACGGCGATGCCCACAAAGGAGATCGGCCCCGCAAAAGCGGTCACGCAGGCGGAAAGCACGCTCGAAAGCAGGATGAGCGCCAAGCGGAACGCTTTTACGTTCACGCCCATGCTCTTGGCGTAGCTTTCCCCAAGCTGATACGCGCCGATGGGCTTGGAAAGGAAAAACACGAGAAGCGAGGTGATGAGAACAACCACGGCCATCACCCGTACGTCGTCCCACGAAACGCCGGAGAAGCTGCCGCGCGACCAGTTGTGCAGGTTTACGATGCTCGCGTCGTCCGCGAATGTGACGATAAAATCCGTAATGGCGGAAAAGATGTAGCCGAGCATCACGCCGCTGACGATAAGCATGGCCGAGCGACGAATATTCTGCGAAAGCAAAAGCACAAAGCCCATGGAAAGCATCGCGCCAACAAAAGCCGCACCGATGAGCGCCACGGAGCTTACGCTTTTGCCCGCACCAAGTATTAGCACCATCACGAGGGCTACCGTCAGCTTCGCGCCGGAGGAAATGCCGAGCACATACGGCCCCGCGATGGGGTTGTTGAAAAACGTCTGCAGCAAGAAGCCCGAAAGCGCGAGCGCGCCGCCCAAAAGGACGCCCGCGAGCATGCGCGGGAGCCTTATTTTATAAATGACGTCGCTGTAAAGCGCATCGCCGCCGCGCCCGAACAGGATGCGGAGTGTGTCCGAAACGGGCGCCTGCACGCTGCCCAGCATCACATTGAGGCATATTAAAATGAAAAACGCGGCAAGCAGCGCAAACAAAACGATCCAAAACCTTGCACGCGGCTTTTCTTCGGTGCCTTCCATGCCGTTCCTTTCTCTATTGGAGCCTATACAGGAAATTGAGCTTCGTAAGTGCGGGGTCGTCGTTTGTAAGCATACGGTTGATATCCAATATCATTCGCCCGAGCTGTGTCGTTTCCTGAAACAGGTTTTTATTCGTACACCAGACGTTCCCGTTCTGCACGGCCTTAAAATCCTTCAGCAGCTCGTTTTTCGTGGTCAACTCGCCGAGGCTTTGTAGCTCGCCGCCTATGTTGCTGTTGTAGATGATGAAGTCCGCATCCCTGGCGGTCGCGTAGAACTTTTCCATTTCCAGCGTGACCGTGGAGGTGGCGGTTTCAGGGTCGCCAAGGCCGCTGAAACTATAATTGCCGCCAGCAAGCTCGATCATCTTTGTGACATAGTCGCCGGACTTTCGCGCGACGGCGTAACCCGACGTGCTGATGTAAAAAAACGCCACGGTCTTGCCCGTGTTCTCCTTGCTTGCTGCCTCGCCCAAGAATTTGATCTGATCGTCAAAAAGGCGTTCGGCTTCGCCTTCCTTATTGAGGAGCGCGGCATAGAGCTTGAGCCATTCCGTCCTGCCCAAGGGGTGCTTTTCAAGGCTGGATTGATCGATTAGCACGGGAATGCCCAGATCCTCGAGCTTTTCCTTGACCTCCGGCGTGTGGGAGATCATGGTGGATTCGACAGCCAGAGAACAGTCGCTCGATAAAATCAGCTCATAATCGGGTTCGCTGTACTTGCCCGCATAGAGGATGCTGCCCTGCTCCATGGCCGCACGGGCGTTCACGCTGTACCAGTCCTCCGCCTTCGTGCCGGAAAGGCTGATGGCGCTAATCGAATTCAGCGCGTCGAACAGGCACATGGCGGAGGTAGCGACAAGGTAAATATCCTTGATGGGCTGACGCAGCACCGTAATATCCGCGTCGAGGCCTTCGGGAATTTCTGCACCCTCCGGCACGGTCAGAAACCGGCTGCCATCGGATAGGCAGATGAGTTTGTAGCTGCCCTCGTAATAGTCCACGGAAAATTGCGTGGCATATTCGAGCGCCATGCTTCGCTCTGCTTGCCATCCGTTGCCTAGGTCTCTATTGTTGCCCTGCGCGCTTTTGGTACAGCCCGCAGCGAAAGGCAGCAAAAGCAAACAGCAAAGCGCGAGGGATAAAAACCGTTTCATGGCGTTTGTCCTTTTTTCGCGCGCTTCCCTCGCCGTACTATAAGAAAAACCGCACCCGCAAGTGCAATGGCGAGGGTTAGGAGAATCCAAAGAAGAACATCCGCCGTGCCGCCGTTCAGCGGCTCCAGCGTTACGGAATCGAATCTCAATGTGTATTCGATCACATGCGGCTCGCTCATGGCGATTGTCTGCGCGGAAAAGGGGATGTCCGTATCGAGCGTTACAGGGATTTCGAAGGTTGAATTCCCTTCCTCCTGCACGGGGTAATAGGTTTCGCCGTTTACGAGCATGTACTCGTAATAGGGGCTGGACCATACCACTGTAGCCGTGGCGGCGCCGTCTTGGATCGTCAATTCGGCGGGCGAAGCGACGCTCACCCTGCCCGAGCCGCCGCTCAGAATGGCCGCAACGGTATATTGCCCGCCGGCGGGCAATTCGGCGGCCAGCGCACAGAGGGGCGCGAGCAGAAGGAAGAAGGCGAAAGCCAGGCAGCCCAGTTTCCGCATAGGCTTATTCCGCCACAATCGCTTCCGCGGGAATCAGCGTGGATTGGAACACGAGTACGCGGTCGTACCACGATTCCTTTTTGATGCTCCACGCGGCGCAGTCGATATCCATGTCGAGCGCCTCCACGGGCACCTCAAAGGTAACGGCACCCTCGGCGTTGATAACGGACGGGATAGTATGATCCTCCGTATCGGCAAGCGCCTGTTCGCCCGTGCCCATGTACAGCTTGCCGTAGCCTTGGCCGCTCATGGTCATTACGCAGGTCATGGCTCCGTCCTTTACGGTAAGCTGCGCGTCCACCACACGAAACATCGAAGAACTTGATAAGACCTCGATCGCATAGGCGCCCTCCGCGACCCGGTTCGCATAGATGGGTATAAGCTCCGGCGCAGGCGCGGGCGTCTGCTCCGTGGGCTGCACGGCGCAGGAGGAAAAAAGGAGCGCGAACAGCACAAGTATGATCGGTGCAAGAAATGCTTTTTTCATGTGGATTTCCTCTTTCTTAAACATGCGGGCTGCCACGGCAAACGCCCGCGACAGCCCTCGATTTTTTACTTCGATTACTTGCCCATGGCCGCGCCGGCATGCTCCGCGATCAGCTGCTGTATCGCGGTGTTCTGGCCTAAGCCCTGGATAAGGCACTCGACCTCAAAGCCCGCAGCCGTAAAGACGGACTTCCAAGAATCCGGTTCGTCGCCCGCCATGTCGTTGTTGGCATGGTCGCCCGCAACGATCATCAGCGGCAGAAGCACGACCTTTTTTGCATTGCTCGCCTGTACAAGCGCAAGTACGTCGTCCACGGAGGGCGTAGACTCTACGGTGCCGATGAAGTAGTTATCCTGCCCCGCGTCGGTGAGCTTCTGCTGGAGCTTCGCGTAGGTGGCGTTCGCATCATGCTCGGTGCCGTGGCCCATGAATACGATGGCTGTGCCGTCCACGTCATACGCGGCGGTTTGCGTTGTGATTGCGGAAACCACCTTGTCGTAATCGGCATCCGTAATAAGAAGCGGCTCGCCGGTCTTGAAGCTGTCGAACTTATCTTGATAAGGCGTGACCTCGGCGATCACATCGTCGTACTCGTAGCCGCTCATCACATGGGTGGGCTGGATAACGACTTCCTTTACGCCGTCGGCAACAAGGCGGTCCATGGCCTCGGTCACGTTGTCGATCTCGAGCCCGTCGCGTTCCTTGAGCTTGTCGATGATGATCTGGCTCGTGAAGGCGCGGCGCACCTCGTATTCGGGGTAGGTGTCCTGGAGCGCGTTTTCAATGGCGCCGATGGTGATGTCGCGGCTGTCGTTATAGCTCGTGCCGAAGCTGACGACCAGCAGCACGGGTTTTACCGCGGGTTTTGCCGCGCAGCCTGCAGCAACGGGCATCACGAACGCGAGCGCCAGAACGAGGGTAAGAGTGATCTTGAGGTGTTTCATTTGTTTTTCCTCCATATTGTTTATTTGCCATCGCCCACACGGGAACCGCGTATGGGCGGACAATACAAAAAGCCCGTTCGCACTGCGAACGGGCATGAAAAAGGCACACATGGAGAATACGCCAAAGACGATTGTGCCGATATCCATTGCTCCGGAGGTCCGCAGAGCCGAACACGCCGCATTCCATGCGGCAGGGATACAGGCAAGTATTCTGGCTTATCGCCTGCGCCCTAACAGGGCGCGCGGTTTTCGGGCGCCTTCCCGAGGGAATTCCCTCAGTGACATATGCCCGAACCCTTCGGCAAATTACAGCAACGGCCTTGCGCGGGATTTTCACCCAACTTCCATGACCTGTTCCCGATATTCATTTTTCACGCAAAGCATATCACCGCGGGCTTAATAGTGTCAAGTATATATGGGGCAGGCGGCCTTGACAGAGTCCCTGAAACGGCGGTAAGATAAAGTTACAATTGAGTGGAGAAGCAGGGTGGAATTCCCTCGCAAGTACGTTACCGTTACAGCCGGATCGCCACAGGATTGCTCCCCTCTGGAATTCAAGATTCCATTGGGAAAGCAATACATATTCCTTTGCGGACACCGAAGGATATGGTTTAAGATGGGTTCCGTCTTTTCTTGAACTAGCCTTCGGTCTTATAGCCGGAGGCTTTTTTGATGGAATTATTGCGCAAAAATGTGGATGGAAAGCTCCTTCGCTGTGGCTATACGACGGGCGCCTGCGCCGCGGCCGCGGCAAAGGCTGCAACGGCCATGCTCTTAACGGGTGAGCATGTACCGACCGTTTCACTCCCCACGCCCAAAGGGATATTGCTTACGTTCGACGTGCTTGACGCGCAGTTCGGCCCGAATTTCGCTCGCTGCGCCATAAAAAAGGACAGTGGCGACGATCCCGATGTGACAAACGGCATTCTCGTATACGCGCAGGTCGAAAAAAGCGCCGCGGGCATTTGCATCGAAGGCGGCGAGGGCGTAGGCCGCGTCACAAAGCCCGGCCTCGACCAGCCTGTGGGTGAAGCCGCGATCAACTCCACCCCGCGCCGGATGATCACGGAGGCCGTGGGAGCCGTTTGCGAGGAACACGGCTATGCGGGCGGCGTTTGCGTTTGTATTTTTGTGCCGGGCGGCGGCGAGCTAAGTAAACGTACCTTCAACCCGCGCATGGGGATTGAAGGCGGTATATCCATCATCGGTACGACGGGCATCGTAGAGCCCAAGAGCCATGCCGCGCTTATCGACACCATACGGCTGGAGCTTTGCCAGCTTGCGGCCTCAGGTATCAAGAATGTTCTCCTTACACCCGGCAATTACGGGGGAACCTTCGCCGCAACGGGGCTTGGGCTTTCCATGGGCGCGCATGTCGCCTGCTCGAATTTTATCGGGGATGCCATTGACGCCGCCGTAGAACAGGGCTTTACGAGCATCCTTCTGATCGGGCACATCGGCAAGCTCGTGAAGCTTGGGCTAGGCATAACGAACACCCATTCCGTAAACGGGGACGGGCGTATGGAAACGCTTCTTGCCTGCGCGCTCGACGCGGGTGCAGAGCTTGCGCTTTTGAAGGAGATCGCAGATTGCGTCACGGCGGATGCGGCGCTTGCGCTCCTTTACGGTGCGGGGCTTTTAGAAGGAACCATGGAAATTCTGGGCGCGCGCATCGACGCCTGCCTGAAGCGGCGTGTGCCCGAGGGCATAGAGATCGGTTACCTTTGCTTTACGAACGCGGAGGGTCTCGGCGGCATTTTGGCGCAGAGCGAAAACGCCGAGCGCTCATTGCGCCTTTGGAGGGAAGACACATGATCCACTTCGTGGGGGCGGGCTGCGGCGCGGCGGACCTCATCACCGTGCGGGGCGCGGAGCTCTTAAAAAAAGCCGACGCCATCATCTACGCGGGCTCGCTCGTAAGCCCGGCCCTTTTAGACTACGCAAAGCCGAATTGCGAAACCTTCAACAGCGCCGAGATGACGCTCGACGAGGTGATCGAAGTGATGGAGCGCATGGAAGAAAGCGGCGGCCTGACCGTGCGGCTCCACACGGGCGACCCTTCTATATACGGCGCGATACGCGAGCAGATGGACAGGCTCGACGCGCACAAAATCCCCTATGAGGTCTGCCCTGGCGTATCGAGCTTTTGCGGCGCTGCGGCGGCGCTTAAAGCCGAGTACACATTGCCCGCCGTGAGCCAAAGCGTCATCATCACCCGCGTGGCGGGGAAGACACCCGTGCCGGAGCGGGAAAGCATCAAAAGTTTTGCCGCGCACCGCGCCACCATGGTGATTTTTTTGAGCGCGGGGCTGACGGAAGACCTGCAGGCGGAGCTTCTTGCGGGCGGCTATGAGTTGGAAACGCCTGCCGCCATTGTCTACAAGGCAAGCTGGCCGGAGGAAAAAATAGTACGCTGCACCGTAGGCACGCTCCATACGAAGGCCGCGGAAAGCGGCATTTCAAACCATGCGCTCATTACGGTGGGAGGCTTCCTGGGCGGCGATTACGAGCTCTCTAAGCTCTACGATCCCGCCTTCACCACTTCCTTTCGGCAGGGGGTGGAACGATGAAGGTCGGCATATTGGCGTTCAGCGAAACAGGCTTGGCGCTTGGCGAAAGGCTGATGGAATATTTTACGGCCAAGGCCGACGATGCAAGCGTAACGCACTGTAAGAACGGCGGACTCGCGGCTTGGGCGGAACTGCATTTTGTGTCGGATGAGGCGCTTGTTTTCATTGGCTCGGCAGGTCTAGCGGTGCGTGCCATAGCGCCCTATCTCAAAAGTAAGACCACAGACCCCGCTGTGGTCGTGGTGGACGAGCTTAAAACCTACAGCATTTCGCTCCTTTCGGGGCATTTAGGCGGGGCGAACGAATTGGCGGTGGAGGTTGCTAGGATTCTTGACGCCATCCCCGTCGTTACCACCGCGACCGACCTTCACGGCGTTTTTGCCGTGGATACCTGGGCCAAGAAGCAGGGGCTTGCGATCATGAATCCCGAGCGCATCAAGTGGGTGTCCTCGCGTCTGCTCGCGGGGGAAACGATCAGGCTCAAAAGCAAATTCCCCGTGGCGGGCGAGCTGCCTAAAGGAATCGAGCTGACAGAAGATTCGGGCGACATCCTCGTGACCTACCGCACGCGCGGCAATGCGGAGGCGCTGCGGCTTGTGCCGCCCGTCGTCACGCTCGGCGTGGGCTGCAAAAGGGATACCGACGCAGAAACCATCGAGAACGCATTTTCGCTGACGCTCGCCAAAGCCAGCTGCCATCCCGCAGCCGTCAAGCGGGTATGCAGCATCGATCTGAAGGCGAACGAACCGGGGCTTTTGGATTTTTGCCTCCGCCACGCGCTGCCTTACCGCACGTTTTCAGCGAAGGAGCTCGCGGACGTTCCCGGCAAATTCAGGGGCTCCGCATTTGTAAAGTCCGTAACGGGTGTGGACAACGTATGCGAGCGGAGCGCCGTACTGGGGAGCGGAGTAGGCGGTAAGCTGCTCACGCAAAAGGACGTGGGGCACGGCGTCACCATGGCGCTCGCCGTAGAGCCGTATGTTCTGCGGTTCAACGAGGGGGGGAAAACGGAATGAGCAAGGTATTTGTCGTCGGACTTGGCCCGGGAAACGCCGAAGGCATGACATATGCCTGCCGCGCCGCCATAGAACGGGTGGATATCGTGGTGGGCTACACGAAGTATATCGAGCTGGTGAAGCCCCTCTATCCTAAAAAAACTATTTTCGCGACGCCCATGCTCGGCGAAGTGGAACGCTGCCGGCATGCGCTCGCGCTCGCGGATGAGGGGCAGACCGTAGCGGTCGTATGCAGCGGCGACGCGGGCGTATATGGCATGGCGGGGCTTGTTTTGGAACTCTCCGAGGAATACCCGAACGTGGAAATAGAGATTGTCCCCGGCGTTACGGCAGCGCTCGCGGGCGCAGGGCTTTTGGGCGCGCCGCTGACACACGACTTTGCCGTGATCAGCCTTTCCGACATCCTCACTCCCTGGGAGTTGATCGAAAAGCGCCTATGCTGCGCCTCCATGGGGGATTTTTGCGTTGCGCTCTACAACCCGTCCAGCAAAAAACGGGCGGATTATTTACAAAGGGCCTGCGACATCCTTCTGCAATACAAATCGCCCGATACGCTGTGCGGCATCGCGCAAAACATTGGGCGTGAGGGCGAAAGCAAGGCGCTTATGACCTTGCATGAGCTTCGGGGCGTTGTGGTCGATATGTTCACCACCGTGTTTGTCGGCAACGCGCAAACACGGGAGATTGCGGGCAAAATGGTGACGCCGAGGGGGTACTGCCTTGGCTGAGATTCTTTTGTTCGGCGGCACGAGCGAGGGAAGGGAGCTTGCGGCGCTCCTGAAAGCCAGGAGCATTTCCGCGCTCATATGCGTCGCCACGGAATACGGGGAATCGCTTCTTAATACAGGCGGCAGCGTAACTGTCCATACGGGGCGGCTCGACGAAGGCGCCATGGCCGCGCTTATCAGGGAACACGGGCCGCGCCTTGTTATGGACGCCACACACCCCTACGCGGATGCGGTGAGCCGAAACATCCGCGCCGCCTGCGAAAACGCAAATACCGCGTACCTTCGTGTAAGGCGGGAAAGCGCCGCGGAGGATGGGTTTGTGACATTCCCTACGATGGACGCGCTGATTGCATGGCTCAACACGACCGACGGTGTAATATTCTCCGGCCTTGGGGCGAAGGAGGCGCATGCTCTTACCGCCGTAACGGGCTTTGAACGCCGCGTCTGGCTCCGTATTTTACCCTTTGCGGAAGGGCTCAATGCCTGCGTCGAGGCGGGCTTCCCCGCAAAACACATCATCTGTATGCAGGGACCGTTTTCTAAGGAACTCAACGCCGCCATGTTCCGCGCGGCAAAGGCAAGTATCCTCATTACCAAGGAATCGGGCACGCCGGGTGGCTTTTTGGAAAAACTCGCGGCGGCGCGCGCCTGCGGCATGATCGTGGCAGTATTAGAGCGCCCCGATGAGGAAGCTGGGCTTACCCTGGAGGAAGCAAAACGAAAGATCGGAGGCGGCGGGCTATGAAAAGTGTAGCAATCATAGGCGTCGGCATGGGTGCGGATACCGTAACAGGCGAGGGCCTGCACGCGATCGAGCAGGCGGAAGTCCTTTTGGGCGCGCCGCGCATGCTTTCGGCGTTTTCCCGTTTGGATAAACCTTCGTATGCGGTATACGAGCCGGAGAAGATAAGGGCGCTTCTTGGCGAAAGCGGCATGCAGTGCTTTGCCGTGCTGGTTTCGGGCGATACAGGCTTTTACAGCGCGGCGGACGGGCTTGCCGAAACGCTTTCCGGATACGAAGTGAGGCTCATCCCCGGTATTTCCTCCGTTTCGTATTTCTTCGCAAAAATCAAGCGTCCCTGGCAAGGCGCGGCGCTTTTAAGCTGCCACGGCAGGGGGACGAACCTTACGGATACCGTGCGCCGCAATCGCCGGACATTTGCGCTCACGGGCGGCAATGCGGACGCGCTTGCAAAGGGGCTTACGGATGCGGGCCTCGGCGGTCTGACGGTGACTGTGGGCGAAAACCTCGGCGCAGAAAACGAGCGCATTTTTACGCTGCCGGTAAACGAGCTTGTAAAAGCGCCCGTCGGCAAGCTGTCGGTGCTGCTCATCGAAAACCCGGACGCCGACGCGCGCATCCGCTTTGGCATCCCCGACGAGGAATTCATCCGCGGCACGGCGCCTATGACGAAGTCCGAGGTGCGCGCCGTGAGCCTAAGCCGCCTCGTGCTTTCTCCCGATGCGGTATGCTGCGACATCGGCGCGGGCACGGGTTCCATCACGGTGGAAATGGCGCTTGCCGCCTATGAAGGCCATGTTTACGCCGTGGATAAAAGCGAGGAAGCCGTTTCGCTGATTGTGGAAAATTGCAAGCGCTTCCATATCGGCAACGTGACGCCGGTGCTGGGCAGCGCGCCCGGGGCGCTTCTTTCCCTGCCGCCGCTCGACGCTGCGTTCATCGGCGGGAGCGGCGGCGCGATGGGGGATATTTTTGCGGCGATTTTATCGAAAAGCCCTCTTGCGCGGATTATAGTAAACGCCATCGCCTTGGAAACCTTGCATGCTGCGGTCGAGGCGTTCAAGGCGCACGGCGTCATGCCTGAGATCGTACAGCTTAACGCCGCGCGGGCAAAGCCCGCGGGCGGCTTACATATGATGCTGGCGCAGAATCCCGTGTTTATCGTTTCGGGCGGAGGGGAACAATGAACGGCCGTATTCTGATCGCGGGCACGCATTCGGGCTGCGGCAAGACCACCGCAACTTTGGCGCTGCTAAGTGC
Source organism: Bacillota bacterium (assembly GCA_023409435.1). Taxonomy (GTDB): domain Bacteria; phylum Bacillota; class Clostridia; order Christensenellales; family CAG-138; genus JAEYLA01. The sequence goes on along the minus strand of JAEYHP010000156.1, from coordinate 11,124 downwards.
GCTTAAGGCGCGGGGACTTTCCCTCGCCGCGTTCAAATGCGGGCCGGACTACATCGACCCCATGTTTCACCGCGCGGCGCTGGGGGTTTTTAGCCGCAACCTCGACCCGTTTTTTTGCACGGACGGGCAGCTTCGCGCCGCGCTCGCAGAGCAAGACAGCAAGCTCTCCATAATTGAGGGCGTGATGGGCTATTATGACGGTGTGGGCCCGGAGGGCGCGTTCAGCACCTACGACGTGGCGCGGGATACCGAAACCCCCGTGATCCTCGTGATAAACGCGAAAGGTATGTATGCCTCGGCGGGCGCGCTCCTTCGCGGCTTTCAGGACTTCAAGCGCCAAAGCAACGTGCGCGGCGTCATCTTCAACGGCGTGTCCCAGGGGCATTATGAGGGCTTAAAACAGATTGCCATGGACGCTGGCGTTGCGCCCTTAGGTTTTTTGCCGTATGAAAAGGAGCTTTCCATCGGCAGCCGCCACCTGGGGCTTGTTACGGCGGGCGAAATCGATGATTTGCAGGAGAAACTTCGCGCACTAGGCGCGCTTGCGCAGAGGCATATCGATATCGACGGCGCACTTGCGCTTGCCGCATCTGCGCCTGCGCTTCATAAGAGGGCACAGAAAATCAGCCCCATCGCGAACGTGCGCGTGGCCGTGGCGCGGGACAGCGCGTTTTGCTTCCTCTATGAGGAAAATTTAGAGCTTCTTTGCGCCCTCGGGTGTGAGCTTTGCTTCTTCAGCCCCTTAAGCGATACGGCTTTGCCCAAAAACATCGGCGCCTTGTACTTGCCAGGCGGCTACCCTGAGCTTCATCTCGTGGCATTGGCGGAAAACGCCGCCATGCGCCGCGCCATAAAAACCGCTGTGGAAGACGGTCTTCCCACGCTCGCGGAGTGCGGCGGGTTCCTCTATTTACATGATTCGCTCGACGGCTTCCCCATGGCGGGCACGATCCACGCAAAGGCATATAAAACCGAGAAGCTGCATCGTTTCGGCTATGCGACGCTGACCGCGAAAAAGGACAACCTCCTGTGCGAGGCGGGCGAAAGCATCCGCGCGCATGAGTTCCATTACTATGAGAGCTCCTCCTGCGGCGATGCTTTCACCGCTCAAAAGCCAAACGGACGCGCGTGGGACTGCATCCACGCGTCCGAAAGCCTGTACGCGGGCTTTCCGCATCTGTATTTTCCCGCGAACGCAAGCTTCGCGGAACGATTTGTAAGAAAGGCAAACGACTATGCTCAAAGACATGCTCAAAGCCATATCCCCCGTGGATGAGGCAACCTACGACGCCTGCATCGCCCGTTTTGACCAGGTGGCAAAGCCCGTGGGAAGCCTCGGGAAGCTCGAAACTTTGCTCGCGCAAATTGCCGCCGTTTACGGCAGCGCTGAGATCGATATCGCAAAAAAATGCGTCCTGGTGTTTTGCGCGGATAACGGCGTAACGGCGCAGGGGGTATCGCAAAGCGGGCACGAAGTCACGACCGCTATCGCGCGGATGCTCGCAAACGGAAGATCGGGCGTATGCGTTATGGCAAAGGCCTGCGGCGCGGAGATATTCCCAGTGGATGTGGGCATGGTGGATACCGTGGATGGTCTTTTGAACCGCAAGCTCGCTTTTGGCACGGATGACATCACAAAAGGCCCCGCCATGGCGCGCGAAACGGCTATAGATGCGATCGAGCTTGGCGTAGCATTGGTCAAAGAGAAGAAAGAGCAGGGCTATAAACTTATCGCCACGGGCGAAACAGGCATTGGCAACACCACCACCGCGAGCGCCATGGCGAGCGTCTTGCTTTCTGTGCCCGTGGAGACGGTCACGGGGCGCGGCGCGGGGCTCGACGACGAAGGGCTTTTGCGCAAGCGCGCCGCGATCGCGGAAGCCATCCGCGTAAACATGCCCGACGCAAGCGACCCTTTAGATGTGCTTACCAAGGTGGGCGGTCTTGATATCGCCGCTATGGCGGGCGCTTTCCTGGGCGGCGCGCTGTATCGCGTACCCGTCGTGATGGACGGCGTGATCTCCGCTGTGGCGGCGCTCATTGCCGTAACGCTCAATCCCTTGGTTCGCGATTATATCATTCCTTCCCATATCAGCGCCGAGCCTGCCGCGCGGTTGATCTGTAAGACGCTCGGAATGGAGCCCATTCTCCACGCGGAACTGCGGCTTGGCGAGGGCACGGGCGCTGCGGCGCTGTTCCCGCTTCTTGATATGGCGGCGGAGGTCTACAAGAACGCGGCCACATTTGCGGATATTGCGGTGGACGCGTACAAGAGGCAGCCATGCTGATCCTCGTTACAGGCGAAAACGGCAGCGGCAAAAGTGTTTATGCAGAGAAGCTTGCCTGCCGCGCGGGCGGCGCGCGCTGCTATATCGCCACCATGATCCCCCATGGAGCGGAAGGCGCGGCGAGGGTGAAGAAGCACCTGCGCCAGCGGGAGGGCATGGGCTTTCTTACGCTCGAGCTTCCGTATGTTGTTGGCGAGGCCGCCATTCCGCCCGACGCGGCGGTGCTGCTTGAGGATGTATCGAACCTGCTCGGCAACCGCATGTTTGAGCGCGGCGGCACGGCATCGGAGGTGATTGCGGATATTATAGCGCTTCAAAAACGCTGCCGCATCCTCGTCGCGGTGACGATCAGCGGTTTGGATGCGTCGGCCTATGATGAGGAAACGCGCGCCTACATCGAGGCCCTCAACGTGCTCAACGCCGCGCTTTTCAGCTTGGCCGATACCGTGGTGGAAATGCGAAATGGGGTTCCGCAGCTAAAAAAAGGAGAAGAAGATGCGCTTTCTTGAACCGATGTGGATCGCAATCAGCACATACAGCGTCCTGCCCGCGCCGCGCTTTGACTGGAACGAAAGGAACATGCGTTTTTCCATCTGCTTTTTGCCGCTCGTGGGGTTCGTTATAGGAGCGGCGTTCTACCTTTGGGCGTGGGTGGCAAAGGCGTTTGCCGTGGACGGCATCCTGTTCGCCGTAGTGGCGACGGCGCTCCCGATCCTCCTTACGGGCGGCATACACATGGACGGCTTTATGGATACGGTGGATGCGCTCGCCTCGCACCAGGTACGCGAAAAAAAGCTTGCCATCCTGAAGGACCCGCACGCAGGCGCGTTCGCTGTCGTTTACTGCGTCGTATATCTTCTTTTGAGCTTTGGGTTGTATCATGCGCTTTTTCAAACGGACGCGCTCCTTATCGTATGCTTTGGCTTCGTCCTGTCGCGGGCTTTGGCCGTGCTGGGCGCGGTGATGCTTCCAAACGCGCGCAAGGAGGGTATGCTCTGCGCGTTCACCGAGCATGCGCATAAACATACTGCTATGCTTGTTATGACCATCGTTGCGCTCTTTACAACGGGCGGCATGGTATGGGCTTCGCCTGTCGTCGGCGGTTTCGCGGCGGGATTTGCGCTTCTTGCGTTTTTTGCATACCGCGCTATGGCGATAAAACAATTCGGCGGCGCTACGGGCGACACCACGGGCTTTTTCCTACAGGCATGCGAGCTTGCGCTTCTTTTCGGCGCGTGGATCGGAGGGCTTGTATGAAAACGGTCCTTCTCATTCGTCATGGCATGACGGCGGGCAACCGGGAAAAACGCTACGTCGGAAGGACGGACGAACCGCTTTGCGAGGAAGGCAGAACGCAGGCGGCGGCGCTCAAGGCCGAGGGCATCCCTGTGTTTGACCGTGTTTTTACAAGCCCGTACATCCGCTGCATGGAAACGGCAGCGATCCTTTTTCCCGATACGGCCTTTACCATCGTGCAGGGGCTTCGGGAATGCGACTTCGGCATGTTCGAGGGCAAGACAGCGGCGGAGCTTGAGGGCAACGTGGAGTATGGCGCGTGGCTCGCCACAAATTGCACCGGCCCTGTACCGGGTGGCGAAAGCGTGGAGGATTTCAAAACGCGCTGCCGCAATTCTTTCTTTGAAGCCATGGAGGAAGTAGACGAAAACGGCTCCGCGGCGTTCGTCATCCACGGCGGCTGTATCATGGCGATTTTAGAAGCCTATTCCATACCCAAGCGCATGTTCTATGAATATCACATTGGAAACTGCTGCTTTGTACGCTGCACGTTCAATGGCCGCGCGCTCACGATAGAGGGAGGTCCTCTATGCTCATAGCTCTTTCCACGCTCGGCCTGTGCGCGGGCTTCGTCCTCGACCTATTCTTAGGCGACCCGCAGGGTTGGCCGCATATCGTGCGCGGTATCGGCGGGTTAATTGCCGCTTTGGAGAAGGTGTTTTACCTCATGAGAAACAAACGCTTCGGCGGCACGCTGCTCGTATTGTGCGTTCTTCTTGTTTGCACGGCGCTGCCCACGGCACTTCTTAGCTTGGCGTGGCGGCTGTCTCCTTGGGCGTACTTTGCTCTGGAGACACTTTTGTGCTGGCAGCTTATTGCCCTCAAGAGCCTGCGGGCCGAAAGCCGGAAGGTGTACGACAAGTTGATAAAAAACGATCTTCCCGCCGCACGCAAGGCGGTTTCCATGATCGTAGGGCGCGATACGGCGGCTCTGGATGAGGCGGGCGTGACGCGCGCCGCCGTGGAGACCGTGGCGGAAAACGCCTCGGACGGCGTGATCGCGCCGTTATTCTACCTCGCGCTCGGCGGGGCGGTGTTCGGCATGTTCTACAAGGCCGTCAACACCATGGATTCCATGATCGGCTATAAAAACGAAAGGTATTTGGATTTCGGCCGCTTTGCGGCGAAGCTCGATGATTGTATGAACTACCTTCCCTCGCGCCTGAGCGCGCTCCTTATGATCGCCATGGCGCGGCCCTGCGGGTTGAATGCGAAAAGCGCACGCCGCATCTGGAAGCGCGACCGCCGCAAGCACGCAAGCCCCAACTCCGCACAGACGGAAGCCGCCATGGCGGGCGCGCTCAATGTGCGCCTTGCCGGAAACGCCTATTATTTCGGCAAGCTCCATGAAAAGCCATACATCGGCGATGACCTGCGGCCCATCGAGCCCAAGGATATTCTTTTGTCTCACAGGCTCCTTTACACGGCCTCTTTTTTAATGTTTTTCCTTGCGCTTGCTGTAAGGGGGTACTTATATGCTGCGTTATGAGCATGGCGGCGATATCTACACAAACGCGGAGATACACCTGGATTTCTCCGTCAATGTGAACCCGCTCGGCATGCCCGAAGCGGCGAGGCGGGCGCTTTTCGCGGCGGCGGACGCCCTTATCCGCTACCCCGATCCGCAATGCCGCGCTTTGCGTAAAGCCCTCGCGGAAAAATACGGCATAGCGCCCGAAGCCATTCTTTGCGGCAACGGCGCGGCGGATATGATATTCCGCGTCTGTGCCTGCCTGAAACCCAAAAAGGCGCTGACACTCGCGCCCACTTTTTCAGAATACGAGCGGCCCGTAAAGCTGTTCGGCGGCGAAATGGCGGAATACCGCCTGAAAGAAGCGGACGGTTTCGCGCTGACGGACGATATTCTTGAAGCGCCCACGCCTGACGCCGAATTGTTTTTTCTATGCAACCCCAACAACCCCACGGGCAGGCTGGCGCCATTCGATTTGCTTCGCCGCGTTACAGAGGTTTGCGCGAAAAACGGCACGCTTCTCATGGTGGACGAGTGTTTTCTTGAATTTACAGGTGGACCATCTATGGTTCCTCTGCTCAAAGAATTTCCGAACCTTCTCATACTCAACGCTTTTACCAAGCTCTACGCGCTCGCGGGGTTAAGGTTGGGATATCTTTTGTGCGCGGATACGGCGCTTCTTTCCCGCGTCGCCGCGTTTGGCGCAGAATGGAGCGTTTCCGCGGCGGCGCAGGCGGCGGGTCTCGGGTCGCTTGAAGAACCCACATGGGCGGAACGGACGCGGAGCCTCGTGCGAGCGGAACGCAACTTTATGCGCGAAAGCCTCACGGCACTGGGCCTCTCGGTATCCCCCGCCGATGCGAATTTCCTACTTCTCAAAAGCCCCTTACCGCTGCACGAGCCGCTCAAGAAGCGCGGCATCCTCGTGCGCAATTGCGCCAATTTCACCGGGCTAAATGAGCAGTTTATCCGCATCGGGCTCAAGACCCGCGAAGAAAACGAGGCGCTTCTTCAAGCCCTAAAGGTGGTGCTCCATGGCTAAAACCATCATGGTGCAGGGTACGATGTCCAATGCCGGCAAGAGCCTTTTATGCGCGGGGCTTTGCCGCGTGTTCAGGCAGGATGGCTACCGCGTAGTACCTTTTAAAAGCCAGAACATGGCACTCAACTCATTCATCACCAAGGAAGGTCTTGAAATGGGCCGCGCGCAGGCTGTGCAGGCGGAAGCGGCGGGCGCGGAGCCGAGCGTACGCATGAACCCGATTTTATTAAAGCCCGTCACCAACATAGGCTCGCAGGTGATCGTCAACGGCGAGGTGCGCTCCAATATGAGCGCGCGCGAATATTACGCCATGAAGCATACGCTTGTGCCGGATATCATGGCGGCATATTCCTCCCTCGCTGCCGAAAACGACGTCATTGTGATTGAGGGTGCGGGAAGCTCCGCCGAGATCAATTTGAAGCAGGGCGATTTCGTCAACATGGGCATGGCGAAGCTCGCGAAAGCGCCGGTGCTGCTCGTGGGCGATATCGACCGGGGAGGCGTGTTCGCGCAGCTTTACGGCACGATTGCGCTTCTTGACGAAGAGGAGCGGGATATTGTGAAGGCCATGGTCATTAACAAGTTCCGCGGGGACGTGGGACTCTTGGGCGACGGCCTTAAGATGCTCCAAAGCCTTACCCATAAGCCTGTAGCAGGCGTGCTGCCGTACCTCGATGTGGATATCGACGATGAGGACAGCCTTTCCGAACGGCTCACCCGCAAGCAAGCCGACGCGGTACTCGATATCGCGGTCATACGCCTGCCGCGCCTCTCTAACTTCACCGACTTTGCTGCGCTTGAAGCGACGCAGGGCGTGGGGGTGCGCTATGTTCATTCAGCCAAAGAGCTTGGAGCGCCCGATCTTGTGATTTTGCCCGGCACGAAAAGCACCATTTCCGACTTGAAATGGCTCCGCCAATGCGGTCTCGAGGCGGTAATCAAAAAGCTTGCCGCGCGCGGAGTACCCGTTTTCGGCGTGTGCGGCGGCTACCAAATGCTTGGGGAGCGCATTTCGGACGCGGAGGGCGCGGAAGGCGGCGGCGAGATCGGCGGCATGGGGCTTCTGCCAGTCGCCACCGAATTTACGAGCGAGAAGCGCCGTACCCGCGTTACGGGCAAGGTACTTTTATCGGGAGGCACGCTCGCGGCTTTAGGCGATGCGGAGGTGGAGGGGTACGAGATCCACATGGGCCGCACGGCGCTGCGCGAGGGCGCTATGCCGCTCGTTCTTCTGGAAAACGGAACGAAAGACGGCTGCCAAAAGGGCAGCGTCTACGGCACATATCTTCACGGTTTTTTTGATTCAACGCCCTGCCGCGAGGCGCTTTTGAACGCGCTGTGTGAAAGGAAAGGCGTTTCCCTTGCAGCGAATACCTTTGACCTGAAAGCTTATAGGGAAAGCCAGTACGACGCATTGGCGCTTGCCGTGCGCGAACACCTTGATATGAAGCTGATCTATCGCATTTTGGAGGCGGGGATATGAAAATAGAGCTTGAAAACGTGCTGCCCGACGAGATTGAGCGCCGCAGCTTTGAAATCATCGAAAGAGAGCTTCCTCATCCGCTGGATCGGATGGTTGCGCCCGTCATCAAGCGTGTCATCCATACCACGGCGGATTTCGATTATGCGGATTCACTTTATTTTTCCGAAAACGCCGTGCCGCTCGCGCTTGCGGCGCTTAAATCCGGCGCGTCGATCGTGACCGATACCAACATGGCAAGAGCGGGCATCAATAAACTCGCGTTCAATAAACTGGGCGGTGAGGTGCTTTGCTTCATGTCGGATGAGGACGTTGCCGCCGCGGCAAAGAAAAACGGCACCACCCGCGCCGCCGCATCCATGGACAAGGCCGCCGCACTGGATACGCCTTTTATTTTCGCCATCGGCAACGCGCCCACGGCGCTTGTCCGTTTATACGAGTTGATTGGCGAGGGAAAGTTGAACCCCGCGCTTATCATCGGCGTGCCGGTCGGCTTTGTCAACGTGGTGCAGGCAAAGGAGCTTATCATGCAGACCGATATTCCCTGCATCGTCGCCCGCGGCCGGAAGGGAGGCAGCAACGTTGCCGCCGCCATCGTCAATGCCCTGATGTACAGCGTGACGCGGTGATGGATGCTTTTCATGCGTGAAATCAATCGTAATCGTATTGCAACACGAGACGCATGTCTCGTGTTGCAATAGTGGGTGTGGCAAAGCAAGCTGTCCATTCGCTGTAATCATTACAATGCAGCAACCTTCTACCACTCCAGCTCCAAGTTATCCAATTAACGGATGTTACCGTATTCGATAAGACGCCTTTGTACGCCACTTTACCTGTCATGCTTTGAGCAGATGAATGGCAAACCCTTCAATTTCATCCAGCAAGAATATGCGGACAATCTCTCCCTCCGCATTACGGAGAATGGATTCCTCGATTAACGCAACGCCCCGCTCTTTCAGGTATTGGATTGCCTCGTCAATATTGCTTGTTTTTACGGCAATGTGTCCATTTGAACCGTATCCGGGCTTTTTCATGAGTTCAATTTCTTTGCCTGCAAACACGGAAGAGGTTCCGTTCTTGACAGGAAAGCCAAACAGGTCGCTAAATTTCGCCCCAGCCACAGCGGCGCTTTGTTCATCGGGGCAATTGATGCCAATGTGTGCTACGGCGAATCCAAGATCTGTGATCAATTTCTTCATGTCTTTCTCCCACCATATTTGTGTTTCTTTACTTATTGCCATGCAGAATATGATCCCAACATATAGAAAAAGTTACTGCATGTTGTAATATTACAATTTTTGAGACCTGAACTTCGCATTATAATAGGGCCAGCGGCGCAATTTGCCGCTGGCCCCGGTTCAGCCAACTGTTCCTGCTGCAGCAGCGTCAGTTACATGGGGAACATGATAACGGCGCCTAAGCACACCGCGAGGATGCGTATGAAGTACATTGGGACGGTGAACTTCCAGAACTGCGGGAGCTTATATTTGCCCATACCATAGATCAAAGCGGGCATGCCGTCGATCGGCATGTATCCGCCGTTCCAACCGGATACGGCTACAGCTGCCGCCGCAGCCATGGGATTGAGGCCGAGGGCCATGCAAGCCGCAATGGCGATGGGGGCAAAGACGAACACGGAGCCCATGTTCGATCCGGTGAAGGTGGCCATGGTGCTGGTCAGCAGGGCGAAGATGAGGACGACGATGAAGGGGCTGACGCTGGAGCCCAGAATGCCGGCTGCAGCATTCCCCACCATGTCAGTGAAACCGGAGTTAGCCAGGGCGTCGGCCACACCGATGACGCCGGCCATCATGAGGATCACGGGGGCGCCCATATTGTCGCGGACTTCCTTGAAGTCGAGCACGTTAATAATAAGCACGAATGCGGCGGCTACGCCGGGAATTACATTGCCAATTGCGCCCAACTGGCTCGTGAGCATCATACCAACGACGCTGACGACAAACGCGCCGATTGTGCAGTACTCTTTCCACGCAGGCATCGTATTGGCCTCTTTTTCCAGCACCACTTCTGACTCCGCGGTCAGGTCGTTAATCGGATGATCCGGCAACAAGCGATATCCGATTAGGCACCATGCCAGATAAGCCACAGCAAGGAACACATTCATTATGGAGAAATTCACCATGGAGAACCCGCCGCCAGTATAACCGGCAGTTTCCAGCACAGTGAGCGCAACGCCGAATTGTAGCGCCACATTAAAGGGAACCAGCGGATGATTTGTGGCAAAGCCCAACGGCAACATGAGTTTGGAGGAAGGAAGCTTTTTGCTGTAGGGAATTGTGACCAGCAGGGAAAGGATTAGCACATAGTAGCCAGTGTTGCCGCTGCCTACCAGGCTGGCGCCGAGCATGACGATCACGACCAGAAGGGCATAGCTCTTGTAGCCGCCTTTGTTTATCAGGGAAATCATAGCGGACTTGAGCTTGCCAATGATTCTGGTTTTCTGGACAGCCGCTAAGACTACCATAAAGCCGGCAATCATGATAACGCTTGGGTTTACGAAGCCCGCGAAGGCTTCCTGCACGGTGGATAAGCCGGTGATCACCAACAGAAGGCAGGCAATCAGCGGAGGTGCGCCGAATGGAAGTTTGTCCGTCATGATCAGTACGATCATAACGACCAAGACGCCAAGGGCAAGAATCATTTCCATTGTCATTTTGTACTTCTCCTCTCATTTCTCATGGCTTTTTTGGACTCCGGGGTTATTGGGGAAATCTATCTCAAGCGGCAAAAGCTTGCCACTTCGTTCCCGATCATGGTATTATAGGCGGTTTTAAGGAAGTTGTAGGCGAACTGATCGATTTCCTCATCAAGGGAGGGGCCGTGTGTGCGTTTGAATAGACCGCGAAGGATGCGTGGCTCCTGCCCCCATTGGTATAGGTATCTCGCTTGGGCTGGTCTGTCGGCTTAGTTGGCGACGGCTTTTTTCTGCCCCGCGGCCATGCGGATGGCGTAGTCGATGGCGTTTACAAGGCTCATCTCGTTGCTGGTACCCTTACCGGCCAGGGCAAAGCCGGTGCCGTGGTCTACGCTGGTGCGGATGATGGGCAGTCCCAAAGTTACATTAACCCCTTCCACCGCCTTCCAAGCCTGTTTCTCGCGGTCATACACAAAGCCGAGTGTTTTAAGCGGAATGTGCCCTTGGTCATGGTACATGCACACCACGATGTCATACCAGCCGCCTAACGCCTCCGAAAAAACGCTGTCTGGCGGTATTGGACCGATGGCGTTGATCTCCATGGCCTTGGCAGCTTCGATGGCGGGCTTGATCTCCTCAATCTCCTCTGTTCCGAACAGGCCGTTCTCTCCGCAGTGAGGGTTCAGGCCGGCCACAGCCACCCTGGGGTTCTCGATGCCCATATCTGTGCAGGCCTTGTGGGCGATTTCGATGACCTCCAGCACCCGCGCCTTTTTGACCCGGTCGCAGGCCTCACGCAGCGAGACATGGGTCGAAATGTGGACTACCCGCAGATCGTGGTGGACAAGCATCATGGTATACTTTTTGGTGCCGGTATAGGTAGCGTAGATC
>JAEYHP010000190.1 GCA_023409435.1 Bacillota bacterium | reverse complement strand
GCACGGACTACATTCTCCCCGCTGTTATGACGGCGCTTGAAGAGAACGGCAAGCTCGTACCCCTTGGCCAGGAAGGCCATGTCAATGTTTATTCCGTAGATGGCGACGGCTACGGCCTGGGACAGGTTGTTTCCGGCAACATCGATGCGACCTATGGCCTTGATCCCTATGCTTGGGCAGCTTCCGCGGTGGAGGCTCTCAAAGCGAAGTTTGACGGCCAGGAAGTCGAAGGGTCCATCCTCATCACCGGCAACATCGTAACCAGCGAGAACTTCGAACAGTTGAAATCCGAAGGCAAGCTCTGGGGCGCCAGCTCCATGGAGTAACCCCTGAGGGTTCGTACCGGGATATCTTTCCGGTTCAAACATGAGGGAGGGAGCTCATATTGCAGTCAGTATGAGCTCCCCTTTCCCTATTGACGGACGGCACAAATATGCGTATGGCGGTGTAGAAATGAACAGAAAAACGATCGTTCGCATGCATGACATCGTCATGTCTTTCTCCGGCAACATGGTATTAAACCATGTCGATTTTGAACTCCATGAAGGCGAAGTGCACTCACTCATGGGTGCAAACGGCGCAGGCAAGAGCACGCTCATTAAAATTCTGAACGGCATTCATCATCCCGTATCGGGCGTGATTGAAATAAACGGCAAACCCGTACAGGTCAAAAATCCTAAGGACGCGGAAAAGCATGGCTTGGCGTTCGTGCATCAGGAATTGAATGTCTGTCTGGATATGACGGTAGCAGAAAATATGTATATAGGCAACTGGGCGGTCAACAGTCTGGGTCTTTACGATAAAAAAGCCACCTCGGAAAACGCGCGCAAGCTCCTTGCTATGATGGAGGTAGACCTTGATCCGGACGCGCCGGTCAGGAACCTGCGAACAGCGGAAAAACAGATAATTGAAATCTTAAAAACACTGACCACGGAAGCAAAGGTCATCGTATTGGATGAACCGACTTCCTCACTCAATGAAAAGGAAAAAGAAAACTTTTTCCGTATCATAGAGCGCGTGAAGGGAAACGGCGTTTCCATTATTTTTATCTCTCATTTTCTTGAGGACGTCATACAGCTTTCTGACCGTGTAACGGTATTAAAGGACGGTGTTAACAACGGCCTTTTTACTGCCGGAAATTATACGAAGGATGATCTTGTAACGGCCATGATGGGCCGGAGAATTGAAGCACGCGCAGAGCGGTGCGTTTCCGCCTTGCCAGATGCGCCCATAGCGTTGGAACTCAAACGCTTAACGAGGAAAAACAAGTTTTCGGATATCAGCTTTTCCATACAAGTAGGGGATATCGTCGGCGTGTGCGGGTTGCTTGGCGCCGGGAAGACGGAGATCGCCCGGGCGATCTTTGGTCTGGATGGATTTGATTCGGGTAGTGTTGAACTGTTCGGAAAAGAAATTACAAAGCCCAAACCTGACCAAATGATCAAAGATAAAGTCGCGCTTTTGACGGAGGAACGCAAGCTGGAAGGGTTTATTCCGCTGCTTTCTATCCGTGAGAACACAACGCTCTCCATTATTAAGACAATGTGCACGCGCCTTGGCATGATTGACAGAGGCAGGCAGGAAACGTTTGCCGAAAAGACCTCCAGGGAAATGACGGTAAAGATGTCCGGCATTGAGCAGCGGGTAGTTTCCCTTTCCGGCGGGAACCAGCAGAAGGTGGTGCTCGCAAAGTGCCTGGCGACCAAGCCTAAGGTTTTTTTGCTGGATGAACCGACACGAGGCGTTGACGTATACGCCAAATCTGAAATTTATAAAATTCTCGCGGAGGCCGCAAAGAAGGGGACCAGCGTGTTGATCTTTTCCTCGGAACTCGAGGAGCTCCTGGAAAATTGCTCCAAGATCATCATCCTCAAAAAAGGACAGATCTATGCGACTGTCAATACCTGTGAAACGAACAAGAACGAGTTGTTGAGCCTGATCGGTTGACGCATTTTTAAGAACACTTTGGGGGTATCGCTGATATGAAGTCTTTGAAGCAATTTTTAGCGGAAGATGGGATGCGTCTGGCGATCATTTTGATCTTTATGCTCGGCATGTCCTTCGCAACGCCCTATTTCCTGCAAATGAAAAACATGATGAATATCCTGCAGAACATTTCCCTGCAGGGGATTACCGCTATTGGCATGACGATGGTCATTATCACTGGCGGCATTGATATTTCCGTGGGCGGTGTCATGGCGTTTTCCGTTTGGGTATCGGCCAGCTTGATGAAAGGCGGCCTTAACTGGGGCTTTGCGTGTCTCGCTGCGCTTGGCATCGCTGCTGTATGCGGGGCAATCAACGCGTTCTCGGTTGGCGTCATGCGAATCCCTCCCATGATCGCTTCACTTGCCATGATGAATATGACGCGCGGCCTGCAGACGGTTATTTCGCGCGGTACGACGTTGACGGGGTTACCCGACGGCTTCCTTGTCATCGGTCAGGGCATGGTGTTTGATACCATCCCGCTGCCTGCAATTTTCATAGTGCTGCTATATATCCTTGCAGCATTGTTTATGAGCAAAACAATTATGGGGCGCAATATCTATGCGGTGGGCGGCAATCCGGAGGCCGCGCGCGTTGCGGGTATTAAGAATACGTACGTATTGTTCTTTGCCTACATCGCCTGCGCGGTGTTTGCAACCATCGCGGGCCTGATTTTCATTTCCCGTACCAATTCCGCGCCTTCCACCGTGGGCACGAACCTAGAGATGAAGGCCATTATGGCGGCTGTTATCGGCGGCACGAGCGTTACGTTCGGCGGCAAGGGCAAAATTATGGGCACATTCCTTGGCGTTATCATAGTCGGCCTGATTACGAATGCGCTGGATCTTTTAGGCGTTTCCGCCTACTATCAGCAATTCATTCAGGGCGTACTTGTGCTGCTGGTCGTCTTCCTGGAGGCCATCCGCTCCAACCGCGCCGCGCGCCAGCATTAAGCGCGCATGCTGTTTAAACAGTTGGGGAGGAAACGTACTTGACGAAGAACGCAGTTTATATTCAATCCGGCGGCCCTACCACGGTGATTAACGCATCTGCATACGGCGTTATCAGCGCCTGTATGCAGAATAAGGATAAAATAGGCAGATTATATAGCGCGCTGCACGGTACGGTGGGCCTTCTCAGCGGTAAGCTCATCGATGTCTATGCGGAAGATCCGGCAGAACTTCAATTGTTGACACAGACGCCATCCTCGGCGTTCGGTTCCTGCCGTTACCGCATGCAGGACGTGGGCGATACTGATTACAGGCGCGTAGTGGAAAACTTTGCGCGACACGACGTTGGATATCTCTTTTACAACGGTGGCAACGGCACGCTTCGCGCGTGCCACAAGCTTCAGAAGTATATGGAAGCGCAAGGGTATGACTGCAAAGTGATTGTCATCCCCAAGACGGTGGACAATGACATTGCGGGCATCGATCATGCGCCGGGCTTCCCGTCTGCGGCACGCCATGTTGCCATCTCCATTTCGGAGCTTGCACATGACATCCGCGTGTATGACACGGGGCTGATTACCGTTATTGAGGTGATGGGGAGGAACACCGGCTGGCTTGCAGCTTCGACGCTGCTTTGCGCCAAGACGGGCAACGGACCGGATTTAATCTATACGCCGGAGCTACAGTTCCGCCCGGAAAAGTTCATTGCGGACGTTCGGGACGTGTATGAGCGCAAGGGCAAATGCATGGCGGTTGTTGCCGAGGGCGTAAAGGATACACATGGCAAATACCTGTTTGAGTACAATCTGCACAGTCCCGACCAGCCGTCGCTCAACATGGGTGGCATTACGCCGTACTTGACGCACATCCTCTTACAAAACTTCCCCTGCAAGGTGCGCGGGATCGACCTTGGGTTGATGCAGCGCTGCGGCATGCATACGGCTTCCAAACTAGATGTGGAAGAGGCGACGCGTCTTGGCGAGATGGCCGTGCGCGAGGCATTGAACGGCGTCACCGGCAAGCTTGTCACGTTGGAGCGCGTCAGCAGCAGGCCGTATGCAGTGCGGGAGAGCATTCTCGACATTGCACAGGCTGCAAGTACAGACGGGACCATGCCGACTTTCTACATCACCGAAGAACAGAACTTTATAGAGGACAGTTTTCTAGAGTATATTGAGCCTCTGGTTGGGGAGCTCCCCAACTATGCAAGGCTTCAGCTCAAAGTGGTTTAACGATATGGGCATGAAAGGCGAAACGATGTATTACTATAAGGATCTGGGCCTTGAAAACACCAAGGCAATGTTTGAAAAAGCGTACCGGGACGGCTATGCCGTGCCGGCCCTGAACTTTGTTTCCATTGAGCAGTTTAACGCAATCATGGATGCTTGCGGAGAAAAACGATCGCCTGTGATCCTCCTTGCGTCCCCCAACCTGCATCGGCAGCTTGGATATGAAATGCTTGCGCGCATCTCGCAATCCGGCGTGGACAGGCTAAAGCATGAGGGAAGGAGCGTACCTGTCGCCCTCCACCTTGACCATGGCATGACGTATGAGCAGTGCGTGGCGGCGGTGGAAAGCGGATTTTCTTCCGTGATGATCGACGGCAGCGCCCTGCCGTTTGAAGAGAACATCGCCCTGACGAAAAAAGTGGTGGAATATGCGCACGCGCGTGACATTACCGTGGAAGGCGAGCTTGGCGTACTTTCCGGCGCGGAAGAAGAAGGCCATGCAGGCAACCATGAAAGTCAGTACACCGATCCTTCCATGGTGGAAGAATTCGTTACGCGCACTGGGGTGGACTGCCTGGCGATTTCCATCGGCACCTGCCATGGTCTGGTCAAGCTCAAGCCCAATCCAGACGGTTCCCTGC
>JAEYHP010000063.1 GCA_023409435.1 Bacillota bacterium | reverse complement strand
CCCCTGCCCCGAATGTGCGGGTGCGGTGGAGCATGAGGGCGGCTGCATGATCTGCAGGACTTGCGGATACAGCAAGTGTGGGTGAAACGGACTACGAATAACGAACAAAAAAGCCCAGTAAACTGGGCTTTTCTTTTGTTTTGGAATTGATACGGGAGGACGATTACTTGCTATACAAGTATAGATACTAGATTCTGATAACAATTTATAAATTTTTTTTGCAAGTGTTGTAACGTGGTATCACATGTGATACTATCTAAGCATAAAATAAGCATTATAGGGAACAATGGAATGAGTAGTTTTGAAAAAGCGCTTCGAAAATTTAACAGGGTTCCTATTCCAAAAGATATTACCTTTAATGAAGTGGTGACTATTGCCGAGCATTTAGGATGTGAGATACGCTACAAGCGACATCCACAGGTTGTACATAGGATATCCGGTACGGTTATTCCCGTTCCGCATCACAACCAACCCATTAAAGAGGCATATGTCGAACAACTTAAAGTGTTATTTAATAGTATTGTGGAGGAAACGATATGAAACATCCATTTTCAGTTTATCAAAAGCAGGTAGATGATCATGTTTTTTGGGTGGCGGAAAGCGCTACGTTAAAAGGTTGCGTTGCGCAAGGTGACACCATGCAGGAGGCATTATCTTTATTTGAAGAGGTTGAGGCTGACTGGTTAGATACGGCGGAAGAACTTGGCATGCCTATTCCTACACCAGTAATTGTGCAACCTCAAGAGTATAGTGGGAAATTTTTAGTCCGCACTTCGCCCTCTGTTCATAAGCAGGCCGCCGTTTCAGCTAAGCAAGAAAATATTAGCCTTAATCAATATGTTAATGATGCCATAGTAGAGAAAAATTGCTGTACTCAATTTAGGGCAATTATTGATGAGGCGAAGTCTGCTATTCAAAGTGAAACAACAAAACCCCGGAAGTCAGAAGAGATTCGCCGATTCCCATATGACTTACATTATATAAGCAAGTTTGAATTTGTAAATTAAGGAGACATAGTAATGAAAAATTTATCGCTAGTGAGATACCATGTTAAAGAACTATCCATAGTCAATGATATACCTCAAGATAAGGAGGCAAAGATTAGTTTAGAAAATACATTTGATATAAGTTCTAAATATAATAGCAAGAAGCATTTATGGATTTGCAGTTTATCTCTATTTGTAAATAGTACTAACCCTGAAGCAAAATTCGAAGTGAAAATTATTGTTGAAGGGGAATATACAAGCGATGCAATAATAGAAAAGGATGAGGCTAGCAAACAAGCAATAGAAACTCTATATCCTTATGCACATACAGGGATAGGTGTCATTACTTCCTTTTCTTATCTTCCTCCTCTAATCCTGCCCAATTTAGGACCTGAGGATATAGCTGAAGTTGTTGAGGATATTAAATTAGATAAATAAGAATTCAGCTCCGCTACCATCACGGCGGGGCTTTGCCTTTAACCTGCGTTCTTTGTATAAATCAAATCTTATCCACATACTCTAAGCAAAAACGAAAGCAGGCCTTGTCATGCCCATTTGGCTTATCATCGTGTTTGCGGTATTTTCGGCGTTTGTGCTCTACGCTGCCGTTGCGCTCAATAAAAAAGGACAGAAGCAACCCGCAAAGGCCGCGCTGTCCGCGTATATTGTGTTTACGCTGGCATTCCTGGTTATTTGGATATTCGCGTTCTCCGTACCGCCTTACATCACATTGCTTGCCATGCTGGCGGTATTCATCAATTGCTTTTGCGGGTATTATCTGGATCTGTACAACCGCTCCAAGGTGTTTGACCGTTACCTGCACGCCTACGGATCGTTTTCGTTTGCGCTGTTCGTCTATTGCCTCATCAAAAATCTGTTTGAAACGGGCGGAAGCCGTGCGTTCCAGTCCCTGTTTGTGTTTACTGTGGGCATGGCGCTGGGGGAGCTATTTGAGCTGATAGAAGCCTCCATCGACAAAAAGAAGGGCACCAGCGCGCAAAGAGGCCTCAAGGATACCGACACGGACATGATGGGTAACCTCATCGGTTCCCTGCTTGCGGGCGTATTCGCGTATTTCTTTCTGTTCTCATGATTTTACAACAGCGCCCCATGGCGGGATGCTGTTTTTCGTTATGCCGCTTGTTCTGCATTTAGACCGAAAACTGTTTGAGAATTCCATACGTCAGTTCATCCGAAAGCTTATACGCCTGGTTCATCAGTTCGTCGTGCTGTTTGATGCTCTCGTCATACTGCCCGTCGCGGATAAGCACGATTTCATATTCCATCAAATTGATCATCTCTTGAAACATCACCTGCAAGGTCGGCATATCCAGATACCGGTTGATGCGCGAAAGATAGCTTGAAATTTCATTTGCGTTCGCATACAAGGATTCGCGGGCATTGTGGATGGCCTGTGCGTCGTTGCTTTTATACGCCTCGATGAGGCGGATGGTTGCTTCCCGGTCGTTGTTGATAAAACGCCTGATCTGGTCGGCCGCCTGCTGCCCGTAAAACTGCGAGAATATGGTGGCAAAGTCGTCCGCGTTTTGCCTTAAGCGCGCAATCAGCGCCTCGCGGTCGCCCTGATCGAACAAGATGCTATAAATCAGCGCCCTTGTCCATTGGTTATTGTCCACCCATAGCCTGCGGATGGAATTGGAAAGCGCAACCTGATTGAGCAGATATTGAGACGAGGTTGGCGAAAAAGCCATGCCAATATCCTCCTAATAAGCAGGTACTGCATTGTATGTAATGCCTTCCGGATTTAGGCCGAAAGAGGGGTATTTTTTGCTTCTGCACAATCCCATTCCCAAAACTCCCGCATATACTAATGTTAGAATGCGGCAATCAAAAATATGCTCCGCCGCAAATTACGGGAGGAAACCCATATGGCAAAAATTGTGTGTTTTAGCGGCTGCCGGAACGAATCGCCCAGCGAAGAATTTTTGCGTTGCCTTGGCTCCATGCCCTGCGCCCAGGTTGCGCGTAACGCCTGGCTCGTGGAAACCCGCTGCAGCGCCGTAGAGTTGAGAGATAAGCTGCGCGAATTTTCAAACCCGGAAGATACCATCTTTGTCGCCGAATGCGGCCCGGAAGCTGCATGGTGCAACTTACCGTCCGACCCCAAGAGAGTGAGAGAAATACTTAACAGCTCCTGCACCCGCTGAAGAAAAAACAAAAAAACCAATGCCCGCATGTAGGCTGCATGCGGGCTTTTTACGCCGTTGACACAGTCCTGCGGACTCTGTCAACGGGTTCCCATATGTTAAAAAAGCGCTTTCATGCACTTTTTTCCGTAAATCTGACGCGCATGCACCCGAATGGCACATTCGGGTACTCTACAAGGAATGATGTGCAGCTAAAGCTGCACAACCAATCGTCAGATTTGATTGAACTGCGGGGCTTCCCGCAGGGAAGCGGGTTCGATGGCTCGCGAGAACCAAAAATCGATCCTGTGAATCGATTTTAGAACCCCGGGGACTTGTTACGATCCCCCACGCCTCCGGAGTTATCTTTGTTGGCGCCATGTTTTGTGAAAAACGCAAGCATCTCCTCAATCAATTCAATGCTTTCCTCATAGCCCGGATGCAGAATGGCGAATATGTGGCCAAGCCTTTTTTGCTGCCCTTTTGGAAAGCATTTGAGCTGACATGGTATTTTGTTTTTCTGAAGCGTCCGCAAAAAGTCCAGCGTCATGCTCTTTAACTCGTCTTCCTGGCTGGTGGAAAGAAAGACGGGCGGAAGCAGGGCCATTTCCGGAAGCTGATCAAAAATCATGTTCCGGTAAATGTCTTGCTTTTGATATCCCTTTTCGAAGCACATGGAGCGCATGCCTCGGTATCCGATGGACTTTGCGTCAAAGCGCATCATCCCGCAAAATATGGCTAAAGCCTTAATATTCAGGCCGGTTTCCGGCGTATTGAATAGTTTCCGCAGCCGCGGGCTTTTTAACAGCAAGGCCGCCATAACGGCAAGCACGCCGCCCGCCGATTCGCCCATCAGAAACACCTGGGTTTCATCTGCGGGGTAGTCTTTGATATGCTCCTGTATAAAGCGCAGCGCCCGCATGATATCCTGAACCTGCCCCGGCACTTTTACAGCATCCGATGCGAGGCGGTAATTCAGGTTGAACACAGTGTAGCCACGTTTTGCAATGTGGTAACCGAACAACCTGTTGAGTTCCTTATCCCCATACACAAAACCGCCGCCGTGGATGTCGATGACAACGGGCAGCTTCCCCTCCGCCTCTTCCGGGAAATAGATATCGAGCAGATGGCCCGTTTCCCCGTCGTCCGCATACGGGATATCGCATAAAGCGGTGACGCCGCAGGGAAGCGGCTGGGCGGAAAGGACTTTTTTGTCCCGCTCTTCCCAGCTCTGAAGCATCCGATAGACAAGGTGATTTTTCAGTTTCATATGCCATTGCCCCGGTGGATTGATAAAGGATTATAACTTCCATTTATTATATCATACGTAATCGCGGACACAATGAGGAGCGACATGGCGGGCCGCTCCGTCTGTCCCGCCAACGAAGCAGAAACAGGAAACGCCTTAAAATCCGTCCCATCTGACGACATGCGCGTCAGATGGGACACCTTGCGTACTGGGCTGCTACGTCAGCCCAGCACGGAGAAACTCGACAAAGTGCAACCGCCACTTTGTCGACTAAAAAATGACGCATACAAACGCATGCGTCATTCAATCGTTATTCCGCCGGAAAAAGGCTGCTATTCCCCGGCGTAGGCGTATCCTCTGTCAAACGCGGCCTTGTTGATATCCAAAAACTGCGGCTTTACGGTAGCCGAAAGCGCCTCCATCCAGGCCTCCCGCGGGAAGGGAAGTTTTTTTGCCAGCACGCCCAGCAGCACCACGTTTGCCGCCTTGTGCGTGCCGCATTCCGTTGCGATCACCGTGGCGTCCAGCGCTACGGTGTGCGGGGCGGCAGCCTGAATGCGCGAAACCGCATCGTCCGGGTACACGGCCGCCCCCGTAATCACCGGCATGGGCAGGATCTGCTGCGTATTGACGATGACGGTGCCCGTCACCGGCTTTACATACGGCAGCGCACGCAGCGCCTCCAGCTTTTCAAACGCGAGCACGACATCCGCCTGTTCCTGCTCGACCAAAGTGGAGTACACCGGCTCCGTATCGCTCATGCGCACGTATGTTACCACGCTTCCGCCACGCTGGCTCATACCGTGCACTTCGCTCACCCGCACATCATAGCCATGCTGCAAAGCAATATGGCCAAGGATTTTGCTGGCGAGCAGCGTCCCCTGCCCGCCCACGCCGACGATCACGATTCCTATCATAAAGAGTTAGCCTCCATCCTGTCTAAATGGCCGCTGAAAAGTCCTGCGGACTTTATCAGCGGGTTTCCCGTGGGTTAAAAGTGCGCTTTCACGCACTTTTTTCGCAAATCTGAAGCGCATGTCGTCAGATTTGATTGGAAGCGTGTGGGATTGCGATCCCCCACACCCCCTGAGGTGTGGGCTTGGCGGTTATTATTCAACCGGCCCAAGCGCGCCGAACGGGCAGACTTTGGCGCACAGCCCGCAGCCCACGCACTGCGTGGGGTCCACCCACACGCCTGTCTGCGTCTTGTTGATGGCCGGGCAGCCAATCTTCATGCACATGCCGCAGTTCTTGCACTTCGCGGGGTCGCTGAAGTATTTTACTTTAGTGGGCTTGATGATGAGCGCGCAGGGCCTCCGGGCTATGATGACGGAAAGCTCCTCGCGCGCGGTTTCCTCGCGCAGAGTCTTTTCCAGGAGCTTCACGTCAAAGGGATCTACGACTGTCACATGCTTTATGCCCAGCGCCTCGCAGAATTTTTCAAGGTTTAATTGCGGGGCGGTCTTGCCGTGGATATCCAGGCCGTTGACGGGGTTGTTCTGGTGCCCCGTCATGCCTGTGATGGCGTTGTCCGCTATAATGATGGTGCCTACGGACTGGTTATATACCATGTTCAATAAGCCCGTCATGCCGCTGTGGGCGAACGTGCTGTCCCCCAGCACGCCGACCATCTTTTTGGCGCTTTCCTTGCCGCGCGCCTTTTCCATGCCGTGCGCCATGCCGATGGAAGCGCCCATGCACAGGCAGGAGTCTGCGGCGTTGAGCGGCGCGTTCGCGCCCAAAGAATAGCAGCCGATGTCCGAATGGACGGTCAGCTTCAGCTTGCTCAACACATAGAACAGTCCGCGGTGCGGGCAGCCGGGGCATAACACGGGCGGCCTTACGGGGACGTCCTCGGTCTGAGAAGGACCCGGTTCGGGGGCTCCCGCAAATTTGGCCGTGATTTTCCTTATAAATAGCTCGCCCTGCACGCCGGTTTTATCCTTGCCGGAGCAGGGGATACCCATGGCTTTTATTGCGTCCTCAAAGAACGGCTCCATATCCTCTACGACATAGAGCATATCGACGCCCGCGGCAAATTCGCGGATAAGTTTTTCTGGCAGCGGGTAAGCGAGCCCCAGCTTCAATACGGAAGCTTCGGGCAACGCTTCCTTTACATAGTTGTAGGCCGCACCGCTCGTGACCACGCCAATACTTTTATCCGCCCATTCGATACGGTTGACGGGCAGCGTACATGCGTCTGTGCTGAGGCGCTTTTCCCGCGCTTCCACAAAAACATGCCGCTTTTGCATGTTGGAAGGAACGGTCAGGTATTTTTCCGGCCGTTTCACATAGGGCAAAAGCTCCCGCTCTTCCCGGTCCATAAGCTCCACCGCCGAGCGGGCGTGGGCGATGCGCGTCGTCACGCGGACGATTACGGGGGTATCGTATGTTTCGCTCAGCTCAAACGCGAGCTTCGTGAAATCCTTGCATTCCTGGGAGTTGGAAGGGTCCAGCACGGGTACGTGCGCGGCGCGGCAAAGCATGCGGGTATCCTGCTCGTCCTGGGAGGAATGCATGCCCGGATCGTCCGCCACCACGATAACCATGCCCGCGGTTACGCCGGTATAGGAGGAAGTGAACAGCGGGTCCGCCGCGACGTTGAGGCCAACATGCTTCATGCAGGCCATGCTGCGCGCGCCGCCTAAAGATGCGCCGAACGCGACCTCCACGGCTACCTTTTCGTTGGGCGCCCATTCGGAATATATGCAATCGTAACCGGCAACGGCCTCATTGATTTCGGTGCTGGGCGTTCCGGGATAGGCGGACGTGACGCGCGCTCCCGCTTCATATATGCCGCGGGCGATCGCTTCGTTGCCTAACAAAAGCTCTTTCATTGTTTTCCTCCATCCGGGATGAAATGAAAAGGGTGGAAATATGAACCGCAATTGCATGCTCATACAGAATATTGCGAATATCCATGCGTGTATACAAGTATATCGTTCGTACCTGCAGAATGATAGCATACCGGGAAGAATAGATAATATATAGTTATTTGGGACAATGACAGAATTCTGCGGACTATTTCCCGGGGAATCCGCTGCGCCTGTACTGCCGGATGGACTTGCATGATATGCGCCCGGGGTGCGGGCGGAACAAAAGCAACTTATAAAAATCCAATGCCGTACTCTTTTTCCGGAACGCGCATATGCTTGTTACCGGCCGTGAAACAGGAAACCAGTATTTGCATGCCCGAAATCCACCGATAAATAGGCGGCGGCGCCCCGGCAAGATTGCACAAAGCCGGCAAGTGCGATAGAATAAACATGTTATAAGGCTTACTATGCCCATAATTTGCGGCAAAGCAGTAAGAAAGGAAGTGCCTGTTTTCAATATGCAGCCAATGCCGCAGCAGTTTTGTGGCGTGCCCATAGAGCGGGATGTTCCGATGCGCACGCTTACCACCTTCCGCCTGGGGGGCCCTGCCGATTTTGTGCTGCGCGCACAGGAGGAAGACCAGGTGCTTTTCGCGTGCCGCGCCGCACGGGAGCTAAATATACCCGTATACGCCATAGGCAACGGCTCCAATCTCATCGTACGGGATGGCGGCCTTCGGGGTTTGGTGATCGTAATCGGCGAGCGGATGGCTTCGGTGAAACGGGAGGGGACGCTTCTTACCGCGGGTGCGGGTATCCCGCTGACGGATCTCGCCTGGGAAGCCGTGCGGCTTGGTTTAGGAGGCCTTGAGTGGGCGTGCGGCATCCCCGGAACATTGGGCGGGGCGTGCGCCATGAATGCGGGCGCATATGGCGGGGAAATGAAGCAGGTTCTTAAATCCGTCCGCTACTTGGAGGATGGCCATATTTTTGAAAAGGGCATATCCGACGCTGAGATGGGATACCGCACGAGCGCGTACTGCGCGCCCGAGCGCATTGTGCTTTCGGCAACGCTGATGCTTGTTCCGGACGACGGCGGCGCAAAAGACCGGCAGGAGGATTACCTTGCGCGGCGCAGGGAAAAGCAGCCGCTCGAATACCCCAGCGCAGGCAGCGTATTCAAGCGCCCGCCGGGATGCTTTGCGGGCGCGCTCATTGAAAGCGCCGGGTTAAAGGGCTTGCGCGTGGGCGGCGCCGAGGTCAGCGTCAAACATGCGGGCTTTATTGTAAACACCGGGGCCGCTACAGCAGGCGACGTGCTCCAATTGATTGAACAGGTCAAGGAGCGCGTATGGAAAGCCCACGGCGTGGAGCTGCATTGTGAACCCAAGATTTGGGGAGACGATTAATTAATATCTTAAAAACGAGAAGGAGGGGATACCGTGCCAAGTAAGCCAAGACTGACGCTTTTGATCGTGACCGGCCTTTCGGGCGCGGGGAAATCCCTTGCGTTAAAGCGCCTGGAGGATATCGGCTTTTATTGTGTGGACAACCTTCCCGCAAGCCTCCTCCCCGCCTTTCTGGAGCGGTGCGAAAGCGCCAACCCCGTCATCACGCGCGCGGCGCTTGCCATAGACAGCCGGGAAAGCGTGTTTGGCGCGGACTGGGAAGATATGATCGGAAGGCTTGTTTCTTCCGGTGCCGCGTACCGCATATTATTTCTGGACAGCCGGGACGACGTGCTGCAGCGCCGGTACGCGGAGACCCGCAGGCGCCACCCGCATGCCGTGGACGGCGATATCGCGGCGGGCATCGCGCACGAGCGCGCCGTATTGCAGCCGCTCAAAGAACGCGCGCACGCGGTGATCGACACAAGCGATTTAAAGCCTGTGGAGTTTTACGCAAGGCTGGAGGAGGCGCTTGCCCTGAAGCCGCAGGAGAGCATGCTGCTGCTGTTTACCAGCTTCGGCTACAAGCGCGGCCTGCCGGTGGACGCGGATTTTGTGCTGGATATGCGATTTTTGCCCAATCCCTTTTATGAACCCCAATTAAGGCCCCTTTCCGGCCTGGACGAGCCGGTGCGGGACTATGTTTTAAAAAACGAAGAAACCGCCCGGTTCTTAAACGGGCTTGAACGCATGCTGCGCGACACCTTGTCCGGTTTTGCGGCGCAGGGAAAGCAGCGGCTGATGGTGGCTTTTGGCTGCACCGGCGGGCGGCACCGCTCCGTCGCCGCGGCGGAGGAAATGGCGCGCCGGTTTGCGGATATGACGCACGTAACATGCTTCCACCGGGACATCGGCACGGAGGCGGCGGATATCAGGACGCGCTTTAAACCGCAGGAGGGCAACGGATGATCTACGCTGCTTGTACCCATATCGGCCGCAGGCTGAAAAACGAGGACAGTCTGTATGTGCCCAAAATCCCCAACGACCCCGCGGTTGTCGCCGTGGCGGACGGCATGGGCGGGCACGCCGCGGGCCATCGCGCAAGTACGCTGGCGGTAGAGGGCGTCTCATCTGAGCTTTCTAATTTTAGAGCGCCTGCGGATGCAGCCGTACGCGCGCTGCGCGACGTCCTGAATCATATCAATTACGACGTCTACCGGCATGCGCAGACGGAGGAAGGCTGCCGCGGCATGGGCACCACCCTCACGCTTGCGCTGCTGTATGAAAAGGAATATATCGCCGCCAACATCGGGGACAGCCGCCTGTATCAGTTCGACGGCGAAACGCTTACCCAGGTCACGCGGGACCACAGCCTGGTGGCGGTGCTGGTGGCTAGCGGCTCCATCACGCAGGAGGAAGCGGAGCGCCACCCGCAGCGCAACATCATAACCAGGGCGCTGGGCACTTCCGCTTACGAGGAGGCCGATTTTTTCACCCGGCAATGGAAGACGGGCGACGTGCTGCTGCTCTGCTCGGACGGCCTGCATGGCTGCGTGCCGCAGGGGGAGCTGACTCGCGTACTCAAAAGCGGCAGGCCGCTTGATGAAATTGCGCAGACTCTTGTCCAGCTTGCGCTCGACGCGGAAGGTACGGACAATATCACCGCCGTGCTTGTACAGAACACGGGAGGTGACGCCGTATGATCGGCCGGGTACTTTCCGGAAAATATAAAATCATAGACAAGATCGGCTCCGGCGGCATGGCGGACGTATACAAGGCCGTGCAGGCGGGGACGCTGCACCGCACCGTCGCCGTGAAGATTTTGAAGGCGGAGCATCAGACGGACGTTTCGTTTGTAAGGCGCTTTGAGCAGGAGGCGCAGGCGGTTTTAAACCTCTCGCACGAGCATATCGTGCGCTCCTACGATGTGGGTACGGAGGGCGACCTTCATTATATCGTGCTCGAATATGTGGACGGCAGCACACTTAAAGAGTGCATCCGCGCCCAGGGAAAGTTTTTGCCGCGCTCGGCCATCAACATCGGCGCGCAGGTACTGGACGCGCTTTCCCACGCCCATGAGCAGGGCATCATCCACCGGGACGTTAAGCCTCAGAACATCATTATGAACGCCCGCGGTCACGCCAAACTGGCGGATTTCGGCATCGCACGCAACGCGGATTCTTCCACCATCACTTACGCCGGACCCATGGTGATGGGCTCGGTGCACTATATTTCGCCGGAGCAGGCCAAGGGCAGGCAGGTGACGGCGGAGAGCGATATTTACTCCATGGGTATTACCCTCTATGAGATGGTGACGGGCAGGCTCCCATTCGAAGGGGACAATTCCGTTTCCATTGCATTGAAGCATATTCAGGAGGAAATCGTCCCGCCCATCATGATCGTTCCCTCCCTGCCCCCCGCGCTCAACGACGTCATTATGAAAGCGGTCAACAAGCAGCCCGCCGCGCGCTACCACAGCGCCAAGGAAATGCGGCAGGACCTTCTGCGCGTGCTGCGGGAGCCGCAGGGGAGCTTCGCCCGCCAGAAAGCCGGGGAAAAAGCAAAGCAAAAAAGGCAGCTGAAAAATGCCAGGCGCAAGCCGCGCACCGTTGTATGGCGCATTACCGCCCTGGGACTCATATTGCTCGCTTTGTTCGGCATGATGATGGTAATGGACCGCACGATGCTCCAGCGCGTGAACGCTACGACGGATCTGGTGCCCAACCTGGTCGGCAAGACGCAGGAGGAAGCCGTGGATACCGCCAAGCTCAGAGGCTACAAACTGGAGGCGCAGGAAGCCGAAAGCGAGGACGTCCCGCCGGGCGTTGTGATTTCCCAGCAGCCGCAAAAAGGCACGGAACTGAAAAACGGCGGCACCATCACAATCACTGTCAGCAGCGGCGCCGCCATGCCCGTTGTGCCTGAAGTGCGCGGCATGACGCTTTCGCAGGCGGAAGTGGCGCTTCGGGACGAAGGGCTGTTGCCCGGCGTGCCGGAATACCGCATTTCGGATGCCAAGGTAGGCACCGTGTTTGAGCAGGATCCGCTGCCTGGCACGCCGCTTTTGCCCGGGGACGAGGTGCAGATGTTCATATCGGGCGAACCTAGCCGCAGCATCGAAGTGCCGACCGTAAAGGACCTGACGCTTTCGCAGGCGCTCATTCTGTTAAACGAGCGGGGCTTTGCGGCATTCCGCGTCCGGCTTGCGGACCTTGATAACATCCGCACCGATACCGTTATGCTGCAAAACCCCGCGCCGGACGAGATTGCGTCCAACACCACTCTCATAGAACTGACCTCCTCCGGCGTCGGCGAGGATGCGTACAGCGCGCAGATCGCCTTCACGCTGGACGTGGAAGAGGATGATACAAAGATACTCGCCATCATTCCGGTAAACGGCAGCGGAGTCCCCTACGAGCAGGTGGTGTACGAGGCGACGCTCGATGCAGGGCAACAGGAAATCTCCTTCCCCGCCGTGATTCCGGAGGGTGGCGATCATACGCTGATCATATACCAGAACGGGGAAGAAATTCGCAGAACCACCGCGATGTTCTCATACCTGGACTAGGCAGCGTATGATACCGTGTACTTTAGGATGTCTTAGGAAGTAAAATGCAGGAACAGGGGCTTTTGTTAAAGGGCGTGGGCGGTTACTATACCGTACGCCTGAACCATGGAGAAGAGTTAACCGCGCAGGCCCGTGGGCGGTTCCGGCACGATGGGCTTTCCCCCGTGTGCGGCGACCATGTGCTTATTGAACGCCAGCAGGAAGGGCATGCGGCGCTTACTGAGATTCTGCCGCGCAAAAACATCATGATCCGTCCGCAGGTCGCGAACATCGATCAATTGGTGATCGTGCTTTCCGCCTCAAAACCCAAGCCGGACCTTTTGCTGTGCGATAAACTGATGCTGCAGGCCATAGAGCTTTCCATAACGCCGCTTATCGTCCTCAACAAGTGCGACGAAGGGGACAGCAGGGCCATAGAGGAAATCGGGTGCGAATACGCGCACGTGAATACGCTGATACTTTCCGCGCGCACCGGAGAGGGCTTAAAACCCCTGCGCCACGCGCTCGCAAATAAAGTGAACTGCTTTGCCGGGCAAAGCGCCGTGGGCAAAAGCTCGCTTTTAAACGCGCTGCTGCCCGGTTTGGGGCTGCTGGTGGGCGGGCTTGCCCGGCGCACGGATAGGGGGAAGCACACCACCCGCCATGTGGAGCTTTGGCCGTACGAAGGCGGCGCGGTGCTCGATACTCCCGGCTTTTCGCTGCTAGAGCTTTCCGCTCTGGAGCAGGAGACGCTGGACCGCGCGTATCCGGAATTCGGCGACGCGCCCTCCCGCTGCCGCTTTGCCTCCTGTTCCCACCGGACGGAGCCTGGTTGCGCGGTGAAGGAACTTTTAGAAGACGGCACCCTTTCCCCCGGGCGCTACGCCCGCTATGTGGAGCTTTGCACGCAGTTTGAAGAACTGCGGAAAAACCGATATAATTAGTAATTGTTTTCCTCAAGGAGGTTACAAATGATAAAAATCGCCCCATCCATACTTTCCGCAGATTTTGCGGATATGGGCAATGCTGTGCGGAATTTGACCGCGCAGGGCGCGGACTGGATTCATTTTGACGTCATGGACGGCCACTTCGTGCCCAACCTGACGTTTGGCCCCATGATGTGCGCTGCGTTAAGGAAGCATACAACGCTGCCGCTCGACGTACACCTGATGGTAGATAGGCCCGGGGAATGGATAGACGGTTTTATTGAAGCGGGTGCGGACTGCATCACATTCCATGTGGAGGCGGAAGCACACATCCACCGCCAGTTGCAGCGCATCAAGGCCGCAAACAAGACGGCGGGCCTTGTGCTGAATCCGGCGACTCCGGTATCGGTATTGGAAAGCGTGCTGGAAGAATGCGACATGGTGCTTTTAATGAGCGTGAACCCCGGCTTCGGCGGGCAGAAGTTCATTCCAATGGTACTCAACAAAATCAGCGCGCTCAGGAAAATGGCGGATGACCGCGGATTCAAGCTCGATATCGAGGTGGACGGCGGCATTACCCCCGAAACCGCGCGGCAGTGCATCGACGCGGGCGCTACGGTTTTGGTGGCGGGCAATACGGTATTTACGGCAAGCGACCCTGCGCGTATGATAAAAACTCTGCGCGGGGACGCATAGGGAGCGAGAAAATGATTGACATTGCCATCATCGGCGCGGGGCCCGCGGGGCTGACGGCGGGGCTGTATGCCGCCCGCGGCGGCGCTGACGCAGTGCTGTTTGAAGAGGTATTCGCGGGCGGGCAGGCCGCGAAAACCTGTCAGATTGACAACTACCCCGGCTTTGAGGAAGGCATTGAGGGCAGCGAACTGGGCATCCGTATGGAACGCCAAGCGCTGCGGTTCGGGCTTTCCATCCGGTACGATCCCGTATTGAAGCTGGACCTTCTGTACCCCGTCAAGCGGATCGAGACCTCCGGCGGTGCTGTGGAGGCGAAGACGGTCATACTGTGTACGGGAGCAAACCCCAGGAAGCTGGAGCTGCCCAACGAAGAACGGCTGACCGGGGCGGGTGTTTCCTACTGCGCTACCTGCGACGGCGCTTTTTTTCGCAACAAAAACGTAGCCGTAGTCGGCGGCGGGGACACCGCGCTGTCCGACGCGCTCTACCTTGCGCGCTTTGCAAGCAAGGTGACATTGATCCACCGCAGGAGTGAGCTGCGCGGCTGCAGCATGCTGCAAAAAGCGGCGCAGGATGAACCCAAGATCCATTTGGAACTGGAGCATGTCGTCACGGAACTCCACGGCGAAAAAACGCTCGAAGGGTTGCGCTTAAAGCATGTAACAACAGGGGAAGAGCATACCCTTCCCGTTTCCGGCGTGTTTGTGGCGGTGGGCATAGAGCCCCGCACGGATATTGTGCGCGGCATGCTGCCGCTTACCGCGAGCGGATATATCCAGACGGATTCGTTTATGCGCACCGCTGTGGAGGGCGTTTTTGCCGCCGGGGACGTACGTGACACCCCCTTGCGACAGATCGTTACCGCCGTGTCCGACGGCGCTGTTGCGGCGACGGCGGCTTTAGAGTACCTTGCCGCCCCGCATCCTGCAAAATAAAACTCCAGTTAAGAGGAGAACGATATGGGAAAATTATTCGGAACCGACGGCATCCGCGGCATCGCGAACGGAAGTTTAAGCTGCGAACTGGCCATGCGCATCGGCGCGGCCGGTGCTTACGTATTGACCAGCGAGGTCCACTCCCCCCGCATACTCATCGGCATGGATACAAGAAAATCCGGCGATATGCTGGCAAGCGCGCTGACTGCGGGCATTTGCTCCGTGGGCGGGGACGTGGTGCATGTGGGCGTCATCCCCACGCCGGGCTTGGCTTATTTGGTACGCCTGTACGACGCGGACGCCGCCGTTGTGATTTCCGCCTCCCACAATTCCATGGAGTACAACGGCATCAAGTGGTTCGACGGGCGAGGCTTCAAGCTGTCCGACGCGCTGGAGGATGAGATCGAGGTCATAATCAAAGAGAACCGCCCCCTCCCCACCCCTACCGGCGCTGCTGTCGGCAGGGTGACGCGTGTGCGCCGCGCAATCGACGAATACCGCGAATTCCTGGCCAATACCGCCGACACAAGGCTCGACGGCATGCGCATTGTGCTCGATTGCGCAAACGGCGCTGCCTCCGAGATCGCCCGGCAGGTGTTCTGCGACCTGGGCGCGGAGGTCATGAGCTTTTCGGACGAACCGGACGGTTATAACATCAACGACCTGTGCGGCTCCACCCACCCTGAACGCATGCAGCAGCTTGTGTATGAGCTGGGCGCGGACGTGGGCCTTGCCTTCGACGGCGACGCGGATCGGTTGATCGCCACCGACGAGCGAGGCCGCATTGTGGACGGGGACCGCATCTTAGGTATCTGTGCGCTCGACATGCATGCGCGCGGCGTACTGAAAGGGGATGCCTTGGTCATTACCGTCATGAGCAACCTCGGCCTCAAGCGCCGCATGAAAGAAGCGGGCGTCCGCATAGAGGAGACCGCCGTGGGCGACCGGTACGTGCTGGAGCGTATGCTGGAAAAGGACTATAACCTGGGCGGCGAACAATCCGGCCACATCATATACACCGACCACCACACCACAGGCGACGGCATGCTTTCCGCCATACAGCTGATGAATGTATTAAAGCGCAGCGGCAAGCGCATGAGCGCCCTCGCCGCGGAAATCCCCATTTACCCGCAGGTGCTAGTGAACGTCCGCGTGACGGAGGAGAAAAAGGCCGCCGCCATGGGCGACGCGGAGCTAAAGGCGCTGATATCCAAGCATGAAAAAGAGCTGGGCGAGGACGGGCGCGTGCTGGTCCGCGCTTCCGGCACGGAGCCGCTCATCCGCATCATGCTCGAAGGCAAGGACGAGGACGAAATCCGGGACCGCGCCGTATCGCTCGCGCACATATTGGAAAAGAATCATGAAGGGAAGCTCAAAGCCTAATGCTCAGTAAGGACCATACACGTATCGCCTTAGAAGCGCTCGGCGCCGCCTATCCCAGCCCCAAGCCGGAGCTTAGGTTTA
>JAEYHP010000022.1 GCA_023409435.1 Bacillota bacterium | reverse complement strand
GCCCTGCGCCGCCTTTTTCATGAGCGCGATCGCTTCGGGCTTGTTATCTTCGATGGCAATAACGCCGCGCTTGACATTCAATGCGCGCATGGCGGCCCTAAGCCCGTCCACTATTTTCACGGAATGTTCCAGCATCAGGCGGTAATCTGCCGTCAGGTGGGTTTCGCATTCCGCGCCGTTCAATATGATGGTGTCGCAATACTGCCCCTCGCGCACAGTCAACTTCACATGCGTGGGGAAGCAGGCGCC
The DNA here is from genome assembly GCA_023409435.1 of Bacillota bacterium. GTDB lineage: Bacteria > Bacillota > Clostridia > Christensenellales > CAG-138 > JAEYLA01. The sequence goes on along the minus strand of JAEYHP010000022.1, from coordinate 5,083 downwards.
GCCCATACCGCAGATACCGGCGTTCTTGACGGCGGGTACGATGAGAGAAGTATCCACCGTCTCCACATCCCCTAAGCCAACAATGCCGTCCAACCATTCATCCTTATGGTCGTTTTTGATGGTCACGCACATGACGGGATGCGAGTTCAATTGTTGTTTGGGAGAAACGTCGATGACCTCACCCGAAACGCTCGCGTGAACGGGAAGCCCGAGAGGGCCCACCGGTTCGCCGATCAACTGGCCAAGCCTGACATAGTCCCCCTTCTGCACGCAAGGGGAACTGGGCGCGCCTAAATGCATGCCCATCAGGATACATACCGTATCCGCTGTGAAATCCCTTACCGGGAGATCCTTCGTCGGGAGCTTGCCTTCATGCACATCATGCATGGGATGAACGCCACCCTGAAAGGTTAGCTTTGGCAAAGCTGACACCATCCTTTCCGCATTTTCCGTAAAACTATATATTCTATACAACAAAAAAGGGTATGCTCACCCTTCCTTGAAAGAACCGTATTCGAAAGAACCGTATTCATTGAGCAAGCCAAATATCTCACTTTTCGTACCCCATCGAGTCCGTTAGTATTATAACATGCCCCCTGTCGTTTTGCATCAATAATTTGCTGAATAATTATCAAATGACCGAACAATCTTAGAAGTATGCAGAAACAAGAGAGAGCGCCGCGCTTATTGATTTCCATAGCTGCCATATGTACCGGCATCGCCAACGGGCTGTTTGGCGCCGGCGGCGGCATGCTCGCCGTTGTGGTCTTGGAGCGCCTGTGCAAGCTCAAAAGCGAGGACGCCCATGCGACGGCGCTGATGGTGATGCTGCCGCTCTCCATCGTCAGCATCGTTGTCTACTTGATTCGCGGAGCGATTACATTTGATTTTGTGCCCATTGTCACGCTGGGCGTGCTCCCCGGCAGTTTTTTGGGTGCAAAGCTTTTGGGGAAGATGCGTTCGCTCTGGATTGACCGGCTGTTTGCCCTGCTGATGCTTGCGGCGGGCGTCCGCCTGCTGCTATGAGCTTTTTGTGGTATCTTTTGGCCGGGCTGGTTTCCGGCGTGCTTTCCGGTATGGGTATGGGCGGCGGCACGGTGCTCATACCAATGCTGACGCTGTTTTTAAGCATGGGCCAGCATGCGGCGCAGGGCGTGAATATGCTGGCGTTTTTGCCGGGCGCAGCGCTCGCCCTCTTTATCCATCGGCGGGATGGGCGGTTGCAGGCAAAAACAGCGCTCCCGCTTTTGATTTGGGGTGTGATCGGCGCGATAGGCGGCGCATTCTTAGCCACCTGCCTGGAGGCGGAGTGGCTGAAAAAGGCGTTCGGCATATTCCTGATTGTTCTTTCGATCCTGCAGTTCGCGCGGACTAAAAAGAATAAGGACAGCAAGTAATGTATTTCATTGCAACATAAAAGTCCTGCCGCTGGGCAGGACTTTTATCTATATCGACGTTTGCTCATTTGCTTTCCTGAAAATTGATCACCGGGGCATTCACCGCGATCTTATTGATGTCCACAGTCTGTTCAAGAAGCTCCTTGCGGAATATGCGCGTATCCCTGGGCGCGCTGATGCCAAGGCGCACGCGGTCCCCTTCCACGGCCACCACCTCTATTGTGATATCCGGGCCGATTGAAAGTATTTCGCCGGCTTTACGCGAGAGAACCAGCATCCGCTTCTCCCCCTTTCAATTTCCGCATGACCGCGTCATATATGGGGAACCGGACGGGGAGGTCCGCCGCATCGATCACGATCTGTTTACCTGCGCCAAGCTTCAGATTTATAATGATGGGCGCGGCGAGATTGACCGTCATTTTCTCGATGTTTTCGGGAATAACCACCACGTTGAGTATCAAGAGATCGTTGTTGTTGTCCACCTCAATACCCTTGAGCTCGTTTTCCCGGATTTCAATGTAATAATCCTCCAAAAGCTCAAAGGGGATTACCACCGGAAGGGAGATATGCTTGTTCTGTGTGGATTGCAGCCAATACAGCGGCTTGGTCTCGTTAATTTCCAGAATAATAAACTTGTGCAGCTCCTCAAACCCCGGTATGCCGTTTGGGAAATCGATGACCTTGCTGTCATTCAGGTTAAAATCCCCAAATCTGGCCGTTTCGATCAGCATTGCAGAACCCCCTATCACACTTCCTGATCCACCTTGACGCCCACGGCGCCGGGTATGCGTTCCAAATTGACTCTGATTTTCACCAAAGGCCTGTGTCTGAGGCGTACTTCCACCGCGTAGGGTTCCCATTCGATCGTTGGCCTGAAATCCTTATCCCATTCAATCTGCAAAACGGGGTCCGTCCATTCTATGGTGCAATAACCGGGGTCCCATTCGATACGGGCCTTTTGCTTGGGCATGAGCCCCACGTTGAGTTCCGGCATGTCCTTAACGGAAACGGAAACCGCTACTTTTTCAAGCGCCTGGGGATCCGTGGAGTCTTTTAAGACATCTCCGCGTTCCACAATGGAACGGATCGCTTCTAAGGCCTTTTGTTTTCCTTTTTCGGCAAAATTCTTGCCCAGTTGGAGCGGAGACGCGTGCCCGCTGGTATTCCTGACATCTTCCCATTTAATATCGAACGAAGGCATTTTCCGTTCGATTCTCATTTTGGGATCGGTACGCTTGATTTTAAAATTGGGCCGTTTGTGTTCGACGTACATTTTGGCGGGGCGTGATGTAATTTCGATCACAGCACGCTGAGTATGTATGCTAAGCGAATTCATTATATCACACCCCCGCTCATCATTTCAAATAGTCCACGAGCGTCGGCTGTATAATATTGGAGCCAATTTTTAATGCGAAGAGGTACACCGACTCCGCCATTTTATAGCGCATGATGGCTTCCGCCTGATCGACATCTTCCACTTTGGATTTGATTTCCGTATAGTTAACCTCGTCATCCGCATACCGATTTTCCAACATTGTGAGCCGATTGGTACGCGCACCGACTTCCGCAGTTTTTGCCATAACATCCGACTGGGCGGTCTGAAATTTTTCAATAAACGCGCTCAATTCATCCCCAGTCCCTCCGCCGGAGAGCGCGGCTTCGAACTCCTGAAACAGATTATAAATGTTGCTCGTACCGCTGCCCAGAAGTTCTATGCCGTTGATGGTACCGGTCATCGTCATGTCGTATCCGAGCTCAACGTTGGTATTTTGCGCGGCCTGGTCCTGAAGCGCCGCGTTGTTCACAGTTACATCGAGTCCGTTGTACAGAAGGTTCCCGGAAGCGTCCAACGTAAACGGCGCCTTGCTGGAGTTATAGCCGCCGAATATATACTGGTTGGCGACTTTCGTATTGCCCAGGTTGAGCATCTGCTGCTTAAATTGAGCGATTTCGGCCGAAGCCGCCTGGCGATCCTCTTCCGAATAGGTATCTGACGTCGTTTGCACCGCGCGTTCATACGCGGTCTGCAGCATTTTGTTGACTTCCTGAAGGACGGTTTCGGTCTGCTTTAAAACATCCTGCACAGAGCCGATATTATCCTGGTACTGCTCAAGCCTTTGAAGCTTGACGCGCGCATTCATGCTGCCCAAGACCCCCACCGGATCATCCGAAAGCTTGGTGATACGCCTGCCTGTGGCAAGCTGGGTCTGGTACGTCTGCATGGCGCTCAGGTTGTTATTGAGGTTCGACAAAAACGAACCCGTCATCATGCTTGTGGTAATGCGCATGCGGCACCCTGCCTTTCTATATCCCTGGTCCCTAATATCCCGCTTATCTTCCTACGATGCCTGTGCCGTTGATAAGCTTGTCCAGCAACTCATCAATGGAGGTAATCACACGGGAGGAAGCGTTGTACATGTGCTGATATTTCATCAGCTGCACCATTTCCTCATCCACAGATACCCCTGAAACCGAAGCCCTGCGGCCCTCCAGATTGGTTACGAGCGCCTGCTGGCTGGTGAGTATATTGGAAGTATGCGCGCTGCCCACGCCCAGTTCCACCACCAGGTTTTTCAGGTATCCCTCAAAGCTGGTGTTGCTCATTGTAGTGGAGGAAGTTCCCAAACCCGCAAGCTTGAGCGCGTTCTCGTTGTTTCTGTCCTGCGGGTCGTCGGATGTCAGATCAATCTGCTTGCTAGAAGCCGCAATCTTGTACACATCCTCCAATACGGCATCGGAGAGTGTGATATTTCCTGCCGTAATGGAGGCGTAATCCTCATGCGTATTGCCGTCCGCATCCACAGACACATCCACATCAAACAAATAGACGCCCGTCTGTGAAGCTACAGCATCGTGCGGCATCGTCCAGCCCTGCTTATGGACGTCGTTAAACTGCTTGGCAATGCTGCGCGCGAGCGTATTCAGACCCTCCATCAAAAATGGAATGCCGATGTCATCCGGCGTGCTGCCGTCGCGAAGCTGCCTGAAGCCCGCCATTTTTCCGTTTGAATATTCGACTTCCGTTTCCGCCGCGTTATCCATATGAACGGAATACATTCCATCCGCGTCGGCCATCACCTTTAAATCATACGACGTGCCGTGGTCCACCACGGTATTTCCGGCGATCCTGACGCTCAAACGCCCCTGAGAATCGGTCGAGTACTCCATATCCGTAAGCGTTGCAAGCTCGTCAAGCAAAAGATTGCGTTTGTCGTTGAGGTCGTTCGCCCGCTCGCCGCTCAGCTCAAATGTCTCAATGCTCTCATTGAAATCCGCGATGGATTGCGTGATTTCATTGATACGGTTTACCGCTACTTCTATTGACTCGTTCATCTGGGTCTGCAAATCTTGCAACTGCTTATAGTAATGGCTCATCGTCTCGGTGAATGTGATGGCCGTCTGCTGCACGTTGGTGCGGATCTCCTTGCTCACAGGGTCCTTGGAAAGCTCCTGCATGCTGTCAAAAAAGTCCGCAAGGGAGTTGGAAAGGCTTGCGGTATTCGTCTCGTTAAAGAGGGATTCAATATACTCCATCTCGGATGCGCGGGTTTCCCACTGGTTAAGGCTCGAGGTTTCATTTCTGAGCGCACGGTCCACATAAGCGTTGCGAAGCTGCTCTATTCCCAGAACATCCACGCCTTTGCCCACGGCGCCTTTGTAAACCGGGACATACCGCGCAACAAGAG
>JAEYHP010000183.1 GCA_023409435.1 Bacillota bacterium | reverse complement strand
ACCTTGTTCCGTCCGTTGCAATGATTCCGGATATCGCACATCCGGATGGGATGCGTACATTCCCCTCCCACTGTCGGGGCATTTCATCCTTTCGCACTCTTTTGTCCTCCTCTACGCTGAGCAGCCTATTTGGCAACTGCCGCCAGTATACATATATAATATATTAATTCGAGATTATACGCGCTTCTTGCATGGCTGTCAACCGGTTTTTGCAAGAATTTAATTTAGATCATGCAAAATTTAATAGCAGACTTAAAGTTTTCGCCCATCCAACATTGTTTCCGTGGGGGAAAATGCATGCTTTGCTGCATTTTTCACACATTCTTCCTGCTTTGCATGGGAAAAACCGTACATTCTTATGCGAACAGAGCCTTTCGCATGCGTTCTTTTGTACCTGCAAGGCAAGTCCATATATGCGCATTTGCAGGCTTATATTAATAAACCTTCAATCCGTCCGCATTGTCATACATGCGTGCTTATGGTACAATTGCTCCAAATTGACGAAGAAAGGCGAATACGCCCGCATGAAGCTCATCATCGCGTCCAACAACGCGCACAAAATGCGCGAGATCAAAGAGATTATGGGGGAATACTTTCCTTCCATCTCCACATTAAAGGAAGCCGACATCACGATCGAAGTCGTGGAGGACGGCGATACCTTTCGCGCCAACGCCATCAAAAAAGCGGAAGAAACACTCATAGCCGCCCCCGGTTTTGACGCCGCCTTGGCCGACGACAGCGGCCTTATGGTGGACGCTTTACATGGCGCCCCCGGCGTTTACAGCGCCCGCTACGCGGGCGAAGGGCATGACGACCATGCAAACAATCAAAAGCTTCTGCAGGACATGCGGCATGTGCCCGAGGCGGAACGGTCCTGCCGCTTCGTTTCCGCCGTGGCGCTAGCTAGACGAGGCTTCCCCACGCTCTGCGTGACAGGTTTCTGCGAAGGCAGGCTGCTGTTTGCGCCCCAGGGCGAGAACGGCTTCGGTTACGACCCGCTCTTTTTCTACGAGCCGCTCGGCCGCTCGTTTGCCCAACTGACCGCCGAAGAAAAGAACGGCATCAGCCACCGAAAACGCGCGTTGGAGGCATTAAAGGAACTGCTGGCGCAGGAGAAGTAGGCGCCTTTTGCACGACGCCATTTTTCAGGAGAAATTGGAATGGATAAAGTGAATCTTCAGGAAAAGCTAAGTACTTTCCATGAGCAGTGGAGCCCCAAGATAGTGGGCGAAGTGAACGACTCCTACATCAAAGTGGTGAAGCTGCAGGGCGAGTTTTTATGGCATACCCACGAAAATGAAGACGAGATGTTCTATGTGCTGAAAGGTCGGCTGACCATCAAGTTCAGGGACAGGGACATCAACCTGGATGAGAGCGAATTTTTGATCATCCCAAGAGGCGTGGAGCATATGCCTGTCGCCGAGAAAGAAGCACATGTGATGCTGGTTGAGGCGAAAACAACATTAAATACCGGGGGCGTCGTTAACGAACGGACTGTTCAGGAACCGGAAAGAATTTAAAACGTATACTCAAAATGCCGCGCCCCAAACGGGGCACGGCATTTAAAATCTCGTTATCTTTGCTGTGCCAGCCAGGCTTTGCCTTCTTCAATATGCGAAAGTACCGCATCCGGCGCGGGGCCTCCGGGCAGGTTTCTGCCCTGTACACAGGCGGAAAGCGAAATCGCGTCGTATACGTCCGCTTCAAATATGGGAGATACGGCCCGAAGCTCGGGCAATGTCAAATCAGCAAGCGCCTTGCCTTCTTTGAGGCAATAAAACACCAGCTTGCCGATCACCTCATGCGCGGTGCGGAAGGGTACGCCCTTTTTCACCAAATAGTCCGCGGCGTCCGTCGCGTTGGTAAAACCGCGTCCCGCGCCAAGCTTCATATTATCGGTCTTAAACTTCAGCGTTTCAAACATGCGGGTGAATATGCCGAGACAGCCGTTCACGGTATCCAGCGCATCGAACACGGCCTCCTTATCCTCCTGCATATCCTTGTTGTACGCGAGCGGCAGGCCCTTCATCATGGTCAGAAGCGCCGTCAGGTCCCCGTACACGCGCCCGGTCTTGCCGCGGATCAGCTCCGCCGCGTCCGGGTTCTTTTTTTGCGGCATGATGGAGGAGCCCGTGGAGTACGCGTCGTCCATCTCTACAAAGCGGAACTCGTCCGTGCTCCACAAAATCAGTTCCTCGCAGAAGCGGGACAGGTGCATCATGATAATCGACGCGCACGCGGCGTATTCGATGCAGAAATCCCGGTCGCTCACCGAATCGAGGCTGTTGCGTGTGATGTTTGAAAACCCAAGCTCCGTTTTGACAAACTCCCGGTCCAGCGGATACGTGCTCCCCGCAAGCGCGCCCGCGCCAAGCGGCATGTAATCCATGCGCTTTTTGCAGTCGGTAAGGCGCTCCACGTCCCTGCGGAACATTTCAAAATACGCCATCAGGTGGTGTGCAAGCGTAACTGGCTGCGCCTTCTGCATGTGCGTATAGCCGGGCATTACCGTACCCGTATGCGCGGAGGCGGTATGAAGCAGCGCTTGTTCGAGCCCAAGCAGGTTGCCTATCGTCGCGTCCATGCCCCGCAGCATGTACATGCGGCAGTCGAGCGTCACCTGGTCGTTGCGGCTGCGGCCCGTATGCAGGCGCTTGCCCGCCTCGCCGATGCGCTCCGTCAGCAGCACCTCCATGTTCATGTGCACGTCTTCCGCAGATTTGGAGAACGCAAGCTTCCCCGCCTCGTAATCCGCGAGCAGGGAGTCTAGCCCTTCCACGATCTTGTCCGCGTCAGCAGCCGGAATGATGCCCTGCGCCCTGAGCATTTTGGCATGGGCAATGGAGCCCAGGATATCCTCCCGCGCCATGCGGCTGTCCACCGATATTGAGGAATGGAAATCCTCCATGGCGGCGTCCGCAGCCTTTTGAAATCTTCCACCCCAGAGTTTGTCGTTGTGTTGCATTGCGCACCTCCTGTACAAAAAAGTGGCTAGCGCCACTTCTATAAAGCATTGGAGGCGCTGCCTCCAAACCTCCGCTTAGGGGCGTAACGCCCCTAAGAACCCGTTCCCGAAGCCGCCCCATTATGGGCGGCTTCGAATGTGGGATTCCAAAGGGATGTGTTCCTTTGGTAGGGGTATGGGGGCAAAGCCCCCATCGTTCCCTTTCTTACTTCTCGTTCGCCCGTTCCATCAGCGCACGCACCTTGAGCGGCAGACCGAACAGGTTGATAAAGCCTTCGGCGTCCTTCTGGTTGTATATCTCTTCCTTCTCGAACGTCGCAAGCTCGGGGTTGTAGAGGCTATACGGGCTCTTGACGCCGGCGTGGTAGGTTTTGCCTTTGTAAAGCTTGAGCCTGGAAACGCCGGTGGTGTTCTGCTGCATGACGTCGATCAAGGCGTCCATGGCCTGGCGTAGCGGGGTATACCATTTGCCGTCGTAGACCAGTTCGGAATACTTCGTGCCCATCTGCTGCTTGTAGTGCATGGTGTCGCGGTCCAGCGTGAGGTACTCAAGCTGCTGCAGCGCGTCATAGAGTATGGTCCCGCCGGGATTCTCGTATACGCCGCGGCACTTGATGCCGACGAGGCGATTTTCCACCATATCCTCTATGCCGATGCCATGCTTCGCGCCAAGCTCCTTGCACTTTGTGAGCAAAGCGACAGGATCAAGCTTTTCGCCGTTGACGGAGACGGG
>JAEYHP010000173.1 GCA_023409435.1 Bacillota bacterium | reverse complement strand
ACGCGATGATCGTGGACTACCTCATCAACGCCACGCGGCCCACGCCTTCCATGGAGGCGCTTGCGCAGGAGCGGCTGCATGTGAATAAGCCCGACGCCTGCACCCTGTTCCCGCTGCATGAAACCATGATGAAGGAAATGCGGGAAATGGAGCTCATGGAACTCTATGAGACCGTAGAGATGCCCCTGATCGGCGTGCTGTTCCGTATGGAAAAACAGGGCTTCCGCGTGGACCAGCAAGTGCTCCGGGAGCTTGACGTGCAGTTTAAGGGCCGCATCGACGCTCTTGCGGGCGAGGTATACGAGCTTGCCGGGGAGCCGTTCAACATACTTTCCACCAAGCAGCTCGGATACATCCTGTTTGAAAAGATTGGCCTTCCGGCCCAGCGCAAAACAAAGACGGGCTACTCCACCGACGCGGATGTGCTGGAAAGCCTGATGGAGCAGCATCCCATCGTGCCTCTTATACAGGAATACCGGTTTTTGACCAAGCTCAAGAGCACGTTTATCGACGGCCTTCTTGCCCTGCGCTCCCCGGAGGACGGGCGGGTGCATACGAGCTTTAATCAGAACGTGGCGGCGACCGGCCGCATATCAAGCACCGAGCCGAATTTGCAGAACATCCCCGTACGTACAGCGCTGGGCAGGGAGATCCGCAAGGCCTTTGTGGCGAGCCCCGGCAATGTGCTCATCGGCGCGGATTATTCCCAGATCGAGCTGCGGCTTCTCGCCCACATCAGCGCTGACGAAGCCATGCAGGAAAACTTCAGAACCGGCGGCGATATCCACACCAGGACCGCGAGCGAAGTGCTCGGCATCGACCCCGATAAGGTGACGTCGGAACAGCGCAGCGCCGCGAAGGCCGTCAACTTCGGCATCGTATACGGCATTTCGGATTTTGGCCTGGCGCGGAACCTGGGCATCAGCCGCAAGCGCGCGGGCGAATACATCGAACGCTACCTGGACCGTTACCCGGGCGTAAGGGCCTATATGAAGGGCAGCATAGAGAGCGGCCGGGAGCACGGCTATGTCAAGACGCTGCTGAACAGGCGGCGCGAGCTGCCGGAACTCAAAAGCGGCAACTACAACACCCGCTCCTTCGGGGAACGCGTGGCTATGAACATGCCCATACAGGGTACGGCGGCGGATATTATCAAGCTTGCCATGGTGCGCGTGGACAAGGCGCTTAGGGAAGAAAAGCTCCAAAGCCGCCTTGTGCTGCAGGTGCACGACGAGCTGATATTGGATTGCCCGCCGGAGGAGGAATGCCGCGTGAGCGAGATCGTATGCAACTGCATGCAGAACGCCATGCAGCTATCCGTTCCGCTCGTTGCGGAGGTCAAAAGCGGTAAGAGTTGGTACGATACGAAATGAGCGCGCAAAAGCCAAGGCGCATCGGCCTCACCGGCGGCATGGGCGCGGGAAAATCCACGGTTTCCTCCTACCTTCGCGCATTGGGCGCGCATGTGCTGGATGCAGATGTCGCCGCGCGCAAGGCCGTGGAGCCGGAAAGCGAAGGCTTGCGCTTGCTCGCTGCCCGCTATGGCGTGGGTATTCTTCAGCCGGATGGCTCCCTGAACCGCCGCGCGCTTGCGGGCGTCATATTCGCCTCCGACGATGAACGTTTCGCCGTCAACGCGATACTCCATCCCATGGTACGTGACATACTGCTTCAGGAAGAACAGGAAATTCGGAAGTCGGAGCCGGACGCCGTGGTATTCTGGGACGTGCCGCTGCTGATTGAAAGCAACATGCATACGGATGTGGAAGCGGTCTGGCTGGTGACAGCGGAGGAAGCGGTCCGCGTTGCGCGCATCATGCTGCGGGATCATTGCGGCGAACAGGACGCGCTTGCCCGCATCCGCCGCCAGATGCCCGAGGAAGAGAAGAAGAGTTATGCTCACCGGATACTGAATAATTCCGGCGATGAAGCGGTGCTGTTCGCGCAGGTGAAAGCGCTGTATGAGAAAATAAATACACAGGGCCAATAGGGAATAAGCATTGGAACACGCAAGAGAAAATAAAAAACAAAAACCAAAAAAACAAAGGGGCGCAAAGCTGCTGCTGGCCGCCTTCTTGCTGCTACTTGCGGTGCTCATCGCCGTAGTCGCGGGGCGGGAGCTGGAAAAGCGCACCTATAGGCTAGACTACCCCGAAGAAATCAGCGCAGGCGCGGATGAGTTCGGGCTCGATCCCTACCTTGTCGCCGCCATGATCCATTGCGAAAGCGGCAACCGCGCGAAAGCTATCAGCCCGGTCGGCGCGGTGGGGCTCATGCAGATCATGCCGGATACCGGGGAATGGATCGCGGGCAAACTCGATATCAGCGGATACGAACCCGAAAAACTGACCGAGCCCGCGTTCAATATCCGCATGGGCTGCTGGTACTTGCGCTTTTTGCTGGACCGGTACGAGCAGGACCGGCCTTCCGCGCTTGCCGCTTACAACGCGGGGCACGGCAATGTGGATAAATGGAAAAACGACCCCGCCGTTTCCGTGGAAGGGGAACTAAAGAATATCCCGTTTGCGGAGACGGAACAGTATTTGGAAAAGGTGCAGCGCGCATATGAAAAATACAAGACGCTTTATCAGGACGCTTTCTAGCATCCTTGCGGTGCTGCTGCTTGGGTCGGCCTGCGCGAAAAGCGAAAAGCCGGATCCTACGGCGACGCCCATCGCAATCCCCACGCCAACGCCTGCGCCGCAGCCGGTATCCGGCGGCACGCTGGTACTCCCCATACCGCGCAATCCGTTCCAGAGCGAGAGCGGCACATCCTACAACCCTCTTACAATCAACACCGAGGAAATGCGTAACATGTATTCCCTGGTGTACGAGCCGCTGTTACGATGCGATTCCAACAACCGTATCATCCCGTCCCTGGCGGAGAAATGGAGCAGCGACGATACCGGCCGCGTCTGGACGATACAGCTTCGGAAAAACGTCATGTGGCACAATGGCGATATGCTTACCGCGGAGGATGTGCTCTATACCATCGGGCAAATCAAAAGTTTGGGCAGCGCGTCCTACTACGGCCTTGCTGCGGACGCGATTGAAAGCTATGAGCAGGCGGATGAGGGCACCATTCGCGTCACCATGAAAAAGGCGGGCGCTGCAGCGCTCTATGCGCTTGTGTTTCCTGTTGTCTCATCCAAGACGCCCAATGAATTGAACGGTACGGGGCCATATCAGGTGACGAGCAGCGGCGAGACCTCGGTGGAGCTTACCGTCAACTCCCGCTGGTGGAAGCAGCCGCCCTATATCCAGAATATCCAATGCTTCTCGCGCGATAGCAACGATGTCGCGCTGGATTCGTACGAGGCGCGCCAATTGAACATGGTGCCGACCAAGACCGTCTCCGCGGGCAAATACCGCGAGGAGGGAGTGACCTCGGTGCTCGATGTCATGACGCAGGAGGCGGAGGTGCTGCTTGTCAACCACAACAACGCCATACTGCGAAATGCCGACGTCAGGAAAGCGATCGCGTATGCGCTCGACCGCAGCGCCCTCGTTTCCAACGTCTATATGAACCGCGCCGCCGTGTCCGACGTACCCGTGCCGCCCGATTCATTCCTGTATGACGCGACCACAAAAATATACGACCATGACCTTACAAAAGCGGCAGAGCTTTTAAAAGGCGCAGGCTGGACGGATGAGGACACGGACGGCATATTGCAGCAGGGCAGCCAAAAGCTCCATTTGACGCTGCTGGTCAACGACAGCACGGAGAGCACCTACCGCAAAAACGCCGCAGCGCTGATTGCAACGCAGCTCTTGAAGGCGGGTATTGAGGTAGAGGTTATCACCGCAAAGCTCAGCATTGAGAAGGCGGATGGGGAATTTGAGCAGAAGCTGAAGAATGGCGAATTCGACCTTGCTCTGGCCGGTTTCCAAATGGAGCCGTGCGGCAATTTGGCGCCTTATTTGGCGCCCGACGGCGCGCGCAATTACGGGAAAGTCACAGGCGACTGGGGCACTCTGCTTTCATCTGCCGCCGCGGCGGCGGATGAAAACGGTATGCGCGAAACGCATGCACAGCTGCAGCAGCAGTTTGTACAGGAGCTGCCCTTTATCATGCTGTATTTCCGCATGAACAGCATCGTCTACGGCGCAAACATCCGGAATGTTTCGGATGTTCGCGGTACGGACCTGTTCCGCACCGTCGGCGATTGGTATATAGAGCAGCTGCCGGACTAATACGAAATCCCGCTTCACTCCGTTGCATAGCGCTGGCTATTTTCCCGACTGACTGCGTTGCAAAAACTTGAAATAGCGCTGCTATTTTTACGTTCTCGCGCCTTGTCAGACGAAAAAATTCCTTACCGCTATACAACGTTTTTAATCGTCATTCGTATGATTTTGCCTTTCGCCCATGCTTATGCTATACTGGGTTGGACTTAAAACGACACACGGGGGTACTATGCTGGAAACCATCATCATACTGCTTGCAATCGGGCTGGATCAGCTCGTAAAATATCTGACGGACGTATACCTGATGCCGCTGGGCACGACCGTTCCGCTTTGGGAGGGCGTATTCCACCTCACCAGCACCCACAACACGGGCGCGGCGTTCGGCATGCTTTCAAACGGCACATGGCTGCTCATCATCGTTTCTTCCGTTGCGGCTCTCGCCATTATCTGGCTGCTTGTAAAGTACAAAAGGCACATGCATGTCCTCATGCGTGTGAGCCTCTCGTTGATACTGGCGGGGGCGCTGGGGAACCTCATAGACCGCGTAGCTTTAGGCTATGTGCGGGATATGCTGGAGTTTGCGTTTGTCAATTTCGCCATATTCAACGTGGCGGATACCGCCGTTTCCATAGGCGCTGCCCTGCTGGCGATCGACGTGCTGTTCGGCAAGGGCAGGCAGGTGCTCGATAAACTGGAAGAAAAGACGGGGAAAAAGAACCCCGATCCGGAACCGGAACAAACGGAAGAGCCGGAACAGGGCGCAGATGAACCGGAAAAAGAACTGCAATAGTCGGAGGGCTTCGTGGAAGACTTTGAAGGCAGTGTGGAAACGCGATATGTAGTGGATACGTCCGGCGAGCGTCTGGACGTATTTCTTTCCCGCGTCAGCGGGGAAAGCCGCGCGCGCGTCCAGCGCCTTATTCAGGAAGAAGCCGTGCTGGTCTCGGGAAAAATCCGTAAGGCCAACTATAAGCTCCAGGCGGGGGAAGATGTGCTTTTGCGCATGGAACCGCCGGAGCTTTTGGATGTTGAACCGGAACCAATACCGATCGATATCGTATATCAGGACGCTGACATTTGCGTCGTTAACAAGCCCAAGGGCATGGTGGTACATCCCGCGCCCGGCAATGCAAGCGGCACGCTTGTAAACGCGCTTTTATACGCCGTTACCGATCTTTCCGGTATCGGCGGCGTATTGCGCCCCGGCATCGTGCACCGGATCGATAAAATGACTTCCGGCCTTTTGGTTATCGCAAAAAATGACCTTGCCCACGCGGATTTGAGCGCGCAGATCAAAGCGCATTCCGCGCGGCGCAACTACATTGCCATTGTCGAAGGCAACTTAAAAGAGGATACGGGCACCATCGACGCGCCGATAGGCCGCCATCCGGTGGACCGCAAGCGCATGGCCGTCGTCAAAGACGGCAGGGAAGCTGTGACGCATTGGCGGGTACTCAGGCGCATGGGGCAGTTTACGTTGATTAAGGCTAGCTTGGAAACCGGGCGCACGCACCAGATTCGTGTACATATGGCATATAAAAAGCACCCCGTCGCGGGCGATTCTCTGTACGGCCCATTAAAACCCAAACTCAATTTGGAAGGTCAGGCGTTGCACGCGTACGAGCTGATGCTCAAACATCCGCGCACGGGGGAAGACATGCGCTTTTTTGCGTCCCCGCCGGATTGGTTTTTGCAGGCGCTGCGTCGGGCAGGCTGTGAAGAAGCGCCGGATTGGGAACGCTTGCCCTGACGATATTTCAAATACTTTGATGATTGCCGCCGAACAGGCGGTATTTTTATGGCAAAAGTCCAATCCAAATGGTTGCACTTTACCGGAGATGGATATATACTAAACATATAAACGATGGCTTATATGTTTATATGTTATGATATGGGAGGATGGACCATGGAAAAGAAGAATTTTCCCGTTTGCCAGACGGAACACATTAATGAGCAGCATGAGCGCTATATCATAGAGCACATTCCGGATGAAGACGCGGCGGTGGACGCAGCGGAAATTTTTCAGCAGCTGAGCGACAGCACACGCATCCGCCTGCTGTCCATGCTGGCTTTGGAGGATATGTGCGTATGTGAAATGGCGGATATCCTGGGCATGAGCCAGCCCGCCGTTTCCCACCACCTGCGCTCCCTGCGGCAATGCGGCGTGGTGCGCTATAAAAAGGCGGGTAAACGCGCCGTCTACTCCATCAGCGATACCCGTACCGGGCACATGGTGAGGCACCTGCTGCACGATATCACCAGCGGCAACCTCATCCCATGTACGGTTTGTAAGTTTCAAAAAGATTTGGGGGAGGAACAGATATGAGCAGCGAAGAGGTCAGGCTGCAATCCAAAATTCCCGCGAAGGAAAGCAAGACCCAGCCCCATGAAGACGCCTGCGAAGTGAACGGCTGCGCCGCCTGCTCCGGCCATGAACACGCGCACACGCATGAAGAGGAAGCGTGCGAGGGCGATGGCTGCGCCGCCTGCGCAAGCTGCGCTCACGACCACGGGGCGGAGAAGGAACACCCCTTAAAGCTGTGGCTGCCTATCGCAGTTGGCGCGGTGCTGTTTGCGGTCGGATTTTTAACGGAAGGGCTTGTACACATCATACTCAATATAATTGCCTATGTCCTGCTTGGCGCGCCGGTGCTCTTGCAGGCGGGCAAGGACATCATTCGCGGCCAGGTGTTTGGCGAAAGCTTCTTGATGGGCGTCGCCACGATCGGCGCGCTTGCGCTGGGCGATTATGACGAGGCCGTGGCCGTTATGCTGTTCTACCGCGTGGGCGAATACTTTCAGGACCTTGCCGTGGGCCGTTCCAGAAAGAGCATTCGCGCTGCGGTAGGGTTACGGCCGGACACCGCCCGCGTGATGCGGGACGGCGCGTGGCAGATAACGGACCCGGCCTTAGTAAACGTTGGCGAACAGGTGCTCATCAATCCCGGCGAGCGCATCCCGCTTGATGGCGAAGTGCTCTCTGGCGAAAGCCTGGTGGATTTCAGCGCCCTTACGGGCGAGTCTGTGCCGGTGCGCGTCGCTTCGGGCCGTGAGGTCATGGCGGGGGGCATCAACCAGAATAGCCCCATCACGGTTACCGTGACCCGTCCCGCCTCGGAGTCTGCCGTCAGCCGCGTGCTGCGGGCCGTGGAGGACGCCGCAAAGGGCAAACCGAAGCTGGAGAACTTTATCACGCGGTTTGCGCGCGTATATACGCCCATCGTCGTGGGCATCGCAGCACTCTTGGCCGTTATCCCGCCGCTTGTGGGATTGGGCGCGTTTTCGGATTGGCTGCACAGGGCGCTTATATTCCTTGTCATCTCCTGCCCGTGCGCGCTCGTCATCAGCGTGCCGCTCACATTCTTTGCAGGGCTTGCCAACGCGTCCTCGCGCGGGGTGCTGTTTAAGGGCGCAAACCGCATGGAACAGCTTGCCGCGGTACAAGCCGCAGTATTCGATAAAACGGGCACTTTGACCCACGGCGTATTCAAGGTGCAAATGGCGATTCCCGTAAACTGGGTGACGGAACAGGAACTCTTAAAGTTTGCGGCGGCTGCGGAACACTTTAGCCCCCACCCGGTGGCAAGCGCCATCCGCACAGCGGCGGGAGAATATACGCCTGCGGAGGAGGTAGAAGAAATCGCGGGCCGCGGCGTTTCCGCCTCTGTGACGGGAAGGCGTGTGCTGGTTGGCAACGCGAGGCTGATGCAGGAACATGGCATCGAAAATTTTCCTGCAAGCACGGGTACCGTCGCCTATGTGGCAGTGGACGGCTTGTTTAAGGGTACGATACTGATTGCGGACGAACTCAAGGGCGACGCGGGCGGGGCGATCAAAAAGCTGAACGGCATGATCGGCTACACCGCCATACTGACCGGCGACGCGGAAGCGCCCGCGCAAGAGGTCGCAAAACAAACCGGCGTAAACGGCGTCTATTATAAACTGCTGCCCGAAGAAAAACTGACCCGCATGCAGGAGATCCGAAGCGCACACGGCAGCGTGCTGTTTGTGGGCGACGGCATCAACGACGCGCCGGTGCTCATGGGCGCCGATATCGGCATGGCCATAGGCGGGAGCGGGACGGATATGGCGGTGGAGGCGGCGGACGTCGTGCTGCTGACCCCGGAACTTAACGCAATCCCCGATTCCATCTCCTTAAGCCGGCGCACCATGACGATCGCGAAAATGAACATCGCATTCGCCATCGCCGTGAAGGTACTGGTAATGCTGCTGGGCGCGTTCGGTATCGCCAACATGTGGATGGCGGTGTTCGCGGACGTCGGCACCACGCTCATCTGCGTGCTGAACGCCCTGCGGCTGCTGCCGATAAAGCGCAAATAAACCACAAATCAGGCGAAAAATCGGCATCCCCAATTTCATACAATAAAATTCATAAAGCCGCCATGTCTTCATGGGCGGCTTTGTGGTATGATTTTAATGAAATTGTACGCCATATGGGAAATAATTGTAGTATCAAACGACGAAAGGAGGAGGACCATGTACGAAAACGCATACGATATCGTAGCCATGGGGATGCGCTATTTCTTTTTGATCCTCATCCTATATATCCTATTGCGCCTTGTGCTGCACTCGGTGAAGGAATTCAAGACCGTGCAGCAAATCAAGCAGAAGGTGCGAGGCGTTTCCCCCGGCTATCTGGAAGTGAAGGCGCCGGAGGAGCTTAGCGGCACAAAGTACCCGCTCAAGCGGGAAAATACGATAGGCCGCGCCAAACGCTGCGATATCAGCGTACAGCTACAATCATTGGCGCCTGTCCACGCGTTTTTGTTTGAAAAAAAGGATGGGCTGTACCTTGCGGACTACGGCTCCAGCGTGGGCGTGCTCATCAACGGGGAACGCGCCAACAAAAAGAAGGACGAGCTATTGTACACAGGTGATACTTTGGAAATGGGCGGTCTTGTCATGGTGCTGCACCTGAGCGGCGAGGAGGAAGCGGATGCGTAGATGGAAGCATGTGAGCGCCGCGGGCCTTCTCACGCTGATTATATTGTTTGAATTGAGCGCGTTCTGCCTGCTTGCGTTCCGGGATTCGGCGCTTGATTTTAACGCGTTCATATTCGGCGGGATATTGGTGGCGCTGCTGTTGTTCCAGTATATCGTGCTTACGTTCATATTCCGGCATGTGGACCGATATCTTCTGATTATCGCGAACGTGCTGGTGGGCGTAGGTCTCATCGTTCAGTACCGGATCGATCCGGATATCGCGTTTAAACAGATCATGTGGTTTGGCATCGGCATGCTGGCGATGGTGTTTTGCATCCTCTTAATGCGGTTTCCGAACCTGTTCCGTCGCATCAACTGGCTGCTGATGGCGGGCTCCGTCGGCATGCTCGCGGTGCTGTTTGTAATAGGCAACGAGGTGTACGGCGCAAAGAACTGGATCACGATCGGTGGGCAGAACTTCCAGCCCTCCGAATTTGTTAAGGTAGCCACCGTGTTCGTGCTGGGCCACTGGCTTGCAAGCTCGCGGGACGTGCGGGGCATCTGGCCGCTACTTGCCTATGTTGTGGGCGTGGTGGGCCTGCTTGTGATCGAGCGGGATCTGGGCGCGGCGGTGCTGATCGGTCTGACGTCACTTATCGTATTCTACGTGGCCACGGGGAACAAGGCGCTCACATTGATGGGCCTTGGGGCCGGCACCGCGGGGGCTGTCGCCAGCTATTACATATTCGACCATGTGCGCGTTCGTGTGGCCATCTGGAAAAACCCGTGGGCTACGTATTCGGGCAACGGCTACCAGATCGCGCAGGGGCTGATGGCGATTGCAAGCGGCGGGCTATGGGGCATGGGGCTTACAAGAGGTTCCCCCAAGCTCATTCCCGCCTACCATACGGATTATATTTTCGCCGTCATCTGCGAGGAATTCGGCGTCATATTCGGCGTATGCATCATCGCTTTTTACTTGGTATTCATTGTGCGCGGGGCGCTCATCGCATTGAATGCGCCGGACCGGTTCACCATGCTTGTGGCATTCGGCTGCACGGCGCTCATCACGCTGCAGAGCTTTATCATCATCGCGGGCGTCATCAAGCTGATCCCGCTTACCGGCATTACGCTGCCGTTCGTCAGCTACGGGGGCAGTTCCATGACGGCCAGCATGATGCTTCTGGGTATCCTGGAGGGCGTCGCCATACAGGGCGGCGAAACGCTGGAGCGCGCGCTCAAGGAGATGACGGCATGACGGCGGCCTTTCTTGCATCCGCGCGCCTCGGAAGGGAGGGGACGGCTTAAGTGAATACGAGGAACAACATCAAGGGGCTTTTGATCGTATTCTGCGCCATGTTCGTGGTGCTGAGCATCTACCTGGTATACACGGTGGACCAATATGGCACGCGCTGGTTCGCAAGCCCCTACAACACGCGGCTGAACGCCCAAAAGAACAATGTCATCGCTGGCGATATCCTGGACCGCAACGGCGAGGTGCTTGCCACCACCGATTCGGACGGCGACCGCATGTATATCGACGACAGCTCAATAAGGCGCGCCACCTCCCATGTGGTGGGGGACAATTACGGCCAGACGTTTGGCGCGGAGAACTTTTTCTCCAAATACCTGCTGGGGTTTGATCAGAGCATATTTGAGCGCATTACCGGCGCGCTTTCGGGCAAACCCGTCATCGGCTCGGACGTGGTGCTGACAATCGATTCAAAGCTCAGCGACGCCGCCTATGACGCCATGAACGATTACCGGGGCGCGGTGGTGGTGATGAACTATAAAACCGGCGAAATACTGGCTTCTGTCAGCCAGCCGACGTTTGACCCGAAGTATGTGCAGGAGTATTTGAACGGCGACAGGGAACTTGACGAAAGCGCAATGGTCAACCGCGTCACCTCCGGGCGCTATACGCCGGGCTCCGTATTCAAGGTGGTCACGGCGCTTGCGGCCATACGCTACTTGCCCGGCGTGACGGAGCGCACGTTTACCTGCGACGGCCCCCTTGCGTTCGATGAAAAGACAGGCAAATACCTTCCGGGCGTGCACCTTGCCCTCAATGAAAGCGGGCAGACGGAGACCGAGCAGCCCGAAGGCGGGGAAGCGGAAGCACAGGAAGATCAGGCGGGCATGCTTCAGGGTTACCGCGTGGTACGGGACTATAATGACGAGTACCATGGCGAACTCGATTTAAAAACGGCGTTCGCAAAATCCTGCAACCATGTGTTCGCCCTGTTGGCTATGGAGCTTGGGGCGGACCGTCTGGCCCGCGTCGCAAAAGAAGTCGGTATAGGCGAGGACGCGCTGTTCGACGATATGGTGACCGCCACGGGAAGCTTTGAAAAAGCCTCTTCGGACGTCAACCTTGCATGGTCCGGCGTGGGGCAGTATACAGACATTGAAACGCCGCTGCATATGTGCCTCTTAGCCGCGTCCGTCGCCAACGACGGCATCATGATGCAGCCCAAGCTGTTAAAAGAGGTCAGGTCGGCCATGGGCATCGCCACCCACCAGCTTACAACGGAGACCGAGCGCAAGGCGATGTCGGCGGCGGAAGCGCAAATACTCGCCGGGTTTATGACGGAGACCGTGGAAAGCGGCACGGGAACGAGGGCCGCGGTTTCCGGCGTGACGGTGGCGGGCAAGACTGGCACCGCCGAGGTTTCCTCGGGCGAGGCCGCGCCCAACGCCTGGTTTATCGGCTTTGTAGAAGAGGAAGAACATCCGCTTGCCATCTGCGTGGTGCTGGAAAAAGGCGGAAGCGGCGGCAGGAACGCCGCGCCAATTGCGAGCCGTGTGCTTGAGAAGGCCATCGATCTGGGCTATTAGAATTGGTCCTGGATAGGAAGCGCAGCGTTTCATAAATTTACCGAGTTTATATGATTTTTCTTAAAAAGGGGCATGCTAAGGCATGTCTCTTTTTGCTTGTTTTGGCAATAAAGAGAGAGGTGGGTTTTAGCTAAAAGAGCCTGCCGCTGGCGCAACAGAGGAAGGCGGTGCTTTTTTGCATCCGGTGTTCATCATCCTGCTCCTGCTGCTATTGCTGATCATTGTGGCGCTGTGGTGGCCGGTCGAGCTTACGCTCGCGGCTGCGCTTACCATGCCGCGCGGCGCGGAAGTAAAGCTGCAGGTCCGCTTTTTTCAGGGGTTGATCCGGCTCAATTACCGGCTCCGCGCCAATTTATTTGAGGAACCTCCCTTGCATGTGCTGCTTTTCCAGGGGGAAGAGAAACCGCGCGTGTTATGGAAACCCGGACATCCGAAAAAGGAGAAGCGCCCCAAGGAAGGCCGTATGAAGCTGCCCTTTGAGCGCATCTGGCGGCATATCCGTATCAAAAAACTGCAGGCGGGCGTAGAAGTCGGCGTAAAGGACGACGCGTTTTTGACGGTGCTGTTTACCGGCCTGCTTTCATCGGCTTTGCAGGCGCTTTACGCCACAGCGGGAGCAGAAAAGCGGGATGCGCCGCTGGAACTGCACTTGACGCCGGATTTTTCAAAAGACAGTTTTCGGCTAAATTTGGAAGGCATAGCCTGCTGCCCGCCCGTCCATATTATTAGCGCCATCCTTATATGGCATTTGAAGAACAGAAAGGGGCAAGCAA
>JAEYHP010000163.1 GCA_023409435.1 Bacillota bacterium | reverse complement strand
CGCTGGGCGCCGATATCGCCATGTGCTTTGACGAATGCGCGCCGTATCCGAGCGACCATAGCTATATCCGCGCCGCGATGGACCGTACCCACCGCTGGGCAGAGCGTTGCAAAGCCGCGCATACGCGGGAGGATCAGGCGCTATTCGGCATTGTGCAGGGCGGCATGTACAAGGATTTGCGCATCGAAAGCGCGAAAACCATTTCGGATATGGATTTTATCGGCCACGGCATCGGCGGGCTTTCGGTTGGAGAGCCCAAGGAAATCATGTACGATATGCTCGAAAACATGATGCCCTACATGCCCAAGGAAAAGCCGCGGTACTTGATGGGCGTGGGCAGCCCGGATTGCCTGATGGAAGGCGTCATCCGGGGGATTGACATGTTCGATTGCGTGCTTCAAACGCGTATCGCAAGAAACGGCCTCGCCTTGACCCGTTTTGGCAAACGTATGCTTAGGAACAACGAGTTCGCGCACGATTTTTCTCCCATTGAGGACGGCTGCGATTGCTACGCCTGCAAAAACTTCACGCGGGCCTATATCCGTCACCTCATCAAGGCGAAGGAAATATTGGCAGCGCACTTGATCACCATGCATAACCTGCACATTACGCTAAGGATGATGGAAGAAATCCGTCAGGCCATACGGGAAGACCGCCTGCTGAACCTCCGGCAGGAATGGAAGGAAAGGGGCGGCATGGATTGAGCTTTTGCATCGTCACCCGTTCCGTGGAAGAAACCATAGCTTTGGGCGTACGCATCGCCGGGCTTCTGTTTCCCGGCGCGTTTGTAGCGCTTTCCGGGGACTTGGGCGCAGGGAAAACCGCGCTTTCCCAGGGGCTTGGGAAGGGTTTGAGCATAGAGGGCGTCACAAGCCCTACGTTTACGATATTGCAGGAGCATGAGGGTACGCTGCCGTTGTACCATTTTGACGCATATCGTCTGCAAAACGCGCAGGGGCTGTATGACATCGGCTTTTCGGAGTATGTAACGGGCGAAGGCGTCATATTGATGGAATGGCCCGAAAATGTGGCCGAGGCACTGCCCAAAGGAATGCTTACTATTTTTATCGAAGGCAGCGGGGATGCGCCGCGGACCATCACGTTCCATGCGACGGACGCGCGTCATCAGGCGATACTCGACGCACTGCAGGGGTTGGAGGGCATGTCATGCTAGTATTGGGCATTGAAACGGCCAGCTCCACGGCCTCGGCCGCGCTGCTTCAGGATGGAGTCCTTCTCTCTGAACACAGCATCCATCATACGCGCACACATTCCGAAACCGTCATGCCCATGGTGGAGCGCATGCTTACGGACCTTGGGTTTTCACCTAATCAGCTTGATGCCATCGCAGTTAACTGCGGGCCCGGCTCGTTTACCGGCGTGCGCATCGGCGTATGCGCGGCAAACGCCATGGGGGCGGCGCTTTCCATTCCGGTAATTGGCGTGGACGCGCTAAACGCGTTGCATGAAAACGTAAACTTCTGGCCCGGCAACGTATGCGCCATCATCGATGCGAAAAACGACAACGCGTATTTTGCACAGTATGCAAGCGGGAGTGTCGTGGCGCAGCCCGCCGCTGAAGAGGTTGCCGCCTATCTAAGAAACGTCCCGCCCGGAACGCTGTTTGTGGGGGATGGCGCCGCGATTTACGAGGACTTGATTTTAAAGACGGTCGCAAACGCCAAGATCGCCCCGGAATACGCCGCAATCAGCCATGCGTCGGCGCTTTGCCGGGTTGCGGAGCGGATATTGAAGGAGGCGGGGGAGCCGCCAAAAGAAGCGCTGCCGTTGTATCTTCGCCCCTCCCAGGCTGAACGCATGTGGCAAAAGCTGCATGGAGAATCTGGCCGGGAGTAACGCGCAGGAAAGAAGGAATATATTATGGAAGAAGCGCTCTTCCGTCCCATGACAAAAGCCGACCTTCCCGCCGTCGCGGAAATGGAAAAAATATGCTTCCGTTCGCCCTGGACGCTCAATATGCTAAAAGGGGAACTCAAAAACCGGGTTGCTCACTACCATGTGCTGGAGCTGGACGGCAAAATTATCGGCTACGCGGGCATGTGGGTGCTATTTGAAGAGGCGCATATCACCAACGTCGCCGTATCGCCGGAGCACCGTAGAAAAGGCTATGGCAGGCGCATCATGTTAGAGAGCATGCGCGCGGCGGTGAATTTTCACGCCACGCAGATGACGCTGGAGGTGCGGGAAACCAACTTCATAGCTCAGGCGCTCTACGAAGGCCTTGGGTTTCAAATGGCGGGCCGCCGCAAGAGGTATTATTCCGATACGGGCGAGGACGCATTTATTCTGTGGAACAGGGATATTGTGAAAACCATTGAAGGGTTGCACGCGAACTAGTCCGGGGTCTATAATAACGTAGTATTATTTTATGAGGAGGGAACGCCTTGTTTGTATCCATAGACGGTATCAAAACCCGGTATGAGGTATACGGCGAAGGCGAACCCGTACTCGTGCTGCATGGCTGGGGTGCAAGCATCGAGGCCGTGCGCTCTATCGCAAACTGTGTAAGTTCACTTGGCATGCGCGCCATCTGCTTTGATTTTCCCGGCTTTGGCGAAAGCGAGGAACCTCCTGTGCCCTGGGGCGTGCCGGAATACGCGGCGTTTACCCGCAGGTTTATGGAGGAGTTTTCCCTGTACCGGGTGGATGTCGTATGCCATTCCTTTGGCGGGCGCGTCACGATTCTTCTTGCCAGCGAGGACCCTAAGCTGTTCCGCCGCCTGGTATTGGTGGATGCTGCGGGCATACGGCCCAAACGCACGCTCAAATGGTATGTAAGGACCTATATATACAAGCTTGGAAAGCGGCTTTCGCGCATAGGGTGGATCGACCGCGCGCTTCACTTAAAAGAGAAGCAGAAAAGCGCGGGTTCGGAAGATTATCGGGCGCTCAAAAGCGACCTCATGCGCGCCGTGTTTGTAAAAACCGTGAATTTGGATTTAACGGACCGTCTGCCCCGCATCAAAAACCCCACGCTGCTTATCTGGGGGGACCAGGATACTTCCTCGCCCCTTTACATGGGCAAGCTGATGGAGCAGCGCATCCCCGACGCCGGGCTTGTGGTATTTGAAGGTGCGGGCCATTTCGCCTATGCGGACCAGTATCCGCGTTTCTGCGCGGTGCTCAAGGCATTTTTCAGGCCCTGAGTACAAATCGTTAGTTAGGAGGCCCGGATGACAGGAATCTGGAATATCATATTCGCCGTTCTCGCGGCAGGCGCCGTGACATTTGCGGCGCTGCATATCGTGCATATGCTGCAATTGGAAAGCTACCAGGGCAACATGTATGTAAAATGGATCCGGCGCGCGGGCGCGCAGGATTGCGTGCTTTCCTTTCTGTTGGGCGGCGTAGCGTTCTTATTGCGTATCGCGTGGGTTTTCTTCTACTACAGCCAGCCCATGGTGGCAGAAATCCTTTGGTATGGCGCAGATGTTGCATTTATTAGCCTGATGCTCTACATCGGCTTTTCCAACAAAAAGCTTCCGGCAAAAAAGCCTCTGGCGTTCACCGGGCGCGTCAAACGTTTGCTTGGCTGCCTGGCTGTATTAAGTTTTCTGTTCCACATGGGCCTGTTCCTGCCCTATGACATATCGGGCTGGGGCGGCATCTTAAGCATGAACTTTATAAGGTATCTTCCGGGCTTGCTGCTGCCGTTTTTCGTGCTGCTTGCGCATGTGGTGATGCTTCCTGTTGAAAATTCCGTGAAGCGCTGGTACTACAACGATGCGAAACATAAGCTGGCCGCACGGCAGGATCTCATCAAGATCGGTATCACGGGCAGCTACGGAAAAACCAGCACGAAGTTTATCTTAGGCACCATACTCCAGGAGAAGTGGAATACGCTTGTGACTCCCAGCAGTTTCAATACGCCCATGGGCATTACGCGCGTCGTCCGTGAGCAATTAAAGCGGGAACATCAGGCGTTTGTGGCCGAAATGGGTGCGCGCTACAAGGGCGATATCGCGGAGCTGTGCAGGCTCGTTCAACCCAAGTACGGCATCATCACCTCCGTGGGAAAACAGCATCTGGATACGTTCGGCTCTTATGAAGACGTGATCGAAACCAAGGCAGAACTACTGAACGCGCTGCCCGAGGATGGCGCGGCGTTCCTAAACGGCGATAACCCGGACTGCCGCCGCATGTACGAGCGCCTGAAGCTCAAAAACAAATTCCTGTTCGGCTTGTCCGGCAACGGTCTTTATTTGAAGGCGGAAGATATCGAAGTGAGCAGCTCCGGCAGCACATTCACGCTTGTGACGGATACCGGGGAACGCGTGCGTTGCGCCACGCAGCTTTTAGGCAAACACAACATCGGCAATATCACGGGCGCCGCGGCGCTTGCAAGGTATCTTGGCGCGTCTTTAGAGAGTATCGCCATAGGCATTGAAAATTTAGCGCCTGTCGAACACAGGTTGCAGCTTGTGCAGGGGCAGAACGGCATCGCCGTGATAGACGACGCGTTTAACGCGAACCCTTCGGGCACCAAGGCGGCGCTGGAAGTGTTAAAGAGTTTCGCGCCCGCACGCCGTATCATCGTCACCCCCGGCATGATTGAGCTGGGTGGGGAAGAGGAACACTTGAATGAAGAATTCGGCCGCGATATCGCGCGCGCGGCGGATATCGCCATACTGGTAGGAAAGGGCCGCGTTACGCCCATCCGCCAGGGATTAATAGACGGCGGTTTCCCGGAAACCTGCATCGTGCAGGTGGATACGCTTAATGAGGCAACGGAAAAGCTCCCGCTCTATACAGAGCCCGGCTGTGTGGTATTGTTTGAAAACGACCTGCCGGACAATTACGACAAAGCCTGAAAATCGCATGGTATAATAATGCATGGAGCCTTAGGACAGGAGGAATGAATATGCCGCAAAAGCTGGCCGTGCTGTTTGGCAGCCGCTCCACCGAACACGATGTTTCCATCGTTTCCGGTTTGCAGCTGCTGGAGAATGTCAACAAACAGAAGTATGACGCTTACCCGGTCTATGTCGCAAGGACGGGGGAGTGGTTCATTGGAGATCCGCTCAAAAACATTTCGTTCTATAAGACCTTCGACCCGAATGCAAAAGGGCTCACGCGCGTATACTTGCCGCCTGTGCCCAACTGCGGAGGGCTGTATTCCTTCACCGGCGGCGGCCTGTTCCAGAAGGCGGGCGTCAAGGTCATGGATATGGATTGCGCCATACTCGCCTTCCACGGCATGCACGGAGAGGACGGCTGCATGCAGGGCCTGTTTGAGCTGTGCGATATCCCGTATTCGAGCGTGGGCGTCACAGGCTCCGGCGTGGGCATGGATAAGATCATCATGAAGGCCGTGTTTCAAAGCATGGGACTGCCCGTGCTCCCCTCCAGGTACTGCTACCGCTCTCAATGGCTGAGCGACCCAGAGAATGCCTTAAGCGAAATGGAGGGCGTGGGCGAATACCCGCTCTATGTGAAGCCGGCGAATTTAGGGTCCAGCATAGGCATCAGCCGCGCGACCGACCGGGAAAGCCTGCGCCGCGCGATCGACGTCGCCGCCCATTACGACAGGCGTATCCTGGTGGAAAAGGGTGTGTCAAAGCGCAGGGAGATCAACTGCGCGTGCCTGGGGTATGGCGCGGACTGCACCGCCTCCGCCTGCGAGCAGCCCATTACCCAGGAAGAGCTGTTAAACTTTAAAGATAAATACCTTGCCGGGGCAAAAGGGCAGGGCATGGAATCGCTCACCCGCATCATTCCCGCGCCCATCGATGCGGAGATGACACGCCGCATACAAAGTATGACCTGCGATATTTTCCGCATGCTCGAATGCAAGGGCGTCGTGCGGATCGATTTTATGATCGACGAGGCGGATAATTCCGTCTATGTCAACGAAATCAACACCATCCCCGGCTCGTTCGCGTTCTATCTGTTTGAGCCGGTGGGTGTGCCGTATCCGCAGCTCATCGACCGTTTGGTGGAATACGCTTACGCGGCCCACAAGGAAAAGAAGGGTTCCGTGTTTGCATTTGACTCGGAACTGCTGCAGAAAGCAGTGCTGGGCGGCGCAAAAGGCGCAAAGGGCGCAAAGCTTAAATAAGCTTACTAATAGCATTGATGAATAATAAGGAGATTTCAAACACATGAGCCTCTATTCCCAATGGACAGCAATCGCGCAGGCGGAACGCGACCCCGTAACACAAAAAAATTTCTGGAACGCCTATTTTGCGGCGGAGACCGAAAACTACGAAAAACTGCTCGAGGGCCATACCAAGGTATATGCGGGCACGTTGCAGTCTCTTGCGGAAACATTCTCCATGGACACCGTGACGTTCGCGGGGTTTTTGGACGGCATCAACACCAGCCTCAAAGTCCAGCTTGACCTTGAAAGCCTGACGGAAGAGTCCGAGCTTTCCCTGGACATTGATTTTGAAAAGCTGTATCACAACATGCTCGACGCCAAAGCGGAATGGCTCTATACCCTTTCGCAGTGGGACGGCATCCTCTCCGAGGAGCGCCGCCGCGAAATTACAAAAGAGTTCCGTGCCGCCAAAATATTCGTAAACGAGACAGCCGTAGGCCGCAATGATCCCTGCCCGTGCGGCAGCGGCAAAAAATATAAGAAGTGCTGCGGCCAAGCAAGCTAGACATACGTTAAATCATCCTTTCATATCGCAGCCCGGACATTGCGCCCGGGCTGTGTTTGTGATCTATTCGCCTGAAAAGTGAGGCGTATGTGGAAGAAGAAAATGGGGGGGGTGAATGCCCGTAACAGACCCATTTGATTTTTCTTTACGAACCGCCTGATATACAATAACATGCAATGCATGGCGAAATTCTGCATAAAATAAGGGATGTCCATGACCGGCAGCTGCGCGTTTTTGCGAATTTTCAGGGGTTTTTCCACTTCTGACGCATTTTTGATCTGACCATTGACATGACATTCTCTTTCTGTTAGAATACTTAACTGTCGGTAGTGCAAGCGTGGTCTAAAATTGGGTACCGGCGGCGTTGGACTTACCTGCTCGCATCGTTATCCTGCGCCTGTAGCTCAGCAGGATAGAGCAACGGCCTTCTAAGCCGTAGGTCCCGGGTTCGAATCCCTGCAGGCGCGCCAATTTGGTTTCTTGGTGGGTATAGTTCAGATGGTTAGAATGCCAGATTGTGGCTCTGGAGGTCGTGGGTTCGAATCCCACTACCCACCCCAATACCAA
>JAEYHP010000182.1 GCA_023409435.1 Bacillota bacterium | reverse complement strand
CGCGACCCCTGTTTACAGGGTTGAGCCAATGAGATTTTGGCGCCGACGGTATAGTCCGGATGGAAGAAGCGCGACGGATTTTTTTAATCGCCGCACTTGTTTTTCACAACGCGCCGCAGCAGCGGGGCGTTTTTTGTTGCCTCGCTGTAAGTTGGATCGTGAAAAGCCGGGAAGCATACATTTTAAAACGGAGTGGTTGCAACATGAAACGGGAAAACACAAACAGGCTGGTCCACTTGGGGATGCTGGCGGGGCTTTCGCTGCTGCTTGTTTACCTCATCCATTTCCCCATTTTCCCCGGTGCGACGTTCTTGGAGTATGACATGGCGGACGTCCCCATACTCATCGGCACGTTCCTCTACGGCCCGCTGTGGGGGCTGACGCTTACCGCCGTGGTGAGCGTGCTCCAATGGCTGCTCATTTCCCCGGCCAGCGGATGGATCGGCGCGCTGATGCATTTTTGCGCCACCGGTACGTTCGTGCTGGTAGCGGGGTTGATTTACAGCCGCTGGCGCTCCCGCAAGGGCGCGGTCGCAGGCCTGCTTTCCGGGGCTGTGGGCATGATTCTGATGATGATCCCCTTGAACCTTATATTCACCGTCCATTTCATGGGCGTGCCGCGCCAAGCGGTGGTGGATATGCTCGCTCCCATCATCATCCCCTTCAACGCCATCAAGACCGTGGCGAACGGTACGCTGACGTTCCTGCTGTACAAATCCGTTGCGCGAGTGCTGCGCATTGAGCGCGCGGATAACCCTGCTCCTGCGGTACAAAGGGCAAAGTAAAATTAAACATCATAAATGGCAGAGCCGGAGCAAACGCTCCGGTTTTTTTGTATAGACCGATTGCGAACAAATGAGCGAAAGGGTATACTGGAAGTAACCCCATATATATGCAAAAACAACAGTGGAGGAACGGCATGCGGCGCAAAGAATGTATTGCTGTATTAAAAGAGAGCCCAATCCCGACAAGGTGGATGCGGGCGTATATCTCCATTTACCTGATTGCATTGTTTGTTCAGACGGCAATATTTGATCTGCGCATGTTGCTTCCGGTATTGTCTGGGAGGATCAGTCTGGCATCAGAAACATTCATACCAATAGTCGTCGTGGCTGCTGTAGGGCTGGCGCTTATGGTTTGCACGGTACTTGCCTATATGTATATGATAAACCTTCGCCTGAGCGGATTTGGATGGGGTGTTGCACATCTGATACTTTGTGTGATTTTCTGGGCAGTAAACGCCTCGATCAATATTGGGTTTTGGTACAATTCGGGACCGTCCGGATACGTGCTGTATGCCGTGATCTTTTTTGTGATTTATGCAGGCGGATGGGTAGTGCCGAATTATCTGTATTTTCATAAGCGCAGGGCATTGTTCAGGGTATATACGTCAAGCGAAATCGCCTATGCAATGGGCCAGTGGCATTCGCTTTCCTAGTTCCTCCGCGTTGGCAGAACAAATAGAGCAGTATAGAACAGGAGTAAAAAGACATGACCAACGCCGGTATCAAAGCTGTGCTCAAGAAGGCGATGATTGACAACGAGCAGGTCTCCACCAAATGGATGGGCTTCTATCTGAACGTATGTTTGTACTTGGTGCTTGTTACGAACATATTGGTGATCCCCAATGCGCTTACTGGCTTGTATAGTATCCCTATATGGGTCGGAGAGCAAAACATTCTGGAGCTTGCATTGTTTTTTACAAAGGCGCTTATTGGCATTTCCGCAATCGGTACGTTTATTGAACTTCGCGATTTTACCCAACGTGGGTACAAATGGAATGTTGTCTATCTATGCAGCATGTTTGTTGGGATGTCTCTATCAATGGTTTCTATCTGGCTTGAGCGTGACCCCGGTGTAAACATAAAGATTGGTACTCTGATTACCTCACAACAGCCGATGTTGCTATTTTGGGTCATTCCCAACCTCATATATTTCAAAAAGCGGAAGCACCTGTTCCGTACTTACACCACGGCTGAGGTGGCGGCCGCCATCAAAGGCGAACCGCCAGCCCCCGCGCTGCCCGTTCGCAAATCTTGCCACTATCAGCCCACAAAGGCGAAGGTGAATGTTCGGAGATTTTATACGCCGCAGGCGGACGGCAAGGCGACACGATATACCCGGATTATAAAAGAGCATAAGCAAATGAGCGTGCGGTAACGCAGAACAGGAGCAGAAACGATGGCCAATGCCGGGAGTGAGGCGGAGCGAAAAGATGGAGCTAAAAGTAAGGAACGTTCCATTGCATGGATGCGGGTGTATATTGGCGCTTTTCTATGGATTGCATTTTCGCTTGCGTTGTATAGCATTGCAGACATAATGGGAGAGGTTCCGCATATCGCCGGATGGCTTCGGAATGGCCTTTATCCATCACTCATCAGATTTCTTGTGCAGGCGACTGCATCAGTAACCACGGTTATCACATTCATACAGATGCGCAGGTTGAAACCATCCGGCTACTGGTGGAATGTCGCCATGCTATGGAGTAATTTTGCCAATGTCGCAGCGGACGTGCTTACTTTGGGTATTGTTGGGCTGCCAAGCATCAGGGTACCGGCGGAATCGACAATTGCAGTGATAATAGCGCCATTGTTATGGGTCGTCCCAAACCTCATCTATTTCAGAAAGCGCAAACATTTGTTCCGCGGCTATACCGCGGCGGAGGTCAAGGCCATCATTAATGGGGAGCTGCTGCCCCCGCGCTGATCATCTGTAAGCCCTGCCATTATAAGCCCACAAAGGCGAAGGTGGATGTTCGGAAATTTTATGCGCCTCAGGCTGGAAAGGCAACACGGTTGGCTCGTATTGTAGAACAGTACGGTAACTTACATTCCTAAAACGTTCGCTAATCATGGAGGAATAAACGAAATGAAGTATAGGGTTGTGGAAGAACATAAACCTAACAATAGAAATCCTATTCGAGTAAAAAAAGGCGAAACTGTAATATTAGGCAGAAAATCTGATGAGGAGGATGGCTGGGGTAATTGGATATACTGCCATAGTTTACATGGTACTAATGAAGGATGGACTCCTGTACAGATTATTCAAATAGAAAATGGATATGGAGTTGTATTAAGTGATTATTCGGCAAAAGAATTGGACGCAAGAAAAGGCGATGTAGTTGATAGCGAATTAGAACTCAATGGTTGGCTATGGTGCAGTAGGTCGATTAATTTTGAAGATGGATGGCTACCTGCAGAAAAATTGATAGCGTTACAAGACGTTTGAGCAGGAACGATAAAGTATTCTCATAAAAAGAGCGCCGGCAGCGCTCTTTTTTGCTTGAACTATTTCCCGTCTATCCGTTTCTTGCCCACGCCGTCGTCCACGGCCACAAACTCGGGCGGGGTGAGCAGCGTCTCGGGCCTCGCCAGGATGTGCCGGAACTGTTTGATGGAGGTGGCGAAGTAAAGCCCGTCGCAGATACGCTCGTCTATGTTGATTTTCAGCCCAATAAACCGTCGGACCTCGCGTTCCCCGGTTTCAGATACCGTGTGGATGCGGGTTTTGTTGCCCATAGCCATGAATATACTGCACGTGCCAAACTCGTACAGGTGGTGGTATACGGGGCCGATGCCCAAGGAACCCATGTTGGTCAGAAACATGCTGGCGTGCCAGGGGCTGGCGTCGAACAGGAACCGGGGCAGGCAGCCGATGTTATCCAAGCTTCGGATGACCCAGATGACAAAGCGCAGCAGAAACGCGGGGAAGAAGCCCATGATTTTTGAGATCATATCCGAGTCGTTCTGCACGCCTTCCACTTTGTTGGAATTGACGGCTTCGGAAATACGGCGGGCTACGTCGTATATCGTATCGGTCGGCTCGAACTCAATTTTCACCACGGTCTCCTCACCCTTGTCCGTCATAGAGCGCTTGATGACGAGCGAAAGCGTGATGTTGTTGCGCGCGTAAGCCTTGTTCCATACGATGAAGCGGTTGAGATAGGGCCGAAGCGCCACGATGCGCACGAGCGCCGCGATGAGAATGTGCATATAGGAAACCTCGGGCATCTCTTCGCGGAGCTTTCGCACAAAGCGCTCGAGCGGCTCCAATGGAATGCTTTCCTCGAACATATTCTGGGAGTCGAGGCGTGAGCGCAGGATAAAGGGGATCACGTTGAACAGCGCGTCCACGTTGCGGATGCGCCAGCCGTCGTAACGGTCAAAT
This sequence comes from Bacillota bacterium, assembly GCA_023409435.1. GTDB lineage: Bacteria > Bacillota > Clostridia > Christensenellales > CAG-138 > JAEYLA01. The sequence continues at coordinate 3,049 of JAEYHP010000182.1, read as the reverse complement.
ATGCCGCGTTTGAATGTTTTTTGCATATGTATTTTCCTGCCTGTCTTTGCCGGATTTGATGAAAAAATACCGGATGATATCTCTCGTATTATACCTGTTTTTTATACATTAGGGAACAACTTTTGCATGGTTTTAACGAAAGGCCATATCGGAAGCGTTATACTGAATACAGGACTTCTTCATCAAATTATAAGAAGTTTTTATGCTCAAATTAAAGCGCGGCTAACCCGCGCGATTTGCAAAGAAACGGCGCATGCACTATACTTGAGTGTATTGCACAATGGAAAGGAACCGCGCAATGCTGATTGCGGATTTGCATACTCATACCAGGTACAGCCACGGCACAGGCACCGTGGAGGAAAACGTTCTCTCTGCCATCGCCTGCGGATTAAAGCGCATCGGGATATCGGAGCATGGGCCCAAGCATATGTTTTTCCCCGTCAAATGGGAGGCGCTTTTGAAAATCCGCAAGGAAGTGGACCAAATGAACGCCCGCTACGGCGGTCAAATCGAGGTGCTGATGGGCCTGGAAGCCAACCTCATGGGGGACGGCCTGACGGACGCGCCCAAGGATACTTCCATATTCGATTATATTATGCTGGGCTACCACAAGGGCACCTTCCCGGCGGATGCCATCAGCCGCGGCTGGTGGCGCAGCTTCTTTTTTGGGCAAAGCACAAGACGGCACGCCAAGGCCAACGTTGTGGCGTATGCGCATGCCATGGAGAAGACCGAAAAGATCATCGCCATCACCCACCCGGGCACCTATATCCCGGTGAATATGGGCGATCTCGCCCGCGTGGCGAAGGAACACGGTGTGGCGCTTGAAATCAACGAAGGCCACCGCAACATGTCTCTGGACGAAGTGTTGGAGGCAAAGGCGGAAGGCGCAAGCTTTTTGCTAAGCTCGGACGCACATCGCCCCAGCCGCGTGGGGCAGGCGCCAAACAGCATCGCGCTTGCGCGCGAGGCGGGCGTATTGGGGCAGTGCATTAATTGGGAAGAGTGACGATTTCAGGGGCTTTGCCCCCGAACCTCCACCCAAGGGACACGTCCCTTGGGAATCCCTTTATTTGGGCCTCCCCCTATCAAAGTGTTTCCAGAGATGGGTTTTTAGGGCCGTTACGGCCCTAAATGGAGGTTTGGAGGCAGAGCCTCCAACGTTCTTTTCGATAGACAAACGGGAAGCATTTGCCTCCCGTTTATGATTCTTAATTTTTTAATCCTGATCGCCGGAGCCTTCCTTTTTCGCGGCGTCGGTGAGCGAAACGAGTGCGGTTTCCAGGCGGTGTTCCCGGATTTCGAGCACCCTGATCGCCATGCCGTATTCCTCCAGCTGCGGGGTGCTGCCGTCCTCGGGGATTGCGCCTAAGATGCCGAACACCAGGCCGCCGAATGTATCGTAATCCTCTTCGGGAAGCGGAATATCCAAAGCCTCCGCAACTTCTTCCAGCGGCGTAAATCCCTGTATGCGCCAAGTGTTGGCGTCGATCTGTTCGATATCCGGGGGGTCCAATGGCATGGTGACGTCGTCGTCCAGGTCGCCCACCAGTTCCTCTAAAAGGTCGCTCATGGTCACAATGCCGCTCATGCCGCCGTATTCATCGAGCACGATTGCGAAATGGTTGCGGGACTGCTTCATGTTGCGGAACAGAATATCCGTCTTCACCGTCTCAGGGACAAAGTAGGCGGGGCGAACAGCGTGCTTTAGCACTTCTTCGCGGGATTTGTTTTTAATGCCGATATAATCCTTCACATGCAGCACGCCGACCACATCGTCCGCGCTTTCGCCGCAGACAGGGTATATGGAATGGCGTCCTTCGAATATGGTGTCTTCCCACTGTTCGTTGGTATCCTCCTGCCAAAGCAGCGTGACGTCGGTGCGGTGGGTCATGGCCTCCGCGGCGATCTTGTCGTCGAACTCGAATATGTTGTGAATCATATCCTTTTCATCCGGCATGATGGTGCCCTTTTCGCTGCCTTCATCGAGCATCATGCGGATCTCTTCCTCGGTCACATGCTCCTCTTCGGCGTTGGGGTCAATGCCAAACAGTCGAAGGATGCCGTTGGTGGAGACCGTCAACAGCCATACGACGGGGGAAAATATCTTGGATATCCCGTAAATCAGGCCGGAAAGCCCCAACGCCAGCTTTTCGGCGTTGCGCATGGCCACGCGCTTGGGGACAAGCTCGCCCAGCACCAGCGTGATATAAGAGAGTATGAGCGTGATCACCAGCGTGGAGATTGTATCCAGCGTGGCGGGGGAAAGTTTGGAACCCCAGCTCAAAAACAGGTTGGTCAAATAGCCGCTGAAATTATCTGCGGCGAACGCGCTTCCAATAAAGCCCGCCAGCGTGATGCCCACCTGAATGGTGGATAAAAAACGCGCCGGCTGGCCAGTCAGCTTGGTGAGCGTAATGGCTTTTTTGTTTCCCGCCGCCGTCAGCTTATTAAGCTTGGCGTCGTTGATTGAAATGATAGCGATTTCCGCGCAGGCAAATATTGCATTGATCAGTATCAAAGTCAATTGCAGTAAAATTTGCCCCAGCAAACTGCCATCTCCCACGGTAGTTTGAACCTCCTTATATTATGCACATGTTAACGTGCCCTGACATCCACAAAAAAACACACGGCAAGGCGTCATGCGGTTATGGTTGTACCGCACAGCCTGCGTGTGTTGCCCGCTATCACAAAAAGAGACCCATATATCGCGCTGGGTCGGGTGAATCTTCCATTTCCATACTCCTATCCATAGGCGCTATTATACCACAAATTCACACATTGTCAATTTTCCCGCGGGAAATAGGGCTTTTCAGGCCAAGCTTTATCAAAAAGAGGCATGGATCATAGCGGGAGGGCACTTCTCCGGCGGTTTCAAAGGAAGGGGTGTGGGGAAACGTAGTTTCCCCATAATAAAAAATCTATCGCGACGGCCCGCAGGCCTAGAGTCTGTTTTAAAACCATCAAAGTAACCAAACGAGGATACAGGCAAGAAACGTAACGGCACTGAAGAAGATCGCCTTTTTCTCATATCTGGTAGCAAAGCGGC
>JAEYHP010000107.1 GCA_023409435.1 Bacillota bacterium | reverse complement strand
GCCCGAAAAGGTAACGCTGGATACCGACGGCGGCGACGTGCAGGCAGACGTGATATGGGATGTTGACGGATCTGCCTATGACCCGGGCATCATCGCTGAGCAGACTTTTGCGGTGGATGGGAACGTGACCCTGCCGGGCGGCGTAATCAATCCGAACGGCATTTCCTTGAATGTTGCGATCAGCGTAACGGTGAATGCGGCCACGGTCACGCCGACTTATATCATCGCGGCTTCGGCTGGCAGTGGCGGCAGCATCAGCCCCAGCGGAGAGGTATTTGTCACCGAAGGAGGCAACCAGACGTTTACCATCACGCCCAACGCCAATTACGTCATTGAATCTGTCAGGGTGGATGGCGTAAATCAGGGCGCGATATCCTCCCATACATTCACCAACGTGACTGCCGGACACGCCATCAGCGCGACGTTCCGTTACACTGGCTCCGGCGGCGGTGACCGCTCCCAACCGACCTATATCTTCCGCACGCTGACCGACAGCCCAACGGGCGTTACAGTATCGGGCAGTATTCACAGGCGCGCCACGCTGACTGTGAAGGACATGGCGCTTCACCCGGAAGGCGCCTGCGACGCCTGCGACGCGATCCGCAAGGCGCAGAATGGCAATCAGTTCATCCTTGGCTTTGGCATCGACCTCACCCGGGGCTTTCGCGGCCCGCTTACCATTTCCATACCTGTCGGCAATCGTTATAACGGCCGAGCGGTGACCGTACTCCACTGCGCAAACGGCAGGCTGGAAACGCTTACCGCCACGGTGGCAAACGGGGAAATGGTCTTCACCGTGACGGACCTTTCGCTGTTTGCGGTGACGACCGGCCTGCTGGTGCCGGATAGCGTGGTGATCGACCCGCCCAAGACGGGTGGCGGCAGCTCCAACCTTGTAGGGTGGCTGCTGTGCGGCGCATCGGCGGCAGAAGTGGCTGCGTTGACCGTATTGGGCAAGAGAAGAAAGCCGTACAAACGGTAAGGGCTGAGTGAGGGCAAGCGGGGCGGCGAGCCATAGTTCTCAATGATCCCCTATCGACCCCCTGACCCGTTCGAAGAACGGGTCTTCCTTACGTATGGCCTATCCATCCTCGGTTTGGGGAGTATCGGCGTTTTTCTCTGAGAATTTCAATATCCGCGCCGTATCTTTTTCAACCATGGAATTTTCTCCTGTTTCGTCATATACGAGCCGGAATATAAATGTACCTGTGGTTTTCATCATTGGCACAAGGCGTATCCCGCGGGCCGTATGGGACGCCAGTAAATCGCGCAGTGCGACAAAAGCGCCGGAACATGCAAGTATGGCTACGGTATCATTGCCCGCGAGCCTTTCCAATATGGCGGCACGGTCCGGTTCGAACATTTCACAGGGGAAGGCTATGCTGATATGGGAAACTTCCTTTCCCAGCCCGGTCAGTATGGCATGCCAACGGTCGCGCACCATATGTACGGCAAGCGCGCTGTGCTCCATATCCTTTCCCTGATCCAGCGCGCGGCACGGAAGCCCCTCCGTATAGGAGAGGCTTTCGCAGGCGCAGCCCGGGCAGGTCACCATCAATATTTTTTTGAGTGCGCGAAACTGCCGATAATCCCTTGCGCGTCGAGCATTTCACTGAACAGCCCCATACCATTACCCTAACCAAGCTCGTCCAGCAAGTGGCACCGCGCAAAATGCTCCGGCCCCACTTCCTGCATTTCGGGATCGCTTTGAAAGCAGATATCCTTTGCAAACGGGCAGCGCGTATTGAAACTGCACCCCGCGGGAACATTGACGGGGCTGGGAATTTCCCCGCGCGGCTCTACGCTTTGAGGCTTTAGCGCCTCTTCCTCCTCGTTGACGACAGGAATGGAAGCGAGCAGCATCTGCGTATACGGATGCCGCGGCATACTGAAAAAGGCCTCTGCCGGAGCAATTTCCGCAATCTTTCCGAGGTACATGATTGCCACTCTCGTCGCAAGGTTTCGCATCAGGCTCAGGTCATGGGTGATGAACAGGTAGGACAGGTTCCGCTGCTTCTGGATTCTCAGCAGCATGTTGATGATCTTCGCCTGCACGGAAACATCCAAAGACGACGTGGGTTCATCCAGCACGATCATGGATGGATTTGTGGAAATGGCGCGCGCGATGGCGAGCATCTGCTTTTCCCCTCCGCCCAGAGAAGCGGGAGATTTATATAGGTACTCCGCGGGCAGCTCCACGGCTTCCAAAAGCTCCAGCAGTTGTTGTTCCTCCTCGCCTTTCCTCCAGAGCTTATGGACAGAAAGCGGAAGCGACAGAATCTGCTTTACGTTTCTCTGCGGATTCAGGCTCGTTCCGGGGTCCTGAAACACCATTTGAATATCCTTTTTCAGGTCCAGCGGCCGTTTATCGGAGCTCATGCTGATGTTGCGGCCTTTGAACAAAATTTCGCCTGCGGTGGAACCGTACAGACCGATGACGTTGTAGGCCGTCGTACTTTTTCCGGAGCCAGATTCTCCGACCAGCCCCAGGGTCTCTCCCTCTTTTACCTGAAAATTGATGCCGTCTATGGCCTTGACGACCATTTTCTTACGGCCGATCGTCACGGGAAAGTGTTTTTTCAGGCCTTTGACCTGCAAAATCACATCGTTCATCATGCCTCCCCCTTTCCGTACAGGAAACAAGCCACTTCATGGCTGCTGCCCACGCCTACATAGTTGGGCTGCTGTTTGCGGCAGATATCCATGGCATGGGGGCATCGCGGCGCAAAGCGGCATCCGGCGGGCGGGTCCAGATAGTTGGGGATCCGGCCCGGTATGCCCTCGGCGACACCGCCGCCGGAGAGCTTGGGAATGCAGGCCATGAGCGCTTTGGTATACGGGTGGAACTGCTCGCGGAACAGCTCGGCGGTTGGCGCCGTCTCCACCATATTCCCCGCATACATCACATAAATCCGGTCGGTGGTCTCCCGCGCCACGCCAAGGGAGTGGGTGATCAGTATGAGGGAGCTGTCCTTATCCTCGACCCGTTGTTTCAAAATCTTTAATACCTGGTCCTGAATGGTGACGTCCAGATTTGTGGTCGGCTCATCGGCGATCACCAGCTTGCGGGGCGTGGCCAACGCCATTGCGATGCAGATCCTCTGGCGCATACCGCCTGAGAGCTGGACGGGGTAACTCTCCAAGATCCGTTCCGGGTCAGGAAGTGAAGTTTCTTTCAGCGCCTGGATTGCCATTTCCCGCTGTACGTCTTTTTTATCCGCGTTCGGATGTCCCGAATAGCGGATGACCGAACCCATCTGCTGCCCGATGGTGAAAACCGGGTTCAGGGCCAGCATGGGGTCCTGAAAGATCATGGAAATGCCCGATCCGCGCATGACGCTGATTTCGTTCTTTCGCATTGTCAGAACGTTTTTATCCTCGAACAGGATTTTGCCCGAGGTGATGCTGGCCTGACGCGTCAAAATTTTCAGTATCGCTTTGACGGTGGTCGTTTTTCCGCATCCGGTTTCGCCCACGATGCTTATCTTTTCTCCTTTTTTGACATAGCAGTTCACGCCGTTGAGGACCTTGACCTGGCCCTCAAACGTGCGGTATTCCACACGGAGATCTTTGATATCCACTATATTGGCGCCCATAATCCTTACTCCTCGCTTGAAAGCATGTCTTTCACACCGTCGCCCGTTAGATTGAACCCAAGGACGATGATCATGATGGCGATGGCCGGGAAGATGGAAATCCACCACTGTGCCGGCAAGTATTTCGCCCCATCCGAAACCATCGTGCCAAGGGCCGGCGTTGGCGGCTGCTCTCCCAGGCCGACAAAGCTCAGCGACGCGCCCGTAAGTATGACCCACCCCATGTCCAGTGTCATCTTGGTAAAGATGGGTCCCAGGCAATTGGGCAGGATCTCCCGGAATATGATATGGCCTTTGGAAGCGCCGGTCAGTTCCGCGGCTTTAACGTACATCTCGTTTTTGGCGGATATGGTCAAGCCGTAAATCAGACGCGTATACCACGGCCACCAGCTGATGCACACTGCCATTAGGGAGTTGAAGAGCGTCGGCTTGAGAATGGCGCCCACGCACAGGGCAAGTACCAGCGGCGGCAGCGCAAGGAAGATATCCGTCACGCGCATAATGAAGGTAGAGAACCATCTCCTGCTGAAATAGCCTGCCAAAAGCCCAAGACTTCCGCCGATTGGAACCACGACTGCCAGAACGCCGATGCCCATGGTAAGCGCTCCGCGGAAGGCGTAGAGGATACGACTTAAAATATCTCTCCCGAATGTGTCGGACCCCAGCAGGTATTTGGCCCCCGGCGCCACATTTGCGTTCTTGAAATCAACCACGTTCCCTATGTGATCCGGATAAGGAGCCACCAGAGGCTGGAATACGGCAAGCATCAGTATCAGGCCGATGATGCACATGCCAACGACACTCATCTTATTGAGCGAAAATTTATACCACAGTTTCCGAATGGATCCCGGCCGTTTTTTATCCGTCGGCTTGCCGGTAACCGCAACACTTGTATTGCTCATTCGGCCTTTCCCCCCATCAGCTTAATTCTTGGGTCGAGATACGTGACCACGATGTCAATGACGATATTGACGGCGATAAACACAATGCCCAGGATCATGATCACGGCGGAGATCGCATTCAGGTCCTTGTTGAGCATTGCCTGCATTCCGTAGCGGGACAGCCCCGGGTAATTAAACATCTGCTCCACTAAAAATGCATTTCCAAACAGCGCCGCGATATCCAAAGACAAAACGGACACGGTGGGGATGAGGGATGGCTTGAGCAAGTAGCGGAAGAATATTTTACGCTCCGGGACGCCGTACGCCTCCTGCGCCAGGATATAATCCTTCGAAGCGTTTTCCAGCATGGTCGTGCGGGTAAGCCGCGCGGCCTGGGACATCCCGCCCAGCATTAAAGCAAAAGCGGGAAGCAAAAGATGCCTGAAAGCGTTCCACGCGCCGGCGGGGTTGCCCGCAATCAGATAATCAATCGTAAACATGCCGGTTACGTGGGGCGGTGACGGGAACATGAGATCTACCCTCCCCGTCGTGGGGAAAATCGGCACCACATAACCGAACAGCAAAATGAATATGATCGCCCACACAAACGCCGGGGACACGATCCCCAGGTATGAAAATATGCGGATGATGCCGTCCAGGAACGTCTTTGAGAATTTTGCCGATATAATTCCCAAAAGCAGGCCGCCGATTACCATAAAAAGCGCTGAGATCACTACAATCTCGATCGTGGCCGGCAGATACTCCGCGATATCCTGGACCACGGGCCTGCGCGTCAGAAGCGATTTGCCCAAATCCATGCCGAATGCGCCTTTGAGCCAAAGGACATACTGCAAGGGCAACGGCTTGTCCAAATTCATTTCCACCCGGAGGGCCTGCACCGTTTCTTCCGGCGCACGGGGGCCGAGCGCCTGCCTGGCCGGGTCCCCCGGAATTACGCGGGCGATAATGAACACCAGAATAGATAGGCCCAATAAGACGAGCAAATATGTAAGTATCTTTTTAACCAGAATTTTACCCATGGCAAACTCCAATGCGCACCTTATTTTAATTTTGCATACCCCTCATAAAAGAAAAATGCGCCGGCCAGCACGCTACCGGCGCACCTTCTTTAAATCTTTTATTTCCGCTGATCGCAATTACTTTTTGTCCGGGAACACT
>JAEYHP010000042.1 GCA_023409435.1 Bacillota bacterium | reverse complement strand
GGTGTTTCCGCTTCATTGGTCATCGGCGCGGTTATTATGAACTTTGTGAACCAACGGTCCGGGAAAGGAGATAAGAAATCCTGATGCAAACACCCACGCTGTTCCAAATCGTAGCGATGGCGGTATGCCTCATAGGAGGTATCGCCGCGTTTTACGCAAGGGGCAAGATCGTATTGCCCGATACGGAGGACGAAAGCTTTAAAGCCGTCAAGAAAAAGCGCCGGAACTTCATGTTGCTGGGCTCTCTATTGCTTTGGCTGCTTTCAGGCATATTCTTCGGCCTGTTCCACAGGGAAGCGGAGGCGCTCCATATCAGCATCATGGCCGAGCAGGTGCATCTGTTTGGCAATGTTTCAGCGAGCACCTCGGTGATCTTGAGCTGGATCGTCATCGCGGTTGTTCTGGTGCTTGCCCTGCTTGCACGGATATTCGTCATCCCCAAGTTTAAGGAAGCGCCAGGCGGCCTGCAGGCCCTGCTGGAAACCGCAGTAAATGGCATTGACGATTTTGTAAAGGAAAAATTCGGCCACAAGAACCATATCCTTGGGGAGTACATGTTCGCGTTAGCCGTGCTCTATTTGGGCGCCGCCATTGTAGAACTGTTCGGCCAGCGTCCGCCCACAACGGACCTGATTACGACGTTCACCTACGCCATCGTTACCTTTATCATGATCAACTACTATGGCGTCAAGAAAAAGGGCGTGGGCGGGCGGCTAAAGAGCTTCGCCTCCCCCAACGCGGTGATTGCGCCCTTCAAGCTCCTTTCTGATATCGCCATCCCCATATCGCTCGCCTGCCGTCTTTTTGGCAACATGCTGGGCGGCATGATCGTAATGCACCTTGTGTACATGTCTCTGGGCGCGTTCGGCGCGGGGGTGCCTGCGGTGCTGGGCCTTTATTTCAACGCCTTCCACCCGCTGATTCAGATATTCATATTCATCAATTTGTCGCTGACATTTATCGGCGAAGCTGTAGAATAATCAATTACAATCACTTAGGAGGAAACGAACATGTCTGAAGTTGGATTGATCGCAATCGGCGCAGGTTTGGCCGTATTGACGGGTGCTGGCGCGGGCCTTGGCATGGGCATTGCAACGGGCAAAGCGGTGGAAGCCGTGGCGCGGCAGCCCGAAGCCAACGGCAAAATCAACGCGCTGTTGATACTCGGTCTTGCGTTGACGGAATCGACCGCTATCTACGGCTTCGTTACGGCGCTGATCATGATCTTCACTCTTGTGAAGTAAGCTAGGGGGTTTGTATGCTGGAGATAAATCCGCTTGATTTTGCACTGCATCTGTTAAACATCGTCGTGCTGTTCATCGTACTGCGCTCCCTGCTGATCAAGCCCGTGCGCAAGTTCATGGCAGACCGCGAGGCGAAGTTTGCGCGCGAGCGGGAAGCCATAGATAATGCCCGCGCCGAAGTTGACGCGCTCAAGACCCAGTATGAAGGGTCTTTAAGCGAGGCCAAAAAGACCGCCGACGAATTGGTGCAGGAACGTTTGAAGCGCGCCGAGTGCGAAGCGCAGGAGATTACAGAAAACGCGCGGCAGGAAGCGCATCAGTCGCTAAGTAAAGCGCACGCCCAGGCCGTTGCCGAGCGCGACGAGCTGATGCAGCAGCTGCAGGAGCAGACCGCGGTGCTTGCCGTGGACCTCGCCGGACATATCTTGGAGCGCGAGGTAAGTGCCACGGACAACGAGCGCCTGATCAACGAATTCTTCAAGAAGGTGGGCTAGCATGAGTCACAAGGGTGAATTGTACATGGCCGGTCCATATGATGATAAGCTCATCAGCAATATAGAGGCGCAGTTCTCCCGCATATTGGGCGGCGAGGTCACGTTCGACGTACAGCGCGATGAACGCCTGATCGGTGGCTTTCTTGCGATGGTGGACGGCAAGGTGTACGATTCGAGCATTTTGTCCCGCGTAAAGGACGTAGAGCGCCATCTGTTTGAAAGTGAGTAAGCTATGAATATGACCGCAAAAGACATCGGCGCGGCTTTACGGCAGCGGTTGTCACGCTACGAAAGCAAGCCGATTGTATACGAATACGGCACGGTAATTTCCGCGGGCGACGGCGTGGTGAAAATAGAAGGCCTTTCCCACAGCCGTTACGGGGAACTTATCGCATTTGGCAATGATGTGTTCGGCATGGCCATGAACCTGGAGCTGAGCGGCGTAGGCGCGGTTCTGTTAAACGGCGTCGAAGACGTGCATGCGGGCGAGCGGGTGCGCTCCACCGGGCGCGTTGTGGAAGTGCCGGTTGGGGACGAGCTACTGGGCCGCGTCATCGACCCGCTGGGCCTGCCGCTTGACGCGAAGCCGCTGCAGGGCAGCAAATTCCGGCCCGTCGAATCCCCCGCGCCGCGCATCATTGACCGCCAGGGCGTCAATGAGCCGCTGCAGACGGGGCTATTGTGCGTGGACAGTATCATTCCCATAGGCAAGGGTCAGCGCGAGCTCATTATCGGCGACCGGCAAACGGGAAAATCGACCATCGCCATCGATACCATACTGAACCAGCGCGACAAAAACGTGCTGTGCGTGTATGTGGCAATCGGCCAGAAGGTCTCCACAATCGCGCAAATTCATGAAACGCTGGAAAAAGCGGGCGCAATGAAGTATACCGTTATCGTTGCCGCCACCGCGAGCGACTGCGCGGCCATGCAGTACATCGCGCCCTACGCGGGCTGCGCCATTGCGGAGCAGTTCATGTACGACGGCAAAGACGCACTCATTATTTATGATGATTTAAGTACGCACGCGGTCGCGTACCGCGCCATGTCCCTGCTGCTGCGCCGTCCACCGGGACGCGAAGCGTACCCCGGCGACGTCTTCTACCTGCACAGCAGGTTACTCGAGCGCGCGGGACATTTAAAGGACGAGCTTGGCGGAGGTTCCTTGACGGCGCTGCCTATCGTAGAAACGATGGCGAGCGACATTTCCGCCTACATCCCCACCAACGTCATCTCCATTACGGACGGGCAGATTTACCTGGAAACGGAGCTGTTCCACGCGGGCGTACGCCCCGCGGTAAACGTTGGCCTTTCGGTTTCGCGCGTGGGACGCGCGGCGCAGAGAAAAGCCATGCGCAAGGTATCCGGCAAATTGAGGCTGACGCTTGCGCAGTACCGCGAACTGCAGATATTCGCGCAGTTCGGTTCGGATATCGACCCGACGACAAAGCGCATACTCGACGACGGCGACCGGCTTTCCGAAACATTGAAGCAAAAGCAGCATGAGCCGCTTTCTCTCGCCGAACAGGTGCTGCTGCTGCTAAGTGCCACGAGCGACGTCATCAAAAAACTCACCGTAAGCGAGGTACGCAAATTCAACGCGGGGCTGATTACCTATGCCCACCGGGAATTTGACAACGCCATGTGCGAGGTGGAAACGGGCTTCGACCTCACGGATGAAACGCGCGCGGCGCTGTTGGAGTGCATCCAGGAATATGCGCAGAGCATAAAGGCGGTGTAGCATGCCCAGCATGAGCGACATCCGCTTTCACATCAAAAGTGTGAAGCAAACGCGGCAGATCACCAACGCCATGCATCTTGTTTCCGCCGCGCGCATGCGCCGGGCGCTCAGAGGCATTGAGCAGAACAAGCTGTATTTTTACCGTGCCGTGGACGTCATGCAGGATATCCTCGCCCATACCGGGGACGCGACCCACCCGTATATCAAAATGCGGGAAGACGCCAAGAAGGCCGCTTATATTGTGGTGGCAGGCGAAAAGGGCCTTTCCGGCTCCTACAACCACGACGTGCTGACGTTAGCGGACAAAAGCATGGCGAACCGCACCGTGGTTCAGGTGTTTACCGTGGGCAACGTGGCCACGCAGCATTTTGTGCGCAAAAACATCACGGTAAACGAAAGCTTCTCCCATATCGCGGAGGACCCTTCCGTCAATACCGCGCGAAGGATCGTCACCATACTGATGGAGATGTACGACAAAGGGGAAATAGACGAGGTGCGCATCGTGTTCACGCGCTTTGTAAATTCCCTGGTGCACGAGCCCACCGACCGGAAGCTGCTGCCGCTTGAACTTTCCGATTTTATTCCCGAACGCGCCGTACCGGAGGACAGGACTCAAATGCTTTACGACCCCTCGGCCTTGGCGGTGTTTGAGGCGCTTGTGCCGCAGTTTATGATCGGCTTTGTATACGGCGCCATGGTACACGCCTACGCCAGCGAAAACTATGCCCGCATGGCCGCCATGGAAAACGCCACCCGCAGCGCGGATGAAATGATTGAAAAGCTCACCCAGCAATACCATTCCGTTCGCCAGCTTTCCATCACCAACGAGCTTGCGGAGATCGTAAGCGCGGCGAACGCATTTGACCCGGAGGACAGGTAAATGACTGAAAAGAATTTTCGGGGTTCTATTATAAAAATTGCCGGGCCCGTGCTAGACGTCCGGTTTGAAAGCGGCTTTGAGCCCGTGCTCAACACGCTTTTAAAAACCGTGACCGAGCCGCCCATCCATATGGAGGTCGCCCAGCACGCGGGCCCCGGCGTGGTACGCGCAATCGCGCTCGAAGCGACGGAAGGCCTTTGCTGCGGCACGGAGGTGTTCAATACCGGCGGCGGCATTACCGTACCGGTAGGGGAGACCGTATTGGGCCGCGTCATCGACTCGCTGGGCAGGCCCATTGACGGGAAAGGCGAAATCGATGCGCCGCGCCGCGCCGTACACCAGCCGCCACCGTCGTTTGTGATGCAGCGCCCTTCCACCACGCTGTTTGAAACCGGCATCAAGGTTATCGATTTGCTCGCCCCCTATCCCGTGGGCGGCAAGATCGGCTTGTTTGGCGGTGCGGGCGTGGGCAAGACGGTGCTCATCATGGAGTTGATGCACAACATCGCCAAGAACCGAGGCGGATATTCCGTATTCACCGGCGTGGGCGAACGCAGCCGCGAGGGTACGGAGCTGATTGCGGACATGCACGAATCCGGCGTTATCAAGCGCACGTCGCTCGCGTTCGGGCAGATGAACGAGCCCCCGGGATCGCGTATGCGCGTGGCACTCGCGGGCCTGACCATGGCGGAGTACCTGCGCGATGAAATGCACCAAGACGTGCTTTTGTTTATCGACAACATATTCCGTTACGTACAGGCGGGCAACGAGGTTTCGGCGCTTTTGGGCCGCATGCCCTCCGCTGTCGGCTACCAGCCCACGCTGGCGACTGAGCTTGGCGATCTGCAGGAGCGCATCGCCAGCACCCCGCGCGGCTCCATCACGTCCGTACAGGCGGTCTATGTTCCCGCGGACGATTTGACCGACCCCGCGCCCGCAACGATATTCTCGCATTTGGACGCCACGACGGTGCTTTCCCGCGCCATAGCGGAAATCGGCATTTACCCGGCGGTGGATCCTCTTGCGTCTACCTCGCGTATCCTCGAGCCCGCCATCGTGGGCGAGCGGCATTACGCCGTTGCGCGCCGCGTGCAGGAATGCCTGCAGCGCTACCATGAACTGCAGGACATCATCGCGATCCTCGGCATGGATGAGCTTTCGGACGAGGATAAGCTGACGGTTTACCGCGCAAGAAAGCTGCAGAATTTCCTTTCCCAGCCGCTGCATGTGGCGGAAGCGTTCACCGGCGAGCCCGGCCGCTTTGTGACGCTGGAACAGACGGTTGCTGGCTTTGGCGACATTGTGGAGGGCAAGGTGGACGACATCCCCGAATCCATGTTCTTAATGTCGGGAACATTGGACGAGGTGCGCGAAAAGTACAGGGAGATGCAAAACCATGCCTAAACCCTTCCGCCTGATGGTATTGACGCCCGAGCGCGAGTTTTATAACGACGAAGCGTACTCCGTAACGGTGAACACCATCGCGGGGCATATCGGCATACTTGCGGACCATATTCCCATGGTCACCGTGCTTACCGTAGGCGAGCTTATGATCCGCGTAGGCGACGAAGTCAAGACGGCGTTCCATTCCGAGGGATTTATGGAAGTCCGTACGGACGGCGTTATCATCCTCTGCCAGGCCTGCGAATGGCCGGAGGAAATCGACGCGGAACGCGCGCGCAAGGCGGAAGAGCGCGCCCTCGCGCGGCTGAGCCATGTGGAAAGCGAGATCGCTTCCTCCCACTCCAAGGTAGCGCTGTTGCGCGCCATCACACGGCAGAAGGTGAAGGGTTTGTCCAACAAGAATATGTAACAAACAAAAAGTGGCGCAAGCCACTTTTTTATTATCTGCCAAACTGTTTACTTTGAGGGAGACAATACCTCCTTCAGCTCATCAACAAAGTCTCTTTACTTCATCCTGAGCGAAGCGAAGGATCTTGAAGCGCCTATATTAGGGTGTATAACGGGCGTCAGATTCTTCGCCTTCGGCTCAGAATGACAGACGACGAGGTTTATCAAAACACCAAAGGCGCTACCTCCTTTTTGGGCTTTCCGCTATTCCATCAAGGACGCCTGCCGCTCCAGCCGTTCCACCAGTGCCTGAAAACGGAGATTCTTTTCAAAAAACGCGCAGCCCCGCAGTTCCTTTGCCTGTTCTAAAAAGGCGGTCTTCATCGCAGTGGTGTGCGGAATGGCAGAGCCTGCCGTTTTGATACGCCCGAAATATGCGCTGTTTGAAAAATCCGGTTCTTCGTTCCATGCCCCCGCGCAATCCACAAAACCTGCGAGCGCGTTGACCATAGCTTCTTCCTGTTGTTGCTCTTTATAATACTGCACAAGGGAAAGATAAGCGCTCAGCTGCATTCCCGGCATGTTCTCCAGTTCAAACAATTCCGCAATACGCAGGATGCTGTTCTGGTACCGTAAAAACCGTTCCGCACTGCCGGCGGTCCTTGCAATACCGGCAAGGCCAAGGAGCGCCGTTTGGCAGCCATGTACGCCGCGAAAGAGGCACCTCTGGTAAATATCCTCCGCCTTCTCCGTTTCGCCTTTCTTTAAATAAATCACGGCCAAAGTAGGGTCAACTTCCCCATCCAGCCCGTCCATGCAGGCGTGCAATTGTTCTTCGGCAAGGTCAAGCTTGCCGCTTCTTAAGTAAATCGCCGTAAGCATGCGCTGCGCAACGGCGCGCAGCTTGGGATCATTGGACGATGCGGCGGGCTTGCAAAGCTCCAGGGCAGCCTTCAGATATTCTTGCTCCTCCTCTTTTGGCGCGCCCGAACAATACATGGGGATGAGCGTGCCAATGTGGAGCTTGAGCGCAATATCATTGGGATACCGGTCCAAGTACTCCCGGCACAGCGCATATCCTTGTTCAAAAGACGCCTTGTCGAACGCGGCGGAGCATTGTGTAAAAATGCGTTCCAGCTCTTCCGGATCAAGCTCCGTCGTATAGCTAAAAAGGCTATCGACGTTTGTCTGGAGTTGCCGGGCAATCGAAGGCAGCAACGTAATATCGGGATAACTTTTTTCGCTTTCCCATTTGGATACTGCGGCAATGGATACACCCACCGCAAGCGCCAGCTCTTCCTGCGTCATGTTTTGCTGCTTGCGAAGCTGCCTGATAACCTGCCCAATGGATAATTCCATTTTAATCCCTCCGTCCCTCTTGCATGACTATATCGCGTACTCCCGAAAGCCACAAGCGAATGGTATGCAAAAAAAGCGCGGAGAATTCAACCAATAGGTTAAATGGAATCTGCTTAAGCACGGACTTAACGGCGTCCTTCACTCGCTGTAAATCTGTTGCGGGCCGCTGATGCAGGCGGCAATGGCGGCCTCGATCACCTGCTCCGCCAGGGGCAGGTCCCGTTTTGTTATGGCGTCGAACAGCCGCGCCGTATTCTGGTGCAGCGCCGAAACGCCGTACTTGATGCAGAAGCGCTCCCACAGGCTCAATATGGGTGCTTTAAAGGAATAGTAGATGAGCGGCACGAGCGTATTGCCGGAGATCAGGGCAAGCTCATGGTGGAAGGAAAACACCGCCTCCGCAGCGGCCTCCGGCGAATCCGCCGCCTTCAGGGCATCCGCATATGTTTTAAGCAGCACGATTTCTTCATCCATAATCCTGGGGATAGCGAGCTGCGCCGCCAGGCGGTCCAACACTTCCTTGATTTCCAATATGGAGCGGATATCGTCCCGCTGCAGCCGCCCGCCGTTGTATTTCATAATGGAAAGCAGCGTATCCGCCGTGCCCTTGCGCCGGTAATCCGCCACGAATGTGCCCACGCGCGGGCGGACCTCCAAAAAACCCTTGCTTTCCATTTCGTTCAAGCCCGCGTTGACCACGGCGCGGCTTATTTGCATACTCTGCGCCAGTTCGCGCTCCGGCGGAAGCTGTGTGCCGATAATTAGCCTGCCCGAAAGAATCATGTGCTCGAGTTCCTGTACAAAAAGCTCCTTGAGCGAAGGCGCGCTGAGTTTTGCAAACTGCATCTGCTTTTGTTCCTTCTTTCTGCCCTGTGGCTCAGCCACATACCAATGACATTTTAGCACGAATATATTTGAAATACAATTGCGCACATCTTTACATATGCCGAGATTACTGCAGTACAGATATGATTGACGCATAATTAACAAGATGATATACTGTGTACGAAATCTGGTTCAACCAGTATTGGCATATCCAGCGTGTCGCTTAATTTTCGGTAACCTGATATCCGTTTCCTTGCGCTTACAACTCCCCATACAAAGATGGTCAAGGAGGGTCCCATATGTTTTTATTTGAAGCAATCCCCTGGTATACGTGGCTAATGTTCCTGGGCGTAACGCTTGGCCTGATCCTGCTTAACGAATTTTCCCGCATCAACAAATGGACGGCGCTCGCCTGCTTTATGCTGCTGCCGCTTCTATTGACCATATTCGTATGGCCCAATACGGCAGGGGCGGGCTCAAGCACGGGAACCTGGTTCCACTGGGTCAAGGTGTATTCCGCGCTGGCGGGGTGTTTGGGCTTTTTGCTCATTCGCATGGTGCCCAAGGTGGAAAAAAGCAAGTTTCGCGTCATTTTCCCGCCGCTCATACTCGCCATCAATATTTTGGAGGCCTGTATCCGCGATTTTGAATGCTTCAGCCTCAGCGGCGTCGTGGACGGCGTTGTGATGGTGGGAGGTCCCTGGAACATCATGAACGGAATTGCGGGGATATTGAATATCGTCACCATTTCGGGCTGCATGGGCATTTATGTGAGCCGGGATAAACGGCGGGACATGATGTGGCCGGATATGCTGTGGTTCTGGGTGATCGCATACGACCTTTGGAACTTTGCGTATGTGTACAACTGCGTGTCGGACCACTCCTTCTACGCGGGCGCGGCGCTTTTGATCGCCCCCACGCTTGCGGCATTCTTTATTAAAAAAGGCGCATGGCTGCAGCACCGGGCGCATACGCTGGCGTTCTGGATGATGTTCACCATGGCGTACCCCACGTTTGTGGACGATACCATATTCGCGGTGAAAGCCAGCCATAACCCCGCAGCGCTGTTTACCGTAAGCGCGCTTTCGCTTGCGGCCAATATCGCGGTGCTCGTCTACGCCGTTTACCGCGTGCGCAAGTATAAATTGAACCCGCTCAAGCAGGAACTGTATACCGACCTTGGGGTTTATAAGGAAGTCGCGTGCGTAACGCAGGGCAACAGCATTTCAGGTAAAATGTAGGCGCCGATGCCCTCATCGGCCCGCAAAAGGTGCATTACCCCTTGTAGGGGCAGATAGTATCCGCCCGAAATTACCTGCTTTGCTGTTATTTGGGGTATGTTCGAGAACGCGGGCGGCTACTAGCCGCCCCTACAGCAACAAAACCACTTCTCAATGGAGGCAATCAGCATGGAACCGTTTCGGATACTGGAAATCAAAGAGAGCGTATTTGCAAACAACGATCATCAGGCGGAGCTTTTACGCCGGGAACTAAAGGCGAACAAGACGTTTTTGTTAAACCTGATGTCCTCCCCGGGCTCCGGAAAGACCACCACGCTCACTAGGACCATCGAAGCATTGAAAGATGAATTCCGTATCGGCGTGATGGAAGCGGATATCGATTCGGACGTGGACGCGCGGATGATTGCAAAAACCGGCGTCAAGGTCATACAGCTCCATACCGGCGGCATGTGCCACCTGGACGCGGATATGACCCGGCAGGGAATAGAAGGACTGGGGATTGAGGGTATCGACCTCGCGATACTCGAAAACGTGGGAAACCTCGTCTGCCCGGCGGAATTCGATACCGGAGCGTCCAAAAACGCCATGATTTTAAGCGTGCCCGAAGGAGACGACAAGCCCTTAAAATACCCGCTGATGTTCTCCATTGTGGATGTGCTGCTCATCAACAAGATCGACGCGCTTAACTACTTCGATTTTGATATCGCCGCCTGCACGGAGCGGGCGAAAAAACTCAACCCAAATGTGAAGGTCATTCCCATATCCGCCAAGACGGGCGAGGGGATGGAGGAATGGATCGGCTGGCTCCGGCAGCAGGCGCACGCCTGGAACGAAGACTGACAGGAAGGGAATAGAAGATGGCGATAAAGTTGAAGGTACTGGAGTATGCCAACAAGGTCAGCAGAAAGAAAATGGGCGCAAAAGATGCCATTACGGCGGCCGACCCGGAATACCGTATCCTGGAGCCTGTCGTCACGGACGACATGGCCTCCGTGGCGCTATGTCTTGATATGCGCGTGCCCAAGACCGCGCAGGAGGTTGCGGCGCTGTGCGGAAAATCCGTAGAGCAAACCGCAAAGATATTGTGGGAACTCGCCATGGCCGGGGTCTGCTTCGTCAACAAAATCGACGGCGAGGACAAATACTGGTACGATACCTGGATCCCCGGCATCATGGAAATGATGGTCAACAATAAGGAAAATGTGCGCAAGTACCCGCAGATCGCGGAATCGTTTGAAGCTTACGGCCGCGTACGCGGCCCGAAGACCGCGGGCAATTTTCCGGTGGGCCTTGGGCTGATGCGCGTCATCCCCATCGAAAAATCCATCATGGGAGAAACCCGGCGCGCCTCCTACGAGGAGGTTTCGCGCTACCTCAATGAAAACGACGTTTTCTCCGTCTCCGACTGTTCCTGCCGCACCGCGCGCGAGATCATGGGCGAGGGCTGCGGGCACTTGAAGGAGGATATGTGCATCCAGATGGGGCACGCCGCGGAATACTATATCCGCACCGGCAGGGGCAGGGAGATCACCCGCGAGGAAGCGTTCGAAATTATACAACGCGCCGAACAAAACGGCCTCGTTCACCAGATTCCCAATACCGACGGCTCGGGCAAGACCCACGCCATCTGCAACTGCTGCGGGTGTTCGTGCCTTTCGCTGCGGACCGCCGAACTGTTTTTAAACCCGGACATGGTAAGATCCAACTACGTGTCCCATGTGGATACGGAAAAATGCGTCGCCTGCGGCGAATGCGTCACAGGCTGCAATGTCAACGCGCTGAAGCTTGGGCAGAAGCTGTGCACAAAGACGCCCATCCCGGAAAAGAAGCGGGAATTGCCCCACGATACCGAGTGGGGCCCGGACAAATGGAACCCGGACTACCGCTTCAACCGCAAAGAAGTGGTGGACAGCGGCACCAGCCCGTGTAAGACGGAGTGCCCCGCGCACATCGCCATACAGGGCTACATCAAACTTGCCTCCCAGGGCCGCTATACCGAGGCGCTGGAACTCATTAAGAACGAGAACCCGTTCCCGGCGGTTTGCGGCCGCGTCTGCCCGAGAAAGTGCGAATCGGCCTGTACGCGCGGGGATGTGGACGACCCCGTCGCCATAGACGAAATCAAGAAATTCATCGCCGAGCAGGATTTGAAGCAGGAAAGCCGCTATGTGCCCGCCATCCGGCATCAGTACGGCAGCAAAATTGCCGTGATCGGCGCAGGACCCGCAGGGCTCGCCTGCGCGTATTATCTCGCAATTGACGGCTACAAGGTAACCGTGTTTGAAAAGCAAAGGGCTTTGGGCGGCATGATGACGCTGGGCATCCCCTCCTTCCGGCTGGAAAAGGACGTGGTGAACGCTGAGATCGAAATTCTCAAAGAGCTTGGCGTCACATTCCAGCCCGGCGTGGAGGTGGGCCGCGACGTCACCTTACACGATCTGCGCAAAGAAGGGTATGAGGCGTTCTACCTCGCCATCGGCGCGCAGGCGGGCCGCATGCTCAACATCGAAGGGGAGGATGCCGAGGGTGTTACTACCGGCGTGGATTTCCTGCGCAATGTGAACCTTGGTGAAGATGTGAAACTACAGGGCAACATCATCGTCATAGGCGGCGGCAACGTGGCCATAGACGTGGCGCGCACCGCTGCGCGCGTAGGCGCGGAGCAGGTAGAACTCTACTGCCTTGAAAGCCGCAAAGAAATGCCCGCGCTCGATGAGGAAGTGCACGAGGCCATGGACGAAGGCATTGCCGTAAACAATTCCTGGGGTCCCAAGCGCATCGTGACCGAGAACGGGCGCGTTACCGGCGTGGAATTCAAGCGCTGTGTGCGCGTGTTCGATGAAAACGGCAGGTTCAACCCGGCCTATGATGAAGAAGATACCAAGACTGTGCCCGCGGACCATGTACTTCTTTCCATAGGCCAGGGCATCGACTGGGGCAAGCTGTTAGAAGGCACGAAAATCGAGCTGAACCGCAACGGTACCATCAAAGCCGATCCGTTCACCTACCAGACGGCGGAACCGGACGTATTCGCGGGCGGCGACGCGCTGACAGGCCCGAAATTCGTGATAGACGCCATCGCCACCGGCAAGCAGGGCGCCGTTTCTATCCACCGCGCCGTCCACCCCGGCCAGAGCCTGACCATTGGCCGAAGCCGCCGCGAATACCGGGCGCTGGATAAGGAGAACATTGAGCTTTTGGGCTACGACCGCGCGCCCCGGCATTCCGCCGGCCATGTTGACGGCAAGCAGTCCAGGGAGACCTTCCGGGATCTACGCGGCACCTTCACCGAGGAGCAGGTCAAAAAAGAGACCGAGCGCTGCTTAAGCTGTGGCGCGACCGTGGTGGATGAGTTCCTCTGCGTGGGCTGCGGCGTATGCACCACCAAGTGTAAATTCGACGCCATATCGCTTGTCCGCAAGTACGACGGCGAGGGCGTGGAGTTTAAGGACCTCAAGCCCCGGATCGTGAAGCATATGTTGAAGCGCCAGGGCAGGATCGCGCTCAAAAAGGTCGCGCGGGTGTTTGTGAAGGAATAGGGCATGCAATGCATGAACTGAGCGTTGTCATAGAAGTGGTAAAGGCCGTGGAGAAGGTGGCGGTGGAACAGCGCCTGGCTGAGATCGAGACGCTGGTGCTGCAGATCGGCGAGCTTTCCTCCATGATCCCGCGCTATGTGGAAGCATGCTTCCCCGTGGCGGCGGATGGCACCATATTGGAGAACGCAAAACTTGAAATTGAGATCCTGCCCGGCAACGGCATGTGCAAGGATTGCAGCAAGGTGTTCAATCTGCCAGGCAGCAATTTTCTCTGCCCGCACTGCGGTGGCCGCAGGTGGGAGCTTTTGGGCGGGAGAGAATTTTATATTAAAGAAATCGTCGCGCGATAAGCGACTGGACAGGTTTGCCTCAGCGCCCAGCCCCGCATTAGGGGGCGGGCGTCTTTTGTTGAATGCCGCCCTATCGGGCCGAATTTGGAGAAGCGGTTGAACAAGGGGCGCGGGTCCTGTAATAATTGGTATGGATACTTCCTCTTTTGCAAACAATCCGGGTATCATAGACGAAAGGAGTATTAAGAGATGCCGCAACGAACCGCGCCGCCGTTTTCCTGCTACCTCTGGTATTTATTCAAATCAACCGAAGCCGCTGGCGGACCGCACCTCGGATATCGTCGTCTGCAAAAAGCAAAAGACCAGCTACCGATTGACGAAAACCGTCTCTTCGGTATGGCTTTTCTTTATTCTTTTCATGCCGGGTTTGTTTGCAGTAACCGCCCTGCGGCTACCCAACCTCTTTTGGAACATTCTTCTTGCCCTGGCGGTAATAATATCGGCTAACGTGCTGCCCGGGCTTTACTCCTATTACCGGACAGAGTTTGAGAAGGTTGAAGAAGAAAAGCCCGGCGCAGAAGAAAAAGATTCTCTATAAGAACGTTCCCCCGCATGAAACAGGATGGGCTCCGTTTCGGCCTCAATATACATGTCTTCCGTTTGCCGTTGCGCGTTTTGCAATATCATTTCTGCTTTAATTATTTCCGGAAATTTTTCGCTCGCCTTCTCCAGCTCATTAAGTGCGTCCGTAATTTCATTAAACAAAATCTTATAAGCCCTTTGATAATCCATCATTCGCCTCTCCTTTATGTCCAATATTGATCATATCGGCATATGTCCATTATAGGGCATAATGTAGAAAAGTAAAGAGGAGTGAATAAATCTGATTTCGTATGCTCCACTATGGAAAACAATGAAGAGAAAAGGCGCAACCACCTATACGCTAAGAAATAAGGGCAAGGATGAAAATATCAGCGGTTCAACGATACTGCGGTTACAAAACGATCAATCCGTTTCTACCAATACGCTCAATGCGCTTTGTAAGATTCTTGACTGCAAATTATCTGATATAGTTGAATATATACCAGACTAGCATAGCCTCTTTTGTCGATGCCCGCGAAAGTCCGGCTTCTCACGGTTTTTTTATAGCAACGCCCTAAATGGGGCGCTTTTTTGTTAGCCGAAACTTATGACATCCGAACCCGCCCGCGCTCCCCGTCATAGACTGGAGCGAGGAGTGCGCCTACGCTACCCCATCAAAATCAAATAGGTGCAGCATAGCAGCATGGATATTGAATATGGCCAGCCGGAAATTATTTTGCCGTCCTCGCCGCAGTATGAAAGGTCCCGGCAGATATTCAACCGCTCGATCCAGAAGTTCCCCGCAGCCATTCTATATTGCCGCACCGTGGAGGATGTCCTGTATGCCGTTCGGGAGACCAGGCGTACGGGCAGCAAGGCGCGCATCCGCACCGGCGGCCACAATTATGAGGGGTTTTGCGTGGGAAACAGCGCCGTCGTCATCGATACGGGCCGCATGATAGAAACCGAACTCGATACGGCGCAAAATTTGGTGCGTGTTGGCCCGGGCGCGAGAAACGCAGGGCTCTATGAGCTGGTGGGAAGAGCGGGGTACCCGTTCCCCAGCGGCACCTGCCCATCGGTCGCCGCAGTCGGGGTGACGCTCGGCGGCGGCTGGGGGCTTTCCTCCCGAATGTTTGGCTTGACATGCGACTCTCTTGTAGGCGCGCAAATGGTGGACAGTATGGGAATACTGCATGATACCAGCGAGACCTCCGAGCCGGATCTGTTTTTTGCGCTGCGCGGCGGCGGGGGCGGCAATTTCGGCGTGGTGACGGAGCTCACTTATGCGCTGCCCGAACAGCTCTTTCACGTCACCTATGTGAACATTTCCGCAACCGGCGCCTCACTTGACGTTGCGGCCACCCTGTTTTCCAGCTTTCAGGACTGGCAGAGTTCGGACGACCAACGGTTTACGCCGATGATCCGTATTTTCAACTCCGAAAACGATGAGTACGGTTTTTCCATGACCGGCATTTATTTCGGCACGGGAGCGGAGGCGGAGGCCTCGCTGCAAGCCTTTCTTTCGCTGCCGGGCGCAGCTGTCACGCTCAATGAAACCACGTTTCTGGAGGCCATCCGAACGGTGGAGAGAAGCTCTCCAATGCCTGAAAAATTCCGCTCTGCCGGCCGGTTTGCGCCGGACCGCCTCAATCAGGAAGAAATACGGAATATCATCTCCCTCATCGCCATGCGCGCTGCGGGCTCTATCGATGCTTCCATTATCCTTTCCGGTCTGGGCGGCCGCGTAAAAGAGGTTCCTCCTGAGCAGACGGCGTTCTTTTACCGCAACGCGCCCTACATTATTGAACTTCAAACGCGGTGGGAGGAGGATACCGCGGAGCTTTATAACCTTGCGTGGTATGAGCCGCGTTTTTTATACCTGCAAAGCATTACTCCTGGCGCGTTTATTAATTTTCCAAGCCTTCTAAATGCCGATTATATGCGCGCCTATTACGGCGGCAATGCAGAGCGCTTGCGCCGTGTCAAACAGACCTATGACCCAGCAAACCTATTCGCCTTCCCGCAGGGCATCCGGTAAATACCCGGTTTCCTGAGCGGATTTGCACCGGAATATAAGTTTTACATATATTTGATACCTGTATGCGGCAACTGCGTTTATCCTATCCAATATGTGCCGATATAAAACGTATAAATAGACATCCGGCGGCAAAACCCGCAAGAGGAACGTATGAGTACAGCGCATGAGACGAATCTGCTTGCCTATAAGGAGCAGCTCATGGATATTTTGGAGCAGGCCTCCATCACCTCGGTGTTCCAGCCCATCGTCTCGCTTCGTGACGGCGCTGTGCTGGGATATGAAGCGCTTTCCCGCGGGCCCAAGGGCACCGATATGGAAAGCCCCGCCATGCTCTTTGCCGTGGCGGAAGCCAGCAAGGAGCTTTGGGAGCTCGAGCGTCTGTGCCGCACCAAAGCGCTTTCCGCCATGCAGTGCGCCAAGTCCGATACTACGCTGTTTTTAAACGTCAACCCCAGCGTAATGGAGGACGCAAAATTCCAAAAGGGCTTCACCCGGGAGTATCTTGAGGAATTCGATATCAACCCCAACCGCATCATATTTGAAATTACCGAGCGTTCCGCCGTAAGGGATATCGGGGAGTTCAAGGAAATTATCCATTATTATAAGAACCAGAACTACCAGATCGCCATAGACGACGCGGGCGCGGGCTACTCCGGCCTGAACCTGATCTCCGACATCCATCCGCATTATCTCAAGCTGGACATGCAGCTCATCCGCAATATTGATAAGGATACCGTCAAGCAGGCGCTGGTGAAAAGCATGCAGGAGTTCGCCAAGATCACCGGCACATACCTGATCGCCGAAGGCATCGAGACGCTTTCCGAGCTGGAAACGCTCATACACATCGGCGTCCAGTACGGGCAGGGCTATTTTATCAAGCGCCCCAGCACCGCGCTTTCACCGCTCGATCAGGATATTGTGGAAACCATCACCGACATCAACGCGAAAAAAAACCATCTGTTCGGCTACAACCTGGCCGAGGTGTTCATTGGCAACCTGTGCATCCCCGCCCCCTCCGTCAACGAGCAGGTCATGATTCAGGAAGCCTACGCCATGCTGTTAAAAAAGCCGGAACTGCAGGGCTTCTGCGTAACCAGGGACGGGTACGTGCAGGGCGTCGTTACGCGCAACCGGGTGAATACCATCGTCGCCGGCGTGTACGGATACAGCCTCTATTCCAGAAAAACCATTGCCTCCGTTATGGACCGGGAGTTTTTAACGCTTGACTATAAGACGCCCGTCACGCTTTCGGGCAAGCTGGCCATGGCCCGCCCGGAGGAAAACGTATACGACTTTATTACCGTGACGCTCGAAGGCAAGTATTACGGCATCGTCACAATCAAGGATCTGCTCAACAAAACGATCGAAATAGAAGTCAACAACGCCACGCAATTAAACCCGCTCACAGCACTCCCCGGCAATATCCTCATAGAAAAGGCGCTTTCCGGCATGCTGCTTGAGCGTGAAAGCCGCAGCGTGCTGTACTTTGACATCGACAACTTCAAGGCTTACAACGATGTCTACGGGTTTGAGAACGGGGACCGTGTGATCAAGCATCTGGCGCTGTGCATCAAAACCCATATGCCGGATGATGCGTTTATCGGCCACGTAGGCGGAGATGATTTTGTAAGCATTGTGCAGACCGAAAGCGCGGAGGAAATCTGCCGCGCGCTGATTGCAGATTTTGATATGAGTATCCGCGCCTTCTACAAGGCGGAGGATGCTCAGAACGGCTATATCATTACAAAAAACCGGCAGGGGATGATCGAGCAGTTCCCCATGATCTCCCTCTCCATCGCGGGCATACGGGTAACGGAAAACCGTTTCTGCGACGTATACTCCCTGACTGCCGAGGCCAGCCGCATCAAAAAGGAGTGCAAGCTGATTCCGGGAAGCTCGTACTTGGTATTGTAACCGATGGAGGATGCCCTGCGGAGCCGTATATTAAAGATGTCCTCTGAAAATCTCAGTCTGTGAAAAATCCTTGGGGGTTCGGGGGGCCGCAGCGGTGGCGGCGGAAGGCCTTGCGGCGCGAGGCTTTCCTTGCAGGAACAGCCGCCCGTGCCGTAGGCACAGGTTGTTCCTGTAATCCTCAAAAAAGTACTGCGCACTTTTTCGAAAAGCTAAGACGCCCTTGGGCGTCTTTATTTATAGGCATTGAACCACTTTGTTTCTCTTGTCATACACTGCATATAGAGAGGAGTGTACGTATCACAAAACAAAACTTTACAGCATATGTACAGCCAGTGCCCGATGAATTCCAATTGCGCCTTTCCCGAAATTATTCTGCCTGCTTCTCCAGGTTACCAGCAAGCGAGACAGATCTATAACCGCTCCATACAGCGTTTTCCCGCAGCCATTGTGTACTGTGAAAACGAGCAGGATGTTGCATTCGCCGTCCGTGAGGCGAGACGCCGTGGCTGCTCCGTGCGCGTGCGCGGCGGCGGGCACAATTATGAGGGCTTCTGCATTGGCGACAATGTCGTTGTGCTGGATATGCGGCGTATGAACCATGGCGCAATCGATCCCGCACTCGGCATTGTGCGCATTGGCGCGGGGGTACAAAATACAGCCCTTTACGAGCTAATCGGCGGAGCGGGATACCCTTTCCCAAGCGGCACATGCCCCACGGTAGGAGCTGCCGGTCTGACGCAGGGCGGCGGCTGGGGGATGAGCGCGCGCATGTTTGGCCTGACATGCGACAGCCTGATTGGCGCGCGTCTGATTGACAGCAGCGGCGATCTCCACCGCGTAAGCGAGGCGAGCGAGCCGGATCTGTTTTTTGCATTGCGGGGCGGAGGAGGCGGCAACTTTGGTGTGGTGACAGAGCTTATTTACCGGTTGCCGCCCAGGCTGTTTGACGTGACATATGTCAACATCACCGCATCCGGCATGGCGCTTGCCATGGGCATCGAGGTGTTTTCACGCTTCCAATCTTGGCTTAGGCAGGATGACTTTCGCTTTACGCCGCTGTGCCGCATATTCAATTCCGCGGAACTTGGCTATGGGTTTTTCGTACGCGGCATCTACTATGGTACGCGGGCAAAGGCGAAAGCCTCCCTGCAGCCGTTCCTGACGCTGCCCGGCGTCACCGTAACGATGATGGAAACCACATTTTTAGAAGCCATCCGCACCGTGGAACAGGGGTACCCTCCTTATGAAAAGTTCAGGGATGCCGGGCGCTTTGCACCGCAGGCTTTCAGCCCGCAGGAAATGAAGCGCATCATATCCCTTATCGCCACGCGCGCGCCTGGCGCGGAGTACGCCTCCATCGGTCTGTTTGGCCTGGGCGGGCGCGTACAAGCAACCGCGCCGCAGGAAACAGCGTTTTTCTACCGCGACGCCCCCTATATCATCGACCTGGAAACACGCTGGGCGCATAACGCGGCGGAACCGGCAGTATTGGAGTGGATGCGCCCGCGTTACGGTTATTTGCAGAGTATTACCCCGGGCGCGTATATCAACTTCCCAAGCCTGCTGAACCGCAACTATATGCAGGCATACTACGGCGGCAACGCCCAGCGCCTGCGCCGCGTCAAGCAGGCTTATGACCCATGTAACCTGTTCTGTTTCCCGCAGAGCATCCGGTAACCGCCCGGCTTCTTTTTCCTGTACCTTCTCGTAACGGCAGGCGGTTTCATAGAAATTCTATATAATAAGCGTTATTCTCCAAAAAGGTTGACGCTTTTTCCTGCGGCGGTTATGATAGATACACACATCAGCACAGGAATGGATTAAGATGCCAAAAAAACAGCTTTCGAATGGCACCGCACCAAGCGGCGTTATGGCGGTATGCCATTGCGTATTGAACGCGGCCGCCAAGGTCGTTTCCTTCAATATGGAGGAATATGAGGCGGAGCGCGCGTTGCGCGAGCGGGCGGTACAGGCCCTGCTGCAAAACGGCGTGGGCCTCATTCAGCTTCCCTGCCCGGAGTATATGCTGTATGGCGCGCTCCGGTGGGGGCATGTCAAAGAGCAGTTCGACAACCCCTTTTTCCGCGCGCATTGCAGGACGCTCCTTGCGCCCGTTGTGGATCAGCTTGTGGAATACGCCGCGCACCCGGAGCGGTTCCGCCTCCTCGGCGTATTAGGGGTTGACGGAAGCCCCTGCTGCGGGGTCAACAAAACCTGTACGGGCGAGTGGGGCGGCGAACTCTACTGCGCAAATAAAACGCAAAGGATCCTTACCCCCGCGCGGGAAGCGGAAGGCATGGGCGTATTCACGGAAGAGCTTGCCCTGCTGCTAAAAGAACGCGGCCTTACCCTGCCCATATTCTCTTTGAATACCTTTTCGCCGGATTTAATTGGATAGCCATTCAAAAACAACAAAGGAGCACGCCATGCGAAACGAAAAGACAAGGACCCTGGTATTCTGCGCCCTCGCCGTCGCCGCCAACATCGTGCTGGGCATACTCACAAGCTCTCTAAAACTGCCGCTGTATCTCGATACCATAGGCACCGTGTTCGTCGCGGTACTCGCAGGCCCGTGGTACGGCGCGGCCGTGGGCGGGCTGACCAACCTGTTGACCGGCATCCTGTTCAACGTCAAGGACATCCCGTTCCTGCTGGTCAATGTGGTCATTGGCATCATCGTGGGCTTTATTGCAAAGAAGTATTCTTTCAACTTTATCGTTGCGCTCATCACCGGCTTGATTTTGAGCATCGTGGCGCCGCTCATCGGCACGCCCATCGGCATCTGGGTGTATGGTGGCCTGACCGGCACGGGCATGGACTTCCTGTTCCTGTGGCTCAGGGAAAGCGGGAGTAGCATATTTGCCGCCTCCTTTATTCCCAAGGTGATCAACAATCTGCTGGATAAGATCGGTACCTGCCTGCTTGTGTTCCTGCTGTGGAAGAGCTTCCCCCAGCAGTACAAGCTGAAGCTGGTGGGACCCGCGCCCAAGGCGGGGGCATAGTTTATAAAGGCCTTTAGGGGCTTTGCCCCTAACCCCACCCAAGGGACACGTCCCTTGGGTATCCCTTTTGTCTGCGGTGTCCTTAAACGGGATGTCACCGAATATGGGTTCCTAGGGTCGTTACGACCCTAGGCGGGGTTTGGGGCAGCGCCCCAATATATACAAGGCCCTCCGGCATTTTGAACTGAACCCGTAAATACGGACATTGAGAAAAAAGAGCCTCCTGTTGTAGGATAACTGCAGCAGGAGGTATTTATATGAAGCGGAAATGGACAAACATGAGGGCTTTGGGAGAAACCATCGAAAG
>JAEYHP010000040.1 GCA_023409435.1 Bacillota bacterium | reverse complement strand
GGCACCAGGTAATCCCGCGCGCCTTCGGGCGTGCTTTTCGTGAGGATCGGCGTTTCCACATCCACAAAGCCGTCCGCATCCAGGTAATCCCGTGCGGCCTTTACCACCCGGTGCCGGAAGCGTAGCGCCTCCTGCATCTGCGAGCGGCGGATGTCCAGGAACCGGTACTCCATACGCAAATCCTCGCGCACCTTCGCGGTTTCCTCCAGCGAAAACGGCAGTGGATCAGCTTCGGAAAGAAGCGTCACCTGATCCGCCGCAAGCTCGATGGTGCCGGTTGCAAGCTTATCGTTATATGTTTCCTCGTCCCGGATGCGCAGGACGCCTTCCACCATCAGCACGGATTCGAGCTTGGCATTCTCCGCGATGGCGAACTCCTCCCTGGTGAGCGCGTTCAGGTTGCACACCACCTGCAGCGTGCCTTTGCAATCCCGCAGATCCAGAAATATGACGCCGCCCATGTCGCGCTTGTGGAATACCCAGCCGCTCGCTTTGATGCGACAGCCCACCTGCGCTTCTGTCAGCGACCCGCAATGTGCCGTTCGAAACATGCTTTTCCCTCCTGACTAACTTTGTGTAGGAACTACGGTTAGGGGGCGTCAGTTCATAATGGTCGCACATTGCCATAGGCAGTGCGCTCCCTTATTCACTGGGCTTTCGCTTCGCTGTACCCGCCACAGGCGGCGCTCAGCTTCGCCTCCCTAAAACCCCGCCAAGGGACACGTCCCTTGGAACCCTAACGCATTTCATTCTAATTTTTGATATAAAAAAACAGCCTTCCATCCCGTTTGGGACGAAAGACCGTAGTCTCACGCGGTACCACCCAATGTAGCGCATAGCGCTCACTCTGACGACGCGCCCGTCTCTAGTAAGAGAATAAGCTGATCGTTTCCGGCTGTAACGCGCCGGGCGCGTCCGAGTCTACTACGCTTACGCGGTTCGGTCGGAGGCTCTGAGCTGTTCTTCCCCTGCAGGCGCCGTACCGCTCTTCCACCAATAAGCGGCTCTCTGTGCCGTACCATACAGGCTACTCGTCTCTTCATCGCCAAGGTTTTAAAGGTTAACCGATAGTATGAACGCATTATACCGTCCGTTATGCGCTTTGTCAACGGTTTTCCTTATGATATGCCGTTATTCCCGTTTTGAGCCAAAGCGAAAAAATTTTGAAACAAAAATGTTTTGCACCGGCATCACCATCGCATACAGACGCACATATATATGTAATACGGAAAGGGAAAACCGGTACCCTCTTCCTACCGGGCAAGCGGGCCGCTCACGCATCCTGCACTGCCTTACAACCTTATACAGAAGCCTCCAAAGAGCCAAACGCTCAACAAAAAGCCTCACACCGCCGAAGGGGACGCCTTTCCGGCGGTGTTTTTATATGCCGCTGATAAAGTCCTGCCGGACTTCATCAGCGGGTTTTCTGCAGGTTAAAAGTGCTTCCACGCACTTTTTTCCGCAAATCTGACGCGCATATCGTCAGATTTGATTGAACTGCGGAGGGATTGCGATCCCCCGCGCCCCCTGAGGGAAAGGAATGTCAATAAGCTATATGGATGCTTCTCAGTTTCTTGCGTGTGAAGGGCTTCATGGAGCGTCCTCTGTGTTGCTGCAAGGGGATTTCCGTCATATCCTGAAATCATACAGAGACAGATGGCCTGACTTGCACGCAAGTGCCGAAACAGATATACTATTAGCTACGCCATAAGCAATTGCGCATAAGGAGGAGAAACTGTGGAACAGAAAAAATCGGTTTTGAGCGGCATCCAGCCATCCGGCATACTGACGCTGGGCAATTATATTGGGGCTGTGCGCAATTGGGCGAAGCTGCAGGCGGACTTTAACGCATATTATTGCGTGGTGGATATGCACTCCATTACCGTAAGGCAGGAACCGGAGGATCTGCGCCGCCGCTCCATTGAGACGATGGCGCTTTTGATCGCCTGCGGCGTGAAGCCGGAAACTTCCACTATGTTCATACAATCCCATGTGCCCGCGCATGCGCAGCTGACCTGGATTCTCTCCTGCAACACCTACATGGGAGAACTCTCCCGCATGACGCAGTTCAAGGACAAATCCGCCCGCCACGCGGACAACATCAACGCGGGCCTGTTTACCTACCCCGTGCTGATGGCGGCGGATATCCTGCTGTACCAGGCTAACCTGGTGCCGGTGGGCGCGGACCAGAAGCAGCATATCGAAATCACGCGGGACGTGGCGATCCGCTTCAACAACGCCTACGGCGAGACGTTTACCATCCCGGAACCTTATATTCCCGAGGTGGGCGCAAGGATTATGAGCCTGCAGGAACCGGACAAAAAAATGTCCAAATCCGACGAGAACCCCAACGCGTATATCGCCTTGCTCGACCCGCCGGACGTGATACTAAAAAAGATGAAGCGCGCCGTGACGGACAGCGAAAACTGTATTGCGTACGATGAAAACCGGCCGGGCGTTGCGAACCTTTTATCCATCTACAGCACCTGCGCCGGGGAAACGATTCCAGAAGCTGTGGCCCGGTTTGAGGGGAAAGGCTATGGCGCGCTGAAGATGGCAGCGGCCGAAGCCGTGATCTCCATACTGGAGCCCGTGCAGAAGGAATTCTACCGCGTGCTGAACGATAAGGACTACCTCAATCAAACCATCCGCTATGGCGCGGAAAAGGCCGGGGAAACCGCAAACAAAACTTTGCGGGACGTGTACGACAAGGTAGGGTTCAATTCGTTTGGGGTGTAACGGCTATTATCTCATAAAAAGCAAAAACTCCATGGCAGGCAGCCATGGAGTTTTGTTCGTCAAGAAAACGTAGCAACCCAAGGTTATTTAATTGAAGGCTCCAATTCGTCAAACCCCTTTGTGCTGAAAAACTCGCCCAAAGTAATTCCCAGACCATCGCACATCATTTTAATTGTTTCGATCTTAGGATTCCGGCTTTTCCCATACAGGATATTTTTCACGGATGAAGGCGGCAAAGCCGAGAGATTTGCTAATTTATTTATGCTGATCTCGTGCTCATCGCATAGCTGAAATATTCGATTTCGTATCGCTGTCACCGTATCCGTAGGTATCACCGCCTTTACAATAAAGCATAGCGAAAAACACTTGTGGTTATAGGCTACACATGCTACCATCAGGCTATGCGTAGCTGATTCTATAGAGTGCTTGTAAAAGAGGTGGATAAATATATGCCAGATTATTCTGCCATGTATCAAAAGTTATTTGCTGCACAGGCGGATGCAATTGACGGATTGAAAGAGATAGCGGACAACCTGGTAAAGGCGCACAGACAGGTGGAAGAAATGTATATAAACGCCTCGCAACGCAACATTATGGCGTTAAGGCCTGACGATTCAACAAACAGTTTACGTCAAGAGATGGATCAGGAGAGCGGAGACCAGTAACAATACCTAACATAAAAAGGCCGGGTCTTCATTCAAAAGGTCCGGCCTCAATGTTATCTTTTCTTATTTCCCCATACGGTTGACACAGCAATTTTACCACGAGAACTGATACACCGTCTCGCTTTTGAACGTTTCGCCCGCCTCCAAGATAGGTCCTTCAAAGTGCCGGTGGTTGACGGCGTCCGGGAAGTACTGCGTTTCAAGACAGAACGCGGCATGCTGGCAGTAATGCGCGCTGCCCTTCCCCGCCGCGTCCGTCATGTTGCCGGTATAGAGCTGTACGCCGGGGAGGTCGGTGAACACGCGCATGTATCTCCCGCTTTTCGGCTCATGCGCCACGGCGATTTCGTGCAGGCCCTCCGGCCCCGCAAGCACAAAGTTGTGGTCGTACCCGCCGAACTGCTTTAGCTGGGGGAAATCCAAGCCGATGTCCCGGCCGATTGTCTTGGCTTTTGTAAAGTCCATGGGCGTGCCGGATACGGAGAGTACCTCCCCTGTGGGCACGCAGCCGTTGTCCCCCGGCGTATAGAAGGGGGCGTTGATCGTCAGCTCATGGGCGAGGATATTTCCGCCGTCGTGCCCGGATAAATTAAAATAGCTGTGGTTGGTGAGGTTGCAGATCGTGTCCTCCTCCGCGCAGGCCATGTACTCGATATGCAGCGCGTTGTTGTCCGTGAGGCGGTAGCGCACGCTTATTTGCAGGCCGCCGGGATAGCCTTCCTCGCCGTCGGGGCTGTACCGCGTGAACGCCACGCCATCGGGCAGGACTTCGCCCAGCCAGTTGCGGCTGTTGAAGCCTGTGATGCCGCCGTGCAGATGATGTTCGCCGTTGTTTTTCGCAACCTGATACTGCTTGCCGTTAAGCGTGAACGCCCCGTTGCGGATACGGTTGCCGATGCGGCCGATCGTCGCGCCGAAATAGCAGTTGTCCGCCTGGTAGCCCGCAAGGTCGTCATATCCTAAGACAACATCCACTTTTTTGCCGCTCTTATCCGGTACAAGCAGCGTACGAATTGCCGCGCCATAGGAGATGAGTTCCATCTGCACGCCGTTCGCGTTCTCCATTTTATAGGCGTATACCGGGGTGCCGTCCAGGTGGGTGCCAAAAAGCCTGCGTTCGATCTGCATGTTCTTGCCTCGCTTTCGCAATGTTGATCTATTTTAGGAAAAGACGCTTCAGTATCGAGAAAAGGCGGAAAAAGGAAAAGAATCGGAATGGTATAGGAGTAAATTTGAACTTTGGAGAAAGCCTGCGGAGCGCATGCTCCGCAGGCAATATGGTTATTCCGCGCAGATGCGCTTCATGGCACGCTCGGTGTTCTCCCGCGTGGCGAACGCCGTCATGCGGAAATAGCCTTCACCCGCGTTGCCAAAGCCCGCGCCGGGGGTGCCCACGATCTGTTTGGTGCGCAGTAATTCATCAAAGAACGCCCAGCTGTCCCCGCCCGGGACCTTGAGCCAGATATAGGGGGCATTGGCGCCGCCGTATACCGTGTAGCCCGCTTTTAGCAGGCTTTCGCGGATGAGGCGGGCGTTGTCCATATAGTAGCGGGCGACGTCGAGTATCTGCTTGCGGCCTTCGGGGGTGTAGATCGCCTCGGCGCCCCGCTGCGTCACATAGGGCACGCCGTTGAAGCGCGTGGTATGCCTGCGATTCCACATGGCGTTCAGGCTGACGTCGTTCCCAAAATCGTCCTTATAGTGCAAGGATTTGGGCACCACGGCGTATGCGCAGCGCGTTCCGGTAAAGCCCGCAGTCTTGGACATGGACCGGAACTCGATCGCGCATTCGCGCGCGCCTTCCACCTCAAACACGCTGTGGGGCACTTCCGGGTCGCTGATGTAGACCTCGTAGGCGGAATCGTAGAGGATCAGCGCGCCGTTTTCCCGCGCATAATCCACAAACACCTTGATCTGCGCCCGGGTGAGCGTGGTACCGGTGGGGTTGTTGGGATAGCAGAGGTAGATGACGTCCATCGGTTCGGAAGGCAGCGCCGGTACAAAGCCGTTTCCCTCCGTTCATGGAAGGTAGACGATGTTCGTGTAACCCCCCTTTTTGGCATCGAACTCGCCGCCGCGCCCGGCCATGACGTTGGTATCCACATACACGGGGTAGACCGGGTCGGAAACCGCAACGATGGTATCCGCGCCGAAAAGCTCCTGAATGCTTCCTACGTCGCACTTCGCGCCATCGGAAACGAATATTTCGTCCGCCGAAATCTCTATGCCGCGCACGGCATAATCGTGCTTTGCGATGGCTTCGCGCAGAAAATCATAGCCCTGCTCCGGCCCGTATCCGCGGAACGTCTCCTTTACGCCCATTTCCGCCACCGCCTTGTGCATGGCCTCAATTACGGCGGGAACGAGCGGCTGCGTGACGTCGCCGATGCCCATGCGGATGATATCCGCCTCCGGATGTTCCTTTGCATACGCGGCTACGCGGCGGGCGATTTCGCTGAACAGGTAGCTGCCTGTGAGCTTGCTGTAATTTCCGTTGGCACGAAACATATGGGACCTCGCTTTCGAAATAGGGATTTGTCTTTTGCATTATACCACGGCAATGTGGTGAAGAAAAACCCGCAGATGCAGCTTTATTTTAGAATACCGAGCACACTGTCTTTTCGCTGCCTCCGTCGCCATGAATGCGCCCATCACGGAAAGGCAGAGCAAAAATCGCCGGACCGACTCGCTACAGGCGTTAAAAGGACTTTTCCACCCGTTCGCGTATTGAAAACTGACGCCGCTTGAAAAACAACGTCAGCCCGCTTAATCTCGATATTCTGCGATCGGGCTCTTTTACCGTGTCCTATCAACCTGGTTCCGCCCAAAATGCCCTGGAGGCTTTCGATTCTTTGTTCCTGCAGAAGTCTGAGATGAATTGGAAATTTTTAAATTGCAAGTTAAAATAATTATAAAAAAGCTTGTAATGGAATTTGCTTTTCGTCGTATTACATGTGAGGGCATTGCGCAATGTTGAATTCACCGTGCGAGAGGAGGAAAGAAGTTATGGAGTCTGCGATATCGGTTGCAGAAAATACAACGGAAGAACGGAAAAGCAAAACCAATATTGATGTTGGCTTATTCAAAGAAATATATGAAACATATTATAAACGTGTCTATAACTATATCGGTTATAGAATCAACAACCACCATGATACCGGGGATCTTGTGAGCCAGGTTTTTGAGCGGGTTATACAAAAGTACAGAACCTACGATCCAAACCGGGTAGCATTTGAAGCATGGCTTATTGGAATTGCCCGCAACACCGTAACTGACTATTTTCGGATGCAAAAAAAGAATTATAGCATATCGCTGGATTGTATTGTTGATTTTATTGCATGGAACAGTCAGCCGGAAGAAGTCATTGTAATCAATGAAAATAATGCAAATCTTATAAAAGCACTAAAAAAGCTAAGCAAAAAAGAGAGAGATATTGTGGCACTGAAGTTTGCCGCCGAATTGAAAAATACGGATATCGCGGAAGTCATGGGTATATCGGATTCTAATGTGGGCGTTATTCTTTTCAGAAGCTTGAGAAAACTGCGCAAGGAATTGGAAAAGGGGTGCAATGAATAATGGATAAGGCAAGCAACAACAGACAGGTGGAAGAATTATTAAAAGTAGATTTCAGTTCGGAAAGCGGTTCCAAAGAAGAAACACTGAACCAATTGCTATTAAAATTGGACAATCAAAAGTATTTTAATAAGGAGAATTCTTACATGAAAAGATTATCTGTGAGACCGATTTTTGTAGCTGCGGCGATCCTTGTGCTCATCATAGGTTTTGCAATGACTTCTTACGCCCAAGGGTTCTATAAGATTATTAAAGAAGTATTTGTTGGAGAATACGCTAAATATACCGTGATGGAGCAAATAGGTACGCAAAATGTACCGGGCTTAACACCGGATTTAGCAATTCCTGATGAACAGAAAGACAAAATATACGATAAGGACGGGAATATACTTGAACAATTTCCTGAAACCGGAGATGTTTTCAACCAAAACGGCGAGGTTTTAGGACTTTATTCCTGGCCCTCCGAAGATGGAACTGTCATCACAAAGGCGCTGACCCAGGAAGAATTTCTGGAGGAATATAACGAACATCTAAGCAGTGAAATGACTACGTTAACCAATCCGGAAGAAGCCAGACCCTACCTGGCATTCGACTTTTCATTGCCCAGCCATTTGCCGGAGGGTTATGCATTTGATAAAATTCAGTTGTACAATGACGAAAATGGAGAACCTGTTGAGAATTGCGAATATGCCGAAGTTTCCTTCAGCAACGGCGAACATGCCAAGGATATCCATTTGCAGCTCAGGCTGATGAATGAAGAAACTTCCTATGAAACGGATTTCGACAATTTTGAAGAAATTAAGATTGAAGGTAATAGCGGAGTCATTGGCGAGGGCAGTATCGATATGGAAATTGACGGCGTCATGTACATGTTCAGTGCCGGGGCAGCTTCCGGAATTGATAAAGGCCAACTGATTGAAATGGTAGAGTCTATCAAGCGATAATCCCCGTCCGTATCCTAAAAGAAGCAATAAACCCAGGGCTGGCAGGCGGCCTATCGAAAATTCGCTTGGCTTTTGCAATTCCATATCCGATAGGCCGCAAAAAGCGTAATATTTTCCCATGCCCCCCTTGCGACGATCATGATAGGTGTCTTGCCAACACCATCTCCCGAAAGAGTTTTTAGAAAATCATTCGGTTTCAGTCCCGGCCCCAGCCTACAACGCCAGCCGACGTTGTTGTTAGGCAAAAATAACTCTTGCATCTGCCGCATCCCACCGAAGATGGTCAAGCTGCTCAGAGAACGCGGACATACAATCTAAATTCATTCGGTATGTGATCATGTAAAAAACGCCCACCTTCGCCAATCGTAAGGTGGGCGTTTTGCAGCGTTTCTTTACGTCCAGGGTCTGCCTATTCTTTCTCCCAGTTGATGCGCAGTTCCATGGAGCCGATATAGATCACGTCGTCCTGTTCCAGCTTATGATACCCAGCCGTCATGACACCGTTTACATAGGTCTTGTTTGTTGAGCCAAGGTCGCTGATGAACAGGCCTGCGCCGCGCCGGATGATTTCGCAGTGCTTGCCGGAGAGCATATCGTCTTCCGGGAACGCAAGCGCCGCCTGTTCAGCTTTCCGACCGATCACGAGCGAATCAACAAGCTTCGCATGGTAGACCCGCCCTTCGTTCGGCCCGACCCTGGTAAAGCGCAGCGCGATGCTCTCCGTATCCGGCTGCTGCTGCAGAGGGATGGTGAGCCCTGCCCCGAGCGGAGCAGTGGCGTCAAAGTCCGAGAACTGCATGGTATCGCCCCGCTGCTCCTGTAATGCGGCAAGGTCGCTGCGCTTTTTCCTGCGCCGCTTTCCCGAGACAATCAGAATGACCGCAAGCGCGATGAGTACCAGCGCCCCGCCGCCAATGTATACCCACAGCGCGGGCAGGCCTAAAATGGTGGGGACCGGCGGGGGTGTGGGCCCGACTGGAGCAGGCGTAGGTTCCGGCGTAGGAGCCGGAGTGGGTGCGGGCGTGGCTTCCTCCGGCGCAGGCGTAGCCTGTGCGGCAGTCAGCGCGCCTGTTGCGATGTTATAGCCGTCCGAAGCCTTGCCCGCGGTTCCCGCGTTCAGCTCGAGCTTCATATACTGCTCGTTCCCCGCAAACGAAAGGCCATTTAGGTCGGCGGTCAGTACAAGGCTTTTAGAAGCAGAATTCAGGATGTCCTGCGCCATAATTCCGGAGGTTTCTTCCTTTAAGTCGTGCATCAGGTCCCTGCCTCCGGGCGAAAGCCGCGCAAAGCTGCCCAGTATCTTTGCGCTTTCCACATAGCTACCCTGCGGGTTTTCTCCCAGCATGGCAACCGTATAGACGGGGATGCGCAGTGCGGAGATTTTTTTCTCCACCTCCTCGCGCGTGATGCCCTTTACGCCGTAATCCTCGCCGTCCGAAAGCACGACGAGACATTTTTTGTGATTGCTTTTGGCGTCCGTCGCAAGCAAGTCCAGCCCTTTTGTAATGCCCAGGTACAGGTTGGTGGTCTTCGTGCCGCTTGCAATACTTTCAATCTGGGCTGTAAGCGCCGCCTTATCCGCTGTGAGCGCCTGTATCTCCACCTCGTCACCCACCAGCAGTACGCCCGCGTTATCCTTTTCCCCCAGGCTGCCGATGACGGACAGCAGCGTTGCCTTGATGGCGTCGAGCTTCTTTGCCCCAATGGAGCCGGAAATATCGATTAAAAACAGGTATGTCGTACCCTCGCCGGTTTCCGCAAACGCCTGTACCCCTGTGATGGGCAGCATTTGGTTTCCGACCTGCAGCGCAATTTCGGAGGCGGAGGGGACCCGATCTAAATTCGTATTCCAGTACAGGCGCACCGTACCCTGCTGCGCAATATACCCTTCCGCGTGTACGGAAAGCGGCTCCGCCGCCAGAGCAGGAAACGCCATTGCAAGCAGCAACGCAATACAACCGCACCAGCAAACTAACTTCTTCATAATAAATGCCCCCTCTATGCTATGGTAACGAACACGGCGGCGGCGGAAAAATTATCGTTTCTGCCGTTGACGC
Organism: Bacillota bacterium; assembly: GCA_023409435.1. GTDB lineage: Bacteria > Bacillota > Clostridia > Christensenellales > CAG-138 > JAEYLA01. The sequence goes on along the minus strand of JAEYHP010000040.1, from coordinate 18,103 downwards.
GCTTTGCGAGCCTTGCAACCATGAACGAAATCCAGTCCTCCGGCGTTCTTGACTTGCACAGGTCCGCCTGCATTTCGGTTTCCAGCACATATTCCCACAACCCGTCCGTACACAGCAAGAACGCGTGGAAGCCGCGGCGCAGTTCCGCGCCCGCAATTTCCGGCTTTATCTCCTCCTCGTTGCCCAAAGCGCGCAGCACTTTGTTCCGATCCTCATGAAACCGGATGCCCGCATACGGAATTTCCCCCGAACGATAGGCAAGGTAGGATACGCTGTGGTCCGCCGTCTGGAATGTCAGGTTGCCGTCCGTAAAATGATACAGGCGCGAATCGCCTACATGCCCCCACGCCGCGGCGGCGCCCGTGAACAAAAGCGTGACGCAGGTGCTCTTCATCTTTTGAAAGCCGTTCTGCTCCCGGAGTATGCGCCTGTTTGCTTCCTCGAACATGGCCCGCAAATTCTCCGCGGATGCTGTCGGCTCGCTTGCAAACAGCTGCGCCATTGTATCCGCCGCGATGGCGGAAGCAATCTCTCCCCCGCCATGGCCGCCCAGGCCGTCGGCAACGACCACAGCTGCGGCGTTTGCATTCTGGAACAGGCGTATGCTGTCTTCGTTATAGCTTCTTCCTCCGCGGCTTGAAACCTGCGCGATGCGTACGTTCATTGTTTTCTCCTTACCCAATGACGACGGCAAAGGTATTGCCCTCCCCAATGGTAAATGTATCGCCGTTATGCAGGGTCACGGGCTGACCCGGAACAAGCTTTTGCCCGTTGACAAACGTTCCGTAGGAAGAATTCCTGTCCGTAAGCTGCACGGTACCGGAGGCTCTTTCCAGGCGCACTTCGCAGTGTATGCCGCTTACGCCCGGCGCGTCGTTGGGGAACACGATGCCGCAGCCATTGGGGTTCCTGCCCAGCAAGACCGCATCCTGCACAGAGAATTCAACGCCGAAATAATGTCCTTTCGTGCCTTGCAGACTGACTCTCCTGACAAACGGCGCCGCGGGCTGCTGCGGCATGACCGGCGCCGCATACGGCTGTGCGGGTGCAAAACCGGCGGCCGCTTCCGTAACAAAAGTACCCGCGGCCTTGTCGTATACCGTCTGCCGGTTTGCGTCAAGTAGCGCGTAGCCGAATATAACCAGCCCGATCAATGCCGGAAGATACCCGCCGAAGTCGATGAACATCCCCAGCGCAGGCGAATATTTGATGAGGTTCCGGATGATGCTTTTGTTGTTGGGGACAGGCTGGCCGTAGGCGTCCCCCACGCGCAAATGGAGCGCGCGCTTGCCCAAAGTCGCGTGGCCGGGGGAATACTCCATGACCGACCCATAGCCGACGCATATCGCATACATCAATATCAGGTACACGCCTAACGTCATGTTGAGTATAGAGAAAAGAATTAGTCCGGCTGCGCCAATCACCAGCGCATCGATGAGATACGCCAAGAACCGTTTGCCTAATACTTTGGTGTTCATTGTCATTCCCCGCGCTTCATTCAAATTTGTGTTTCTTTGCTGTATGTTCTGATATACGTCGTGCTGTACGTTTCCCTCGCTTACCGGGCGCGGCTGTGTCAGCGCCGCCTTGAACTGCCCGGCACTCTGATAACGGTTGACCGCCTTTACGGAGAGAGCGCGCAGCATCGCCTCGTTTGCCGCGGGCGGCAGCCCCTGCGCAAGGCGGGACGGCGGTATGAGCGTATCCGTCATCAGGCGTTCCGTCGCCTCCGGCGGAAGCTTGCCTGTAACGCACTGGTAAAGCGTCGCTGCGAGCGCATACACATCCGTCCACGGGCCCTGGTTGCCGTTGGTCTGATACTGCTCCGGCGGCGCATACCCGCGCTTCAATATCACGGAGAGGCTTTTGCTCCTTTCCATAAGCGCCACACGCGCCGCGCCGAAATCCAGGAGCTTTACCTGCCGATTGCCACAGACGTAGATGTTGTCGGGGCTGATATCGCGGTGAATGAGCCCGTCCTTATGGATCGTCTCCAGCGCGTCAAACACCGGCAGCAACAGCCGCAGGGCTTCTTCATATGGAAGGATGCCCCCCCGTTTTGCCAGATACCGCTTGAGATCGCAACCCTCCAAATACTCCATGACGTAGTACGCAGTGTTGTTTTCTTCAAACAGCGCATAAACGGATATGATGTTTGAGTGGGCGCCATACTTGTAAATAACACGGGCTTCCTCTAAAAATTTGTTGAGCCCATAATGGAATTCCTGCGAGGTATGGTACACGGAAACTGTCGTCGTACCCGGATAACGGCTGGCCATGCCGTTGGGCAAATACTCCTTTATGGCTACGCGTCGGTCTTCTTTCAGGTCATAGCCGATATAGGTAATGCCAAATCCCCCGTTCCCAAGCACCGCGCCAACCAAGTACCTGCCGTGAAGTATGCTGCCTGCCGGAAGCGCAAACGCAGGTTCCTGCGTAAAGTCAGCCTTGGTCCCGCAGTGCCCGCATATCCCGCCGGTAAGCCCCGGCTGCATGCATTTGAGGCAAATGTGTTCGATATCTGCTGCATTCATATCGTTCTCTCAAGACAGTCTGAATTCGTTTTGCGGCGTGGCCAAATAGAACGAGTCCCCCGCACGCAGTGTTACAGGTTCATGCGGCGTAAGCTTTGCGCCGTTATAAAACGTGCCGTAGCTCGATTCCCGGTCAACTAGCGTTACTGCGCCGCCCGAAACCCGCACCTCGCAATGCACGCCGCTGATACCCGGCGTTTGCGAGGGAAATACGATGTTGCACTGCTTGGGGTCGCGCCCCAGCATGATGGAACCCGAGAGCGGGTATGCCTGGCCGGAAAGCGCGCCATGCGTGCAGACAAGCTGCCTTGCACTGCTTTGTACAGGCGTCTGGACGGCAGGAGAAGGCGCAGGCGCAAACGGAACGGCCTGCGGAACGGCCTGCGCAACGTTTTGGCCTTGCTTCTTCCGGGATAACAGTACCACGGCCGCCACAACAGCCAATGCGACGCCGCCTATGATGAGATATTGGCTCCCTCCGGTATCGCCGCTCCCGCCCGAGTCGTTACCAGAAGTTCCGCCGCCCCCGCCTGAGTCGTCACCGGAAGTTCCGCCGCCCCCGTCCGAAGGCGGGACCGATGTTCCGCCGGACGGAGCGTTGTCGCTCCCCGGCGCAGGCTGAACCTGCGTGCCAGAGCCCGCGGCGTTCGCGTACGGGATATCGTTCTCCTCCAGGAAGGACATAATGTAGTCGATATGTATGGCGTAATTGATGTTTTCGTCTCCCCATGTGTTGACGCCTATGACATAACCCTCTTCGGTGATCAATGGGCCGCCGGAATTTCCATGGTTGATGTTGACGTCAATCTGGTAGCAATCCGCATCCAATCTGACGGCGTTCACCTTGCTGATGATACCGCTCGTAATGGTAATGTCCTCAATTGTGGAAGGCAGCGTTTCACCCTCCTGTACCATCTCGTCGGCAACGCCGGGGAACCCCAGCGCATAAGCTTCCTGCGCGGCTTCCACATATTGGTGTGACATCAGCGGCAGCGGGGTCCTTTCTGAAACAGGTTCCACTGTCTGCAGCACGGCGAGGTCCGGCCGTTCGCTGTCCGCAACGATCTCGGCCTCAATGAGCGTGCCGCTCTCGGTGATATTATCCAGGACGAGAAAAACTGCTTCCAGGTCTCCCGTCCCCAGTTCCTGGTCGGGCGTTATGACATGGTGATTGGTTACAAACAGCTGCGCGGCGTCGCCCGGATTGCCCACCGCAAAGGCCGTGCCTGTCGAAGCGCCGTTCGCGAAGAGCGCGAGCACGCGGACCACGCCGTTTCTCGCATCCCGCACGTCCGCACTTGCGGCCCGCGCCGTAAGCGCGGGCAGGCACATCAGTAACGCAATAGCTGTAGCCAGGATATGCCGTAACATCCGTTTTTTCTGCCGCATCCTATTTCCCCCGTTCACATGCACTCGAGCACAATTGCCGTAAAATTATCCTGTTTAGGCTTATTTTTATGGAGTATGAGCTGTTGGAGGCGCTGCGCGCTTTCGTGCGGCGCAAGCGCCATGGCGGAGAGGATCTCTTCATCCGTGAGCGTGCCAAATACGCCGTCCGTCATCAACAGCAGCCGGTCCCCCTTCAAAAGCTGCAGCGGGCGGATATTGCGGTCAATCTTCTCAAGCCTGCCCATGCCCAAGTAGCTTGTAACGGCGCTACGCTGCGGGTCGCCTTTTGCGGCCTCAAAGGACAGTTCGCCCATGGCGGCCTTTTCGTCGAGCTCCGACCCATAGGTGTGCTCCCGGTTGAGCTGGAATATGGCGCTGCCCCGTACAAGAGAGACCCTGCTGTCTCCAACGGAAAACCAGTAAAGCCGCCTGTCCTGTATGAGCGCCGCAACCACGGTGGAGCCGCTTTTTCCCGGACCCGCATGACCCAATACGGCGTTTACCTCATCGTTGGCGCGGCCCAGTATGTATAGTAGCTCGGTGGCTGGATCGTCGCGAAAAGCGCGGCTGTTGAAGGACCCCAGCAGGGATTTTGTAACGGTTGTGCTTACCAGCGCGCCGTTGCTTAAGCCCCCCATACCGTCCGCAACTACCGCAAACACGCCCTTTTGACGGCAAAGCGCCTGGTTGCCGATATCCGATATGCCAAAGGCATCCTGCTGGCTTTCCCGCGCGCCGATGTGGTGCGCATTCCCGATGCGCACCGTGCAGGGGCCTTCGGCATTCATCGTTCCACCACCTTTTCGATTAAGAAAGAGGCCGCGCTTTTTCAAAAACAGGGCATATACGGCGAACGCCGCAGCAGCAGCCAGAACAGCCAGTACGGCAACAAGCACCGGGGTTTGAACATTGCCCAGAATGCTGGAGGGGGTAGCGCTTTTTAACGCCTCCCCGCCGCCAGCCACGGCAAGCATGATGGAGGAAACGCTCATTTGATCCACGTGAACCTTTCCGAGCAAAGCGGTACAAATATCAGCTGCGTCCTGCCGATTTCCAGGGTGTCATACGCCTGCAGCTCCGCAGTCGCGAATATGGATTTGTCGTTGTGGCGGATGATGCTCCTGCCATCCCCGGGAGAAATATAATATTTGTTATCCCGCGTATCGTAGCTGACGATCGCATGCTTCTCGCGGGAGATCGTCTCGTCGCCGCGGATGCAGATATCGCTCTTCTCATGGCGGCCGACAAAGTTGTTGTCGGAATGGATGCGGTAATCCCGCCCCTTTTCAGGCCCGTCGGTGGCGACCAGCCAGCCCACCACCGGGTCCACACCCAGTTCCTTTTTGATGACCACCTGCGTACGGCCGTCGTCCTCGGCAGGCCTGCGCGGCGGCACTCCGCCCGCGCGCGTGCGGTCGATATCCGCATAATCTTGCGGCGGCATGGTCACTCCCGCGTCCAGCGGACGGGTGGCGTTATTTAACTCACTGTTGCAATAGGGGCATTGCGCATGGATGGCGGAATCATAGAAATGGCCTGCTTTCTCGCACTGTTTCATTGGCATGGGTTTTTCCTCCTAAGTTTATTTTTGTTGTATGCCTGCACGGGCGTTGCCCGCGGATCGTCCGGCTCAGCCGGGGGATACGCTATTTCGACGCTTTTTTGAGTACGCCTCCGGTATGGATGATTTCGATCAATACGCAAACGGCGTTGAGAAGCAGCAGCGCAACTGAAGCTGCCAACAGCCACTGCATCCCGTTCTCCGGCCTCTGCGCAAAAAGAGCATATCCCGCGAATACAGCCGCTCCCGCCGCAAGCGCCAGATGCAGCACACGGCCGAACGGCCTTTGTGTGAACCGGAGCAGGCGCAGGCCGTTCATGACGGCACAGGGGAACATCGCGTACATGGCATACCCGCCGCCCTGCGCCGCAAAAAACACCCCGGCCGCAAGCTGCAATGCGGAGAATGCCGCATAGACTGCCTGAAGAGGAATACCATTCCGATGCCCCGGGACGGGCTGCGCTTTTTTGCCGCCGCCCGAGTTGGAAATCGTCTTTACCGCTTTTTGCAGGCTGGCGGTGGCGTTGTTGTCCTGCCCGCTCACTCTGCCGGCCTCCGCGGGGGCAGCGCGGTAAAGCGCCCAATGAAGCTCGCGCGCGTCCCGGTATCCGCCGCAAAGGCCCTTATATATGGCGTGCTCCTTCTGCCGGGATATCGTAACGCCCAAGCCGACCAGGGATGGGATATCCTTCTCCCTTTTACAGACCGGAAGCGGCGGAGGCTCCCTGCCCGCAAGCAGCATATAGAGCGCCGCGCAAAGGGCACGGGTATCCTGCGCGGCGGTAACCTCCGGCCGGAGGCCTTCGGGCGGAAATGCGCCCCAGGGAGCAAGCAGCTTAAGAGCCCCTTCGGATGTGAGCAATACTTGCCCGGACGAGAGTTCCCCATGTGATAAGCCCGCACCGTGCATCTGCGCAAGAGAGGCCGCAACCGGCCGCAGCAGATCCGCGGCGTCGGCATAGGGGCCGCCATTGTTTTCTATCCGCTTTCGCAGCGGGATGCCCTGCACATAGTCAAATACGGAATACGAAGTTCCGTTTTCAGAAAAGCACTTTTTCGGAACGAACAGGCCGGAAAGCGCGCCAAGCCGCATCAGCTGCTGCGCTTTTAATTCGCTTTGCTCCAGACCGCTTTGAAACGGCGATGCAGCCTCCCCGTTTACGGGTAGGACACGGGTTACGCCGGGGCGGATCGTTTCCCTTTTTGCGTATGCTTTGGGAAAATACTCCCGTATGGTTACGCGCTGGCAGCGCTTGAGGTCATACGCAGCATAGAGAATCCCCATGTTCCCCCTGCCGGCCATCCGGCCCAAGAGGTACCTGCCGAACAGTATGGTGCGCGCCGGAAGCTCATCGAGTACGGCAGCGTAATCCCCTGCGGGGAACCCGCAATGGGGGCAGGACAAAGCGGCGTTCGGCTTTGTATTCATACAGTTCATACACAGTTTTTCGATATCCGGCAATACCGCCATACGTATGCCTCCTTTCCGTTTTGTTGCTTCATCATTGCGGCGGGTCAGCCAGCGTAATTGTCCTGCGTACCGTCTGTTCTAATGCGGTAAGTGCTTCCCGCATACCCACCCAGATAAAACACCCAGTCCCCCGCAATGCATGGTTCGAATGCCTCGTGGTTTGCAAGCTGCGTACGCTCGCTGCCGTCTAAGCGAGATTTATACAAACACCCTCCCCGTTTATACGTATAATCTTCGTAATTTTGATAATGGGGATAATAGATCCAATCACCACTGATTTGAAACGAATCGTAGACACCATCCAATACCACTGTTTTATTCGATCCGTCCGTATCGATCCGATAAACAATCGAATCGTTATCATCAAGATAATAGACAGTGTCCCCGATTACCTGAGCATACATGAGTCCTTCGCCCTCCGCCAGCGGCGTCACTTCTTGGCCCTCCAGCGTCATTTTCATCAATGTAGAGCCATTGGGCGTGAACTCATAGAAATAGATCCATCCGTCTTCCACCGCTTCAATATCAACAAATGTATCCGGATTATCGATTCCATAAAGAATCTGAGGAGAGCCGCCGATCGATTGGCGATAAATGGCATTACTATCTTCCAGATCGACCATATAATAAAATACGTCATCCACAACATGGAGCTGCAGCTGCCAGGGATATGCCGGGTTTTCAAACAAGAACTCCTGCCCGGAACCGTCCGTTTTGATCCGGGAAACGCCGGATATCTGCAAATAATATACCCAGTCCCCTACCACGCCGATATTCTGTGCCCAGCCGGAATCAACGAGCATCTCGCGGCCGGTTCCATCAAGCCTTTCCTTATAGAGCCCTTCCGGTTCCCCCTCATAGTAAATCCAATCCCCCTGCTGCGCGACCCGCCCAGAGTTATTGATGTTGATGGAGGTGTTCCCTCTTCCTTGCATCATCTCAAGCGCGACCGTCGGAGCAGCGGTGGGCAATATCGCCGCAGGCACAGGCGTTACCGACGCGGCTATGGGCGTGGTCTCAGCAACGGGCGTTGGCGTAGCCGTCAGTGTTTCCTGTTTCTCGGGACGCTGCGTGAATAAACTGCTCAGCAGTGCCACCGCCAGCGGCACGGCGATAACAGCAATCGCGGCTACGCTGACCCACTTCTTTTGCCAGGGTTTCTCTTTCCTGGCTTTCGGTTCCGGCATCGGGCCGGGCTGTGGGTCGGGCGTGGGTTCCGGCTGCACAGGCTCCGGCCGGGCTGACTTCTGGAACAGCGCGGCGTTGAGCTGCGGGATGTCCTGGTACCTGTCCCGTGCTTTTACCGAAAGCCCCTTTAACAGCACGGTCTCCTGCCTTGGATCAATTGCTATGCCCAGCACCGAAAGGGATTTCAGCGTATCTTCCGCCATGCGATCCGTTGCCTCCGGCGGGGTCGTTCCGGTGACACATTTATAGATTGTGGCGCACAGGGCGTATACGTCTGTATAAGGCCCCTGTTCCCCGCGCGTCTGGTACTGTTCGTACGGCGCGTAGCCGGATTTAAGCGTTACGGTGCGACTGCGGTTTTCTTCATCCACGTAGATGCGGGCCGCGCCAAAGTCGATCAGTTTGGCTCCGCGGCGGGTCAGCATGATGTTGTCGGGGCTAATGTCCCTATGGATAATGCCCGCGCCGTGCACCTGCGCAAGCGACTCCATGACCGGACGGAGGATAGAGAGCGCTTCCTCTGCGGGCAGTTTTCCGCCTTTACGGGCAACGTACTGCTTAAGCGTTTCGCCCTCGATATATTCCATGACGATGTACGCCGTGGAGTTTTCCCGGAAGAAATCCTTGACGGATACGATACCGGTTAAGTCATGGAACTTCGCAAGGCTCCTTGCTTCCTGCACAAAACGGTCGAGCCCCTTGCCATACTGCTCTCCCTGCGAGGTAAAGGGCAGTACGGACATGGTGCTATTTACCTGCCGCGTAACGAGGCCGTTGGGGTAATATTCCTTGATGGCGACGCGAAGCTCCAGGTTCAGATCAAATCCAATGTATGTGATGCCAAAGCCGCCCTCGCCTAAGCTCCGGCCTACGAGGTATTTGCCGTTCAATATGGAGCCCGGCTTTAATTGGTGCGGCGGGGCTTCGTACTCCGCAATGTCAAACCCGCAGCGCGGGCAGGGACCTTCCGTTTGCAGGCCGTCCATACAGCCCAGGCAAATATGTTCCGGATCGTACTGATTGAACATGACGCTCCCCCATCAGAAAGTAAAATACCAAGAACCGTTATTTTCGGTTACTGATCCACCCTGGCTTTTTCCGTAAGCGGGCCCGTTTGGGTATACGAATCCGCATCCACCAGGCCCGCCACAAGCAGCGTACCGTCGCTCTGCATGCCCACCGTGGTGCGCGCCCCTCCGTAGACAGCCACAATATCCCGCCAGCCAGCCGTTTGGTCCTGGCCTTCCGCATTCGTACCGGTAAACGACGTTGTCACCACCGTGCCGTCCGCCCGCAGGCCGATTGTGTGGTAATCCCCCACCGCAACCGCCACGATATCCCGCCAGGATGAAACCTCAAGCTGGTTCTGGAGGTTGCGCCCCGCCGCGATTACCGTCCCGTCCGCGCGCAGGCCGATCACAAACTGCCGGCCAACGGCGATATGCACGATTCCCTCGTTTTCCCACGAAATATCGCATTGACCGTATTCGTTATCCCCAACTACCAGTACGCGGCCATCTTGCGTAAGCGCCGCCGTGTTCCAGCCCCCCGCGGCGATCTCGACCACATTGCTCCAGCTCTGCACGTTGCACTGGCCGTGCGCGTTGTCGCCCGCCGCCGCAACGGTGCCGCCGGAAATCAGCCCTACGGAATGCACCCAGCCCGCTTCAATCTGTACTATATTTTCCCAAGACCCAACATCGCACTGGCCGTATTCATACGGCTCGGCTCCTGCGGGCTCCAGTATCTGCGTCGCCGCCACGCTGCCGTCGGCTTGCAAGCCGATGGTATGCGCATAGCCCGCCGCCAGCTCCAGGATACCCCATCCGTCCGGGTTACGCTGCCCGTACAGGTCGCTGCCGACGCTGCCGAGCGAGCCGTCGGGTTTTACAAATATCACATGCCGGTTGCCGCAAGCTACAGTAAAGCGGTTTATTTGCGCAAGCTCCGAAGCGCCTAATACGGGGGCCTCCGTCGGCGCGGGCGTTACGGCCGCAAGCTCCGGCCCGGCCGTTATGAGGGGAATCACCGAAGAAGCCTTTGGAGAAAGCGTAGGCGCCGCGGCTTCTGCGGCTTCTATTGTAGGTGCGGGCGTAGGTGCTGATGCTTCCTTTGGCTTCATGTTGGGAAGCAGGATCAGCGCGGCAATCAGCGCCAGAGCGCCGCCCCCGGCCAGTAAGGGTATCTTGGGGGTTGCTTTTCGCGGCTTTGCCTCCGGCGCAGGCGCGGGTTCGGGCTGAGGTTCAGGATCTGCCTGTGTCTCGCCCTGCAGCGCGGAGAATACCTGCGGGATATCCTGATATCTGTCCCGTGCCCTGACCGAAAGCCCTTTTAACAGCACGTTCTCCTGGTGGGGGGTAAGCGCCGCGTGGAGAGCGGAAGGGGGCAAAAGCGTATCGGTATCCAGCCGCTCGATCGATTCCGGCGGGATTTGGCCGGTGACGCACCTGTAAATTGTGGCGCACAGCGCGTATACGTCCGTATAAGGCCCCTGCTCCCCGCGCGTCTGGTACTGTTCATACGGCGCGTAGCCGGATTTAAGCGTCACGGTCCGGCTACGGTTTTCTTCATCCACATAGGCGCGGGCCGCGCCAAAGTCTATGAGCTTGGCTCCGTACTTCGTCAGCATGATATTGTCCGGGCTGATGTCCCGGTGGATGACGCCCGCGCTGTGCACCAGCGCGAGGGACTCCATGACCGGACGCAGTATGAAGAGCGCTTCCTCCATGGGCAGTTTCCCGCCTTTTCGGGCCAGGTACTGCTTGAGCGTTTCGCCCTCGATATACTCCATGACGATATAGGCCGTGGAGTTTTCCCGGAAGAAATCCTTGACCGATACGATACCATTTAGATCATGGAACCGGGCAAGGCTTTTTGCTTCCTGCACAAAGCGGTCTAAGCCCTTGCCGTATTGCTCCCCCTGCGAGCCGGTAAGGGGCGTGACGGACATGGAAACGCTTACCTGCCGCGTGACAAACCCATTGGGGTAATACTCCTTGATAGCGACGCGAAGCTCCAGGTTCAGATCAAACCCGATATAGGTGATACCGAAGCCGCCCTCGCCCAAGCTCCGCCCGATGAGGTATTTGCCGTTCAATATTGAGCCGGGCTTCAACTGGTGCGGCGGAGCTTCGTACCCCGTACTGTCAAATCCGCAGCGCGGGCAAGCGCCCGGCGCGGAAAGCTCGTGTATACAGTTTGGGCAAAGCCGGATATCCGTAGGTTCCATATCGCGCTCCTTAACCTATGAGTTCTTTTTGGGTGCCGTCCGTACGGATGCGGTACATGGTTTGATCGTCACTTGAAAACTCATTCACGCGGTAGAATATCCAGTCCCCGGCGACATTGATGTTCCATACGCCCTCGGCTTCCACGATCTGCTCCGCCTCCGTGCCGTCGTAGCGGGTGCGGTAGATACCCGGCGTGCCGTTCCAGTCCTTGTAGCAGTAGAAATAGATGTAGCCGTCATCCGCCACATTCATATAGCTGCTCAGTTCATATTCATCCCAGGATATATCGAACGCGCCGTCCGTATCGTACCGCACGATCATGCCGTTGGTGCCGTCGCCGCAAAAATACAAGTAGCCGTCCGCCACGTTGAGATATCCTCCATCCATCTCCGGCTCCGTGAGCACCTGGATCTCGCCGGAATCGAGCGCGAGCTTCGTCACGCGGCCGCCGTTATCCGAAGCGGCGAAATAGGCGTAACCGTCCGAGATATTGAAATATTCCACGGGGTCGCCGAAGAGGAGCTCATTTTCCAATCCGTCCGTGCGCATGCGGTACAGGCGGTTATGATCCGACGCGTTGCGGTAATAGATATAGCCATCCACCACGCGCATCTGGTCGCACGCGTCCTCACTTATCCTTTCATACGGGCCGCCGTCGACGCTCATGCGGTAGATGCGGTTGCCGTCGCTGTCGTTGCTGAAGCAAATGGTACCGTCCGCAATATTCAGATTCCAGCTGTTGGTATCGTTTAAAGCGATATCGCCGGAACCGTCCGCATTCATGCGGTGGATGCGGTAGCTGTCCCCCCGGTTGGCGTAATAAATATAGCCGTTGTATGCAACCGCGAGGCCCGCGTTGATGCTGTTGCCGGGCGTATTTCCCGCTGCGCGCGCGGGTTCGGGCGCTTGCGCTTCGCCTGCATTAGGGGCTGCCTGATAGCTGTTCTGCGTGCCGTCTGTTTTGATACGGCAGACCACCTCGTCATACCGGTCCAAGTAGAACACCCAATCGCCCACAATACACGCGCGTATTGCTGCGCGGCTTGTTAGCGGCGTTCGTTCGCTGCCATCCAAGCGCGCTTTACAAAGCATTTCTTCGGTGCTGTCTTCGGTACTGATGAAATAAACCCAATCCCCCTGCACCTGGAACCCCGAATGCACATCCTCCAAAACCAATGTTTTGTTTGCGCCATCCTGATCCATCCGATAAAGATTGGGATAATCCAAATAGTAAATATAGTCACCCGCAACCTGGACAGCCTCCATAAAAGTTGCGCTCACCATAGATGTTATCTGCTTGCCATCCAACGTCATTTTCATGAGGGTCATCTTGACCATGTCCGTGGTCTCTATATAATAAATCCAGCCTTCTTCCACAGCCATGATTCCGAAGCCGGAATTATCAGAATAATAGAGCACTTGCGCTTCTCCATCTATCGGCATCCGGTAAATACTAGCGCCCCCCGCCTGAAACACCACATAATACATCACATCGTCCACAACATGGAGATATCCTACGGATGCGTCTTCCTGCAGGGAAAGCAGTGGTTCTATATCTGAACCGTCGGTTTTGATGCGCATAATGCCGGTGGGGCTTCGGAAATATACCTGGTCCCCCACCACATTGATGCATTCCACCCCGCCGGACTCAACGAGCGTCTCGCGGCCGGTTCCGTCCAGCCTTTGCTTATAAAGCCCACCGGATCCTTCCGTATTATATAGCCCGCCGGATCCTTCCGTAAAATAAATCCAATCCCCCTGCTGCGCAGCGTATCCCAAGTTGCCAATGTTGATTGATGTGTTTCCCCTTGTATTTACAACCTCGGGCGCGGGCGCTGCGGTTATAGCGGGCGTTGGTGCCGCCGTTTCTTCAAGCGGGCCCAAATCGGAGTCTTCTTTTCCGCCGAGTGCAATTACAAGCACGAGAACAAGCGCCGCAGCACAACCCGCGGCGGGCAAGAGCCATTTCGGCAGCGCTTTTTTCGGTTCCGCCACCACGCTAAAAGAAGGTTTTGCAGCAGGCTCCGGCGCAGCGCCCCGTAGCGCCAGGGCAAGCTGCGGGATATCCTGATACCGGTCTTTTTTCACAACCGCAAGGCCCTTTAAAAGCGCAAATTCCACCTGCGGCAATATGGAAATGCCAAACCTAGAAGGCGGCGACAGCGAGTCTTCCCCCATACGCTCAAGCGCCTCCGGCGGCGTTTCCCCGGTGACGCATTTGTATATGGTGGCGCACAGGGCGTATACGTCCGTCCACGGCCCCTGTTCCCCGCGCGTTTGGTACTGCTCCCATGGCGCATACCCCATTTTGAATATGACCGAGCGGCTGCGTTCCTCTACCGACGCATACTCCCGCGCCGCGCCGAAGTCTATGAGCTTTGCGCCACGCTCCGTCAGCATAATGTTATCCGGGCTGATGTCCCGGTGGATGAGCCCAGCGTTGTGTACCTGCGCAAGGGACTCCATGACCGGCGTCAGAATGGAGAGCGTCTCCTCCACCGGCAGCCTGCCGCCCCTGTTTTTAAGAGTTTGCTTAAGAGTGACGCCATCCACAAACTCCATAACGATATACGCCGTGCCGTTCTCACGGAAATAGTCTTTCACCGAAACGATGCCGGGCAGCGCATAAAACTTTGCGAGTGTCTTCGCTTCCCCCACAAACCGTTCCAGGCCTTTTCTATACTGTTCCCCGGCCTCCCCGGTAAACGGCGTTACGGACCGGGTGTCCCCGGTTACCTGCCGCGTGACCATGCCCGAAGGGAAATATTCCTTGATGGCGACACGAAGCTCCAGGTTCAGATCGAACCCGATATACGTGATGCCAAAGCCGCCCTCGCCCAGTACGCGGCCCACCAGGTATTTCCCGTTTACGATGGAACGGGGCGAAAGATGGTGCGGCGCACTGACATAGCCTGCGGCGTCAAACCCGCAATGCTCGCAGGGGCCTTCCTGTTTGCCGCGCGGCCTCATGCACCCGGTACAAAGCTTCTCATAGTAGGAAAGATCCGCCATATTCCATCCTTTCCGCGCATCAAGCGGCATTCCGGCATAATCTTGCAAATATGGGTATACAGGAATCTTAGCACAACCGTGCCATGCTGTGTTCCTATAAATGATAGGAAGGGCTGCTATTATAGCCAACTTACAAGCAAATCGAAGGCAGATCGGGCCTTTATGAGTATAACACGAGAAAAATCTATGATGTTCCTAAAAAACATAGGAATACCTATGAATTGAATAATCTTACATGACTTTTACGGGGCAATATTGTATGATATGTAAGGAACTATAAATCCCCACGCGCAGGGAGAGCCTATGGTATTTACGGGGTTGCTTTGGTTGCTCTCACTCATCATATACCTTTCTGACAGGCACAGCAAAACCAACCGGTGGTGCGCCGTGAGCGGTCTGCTCTTTAGTTTGGGGCCGTTCAAGGAGTTCCTTTTCTTCGATGTTGTTCCCCCTCTTATGGAACAGCTCAATAATCCCGGCTTCTACACGCTTGCGGAGAATATCTACAGTATTATGACGGCGGCGTTGTATGATTTTGTCATGCCCTGCCTGTTTATATTCGCGCTTTATTTTTATGAATATCCTCTGCCGCGGCGCTTTCAACTGTTCAAAATTCTGGCGCTGTGCTTTCCGCTGCCGCTGATGCTTCTGTTCCCGCCCCTTATGACGCGGGAGCTTCAGCACACGAGCCTCCCTTTCTGGTATACCATAAGCCTTTATAACCTCACATACGGGGTCCTAGCTACGGTTCTCATTATGAAAGCGGTGGTATGCGAAAAATGGACGGCCAAGCGCCGCGAAAAACGGCGCACTGCCCTTGTTGTGCTGCCGCCCGTATGGTTTTGGCTGATTACGATATTTGTGATCCACTCCCTGTGTGTGGAGGCATTCTTCAAAGCCTGGCAGGGAAACGCTTATCTGTTGGGTGTAATCGTGGCATTCTATATCGTCGCGGCCTTCCGGGAAGGGATGATGGGCGTCCGGCTCAGAGGCGAACAGTACAAATGGAACGGCTCCAGGCAGAATATCGACAAAGGGGCCTGGTACACAAGCCATATTTTAAAAAATGAAGTGACCAAAATCGAATGGTGCATGGAAAACCTGACGGCGCAGTTAAAAGACGAGGCGCCGGAGGAATTAAAAATCATTGGCCGGTCCACGGAGCACCTGAAGCGTTTTGTCCACAAAACGCAGCTTTATTCCAACGATATATTGCTCGAACGGGAACCATACCTCGTAAAAGATCTCATTGAGAGCTCCATCGATTTATGCAGGGAATCCGCCGGGGCCGAAATAGACTTTGACGTCCTGTGCGGCAACGAAGTCATCCTGTGCGACAAAGACCATATTATAGAGGTATTGAACAATCTCATCTCCAACGCGGCCGAAGCGATGAACCGGCGCGGGACCATCACGTTTACATTCCAGGAGAACGCCTCCCGAAAGTATCAGGCACTGCATGTTCGGGATACCGGCTGCGGCATCTCCAAAGAAAATCTGCCCCGGCTTTTTGAACCCTATTTCAGCACGAAGACGTCCAATACCAACTTTGGCCTGGGGCTCGCGTATTGTTTTAACATTATGAAGCGGCACAACGGCTATATCGATGTAAACAGCAAAGAAGGCGAAGGCACCGTGTTTTCGCTGTATTTCCCCAAGCAGAGGCGCACGGCGATGGGAGGCGTTCTATGAGAGAAATCCGGTTCGCGCTGGTGGAAGACGATCAGGATTTTGTTTTCCTGATTAAGCGCATGGCGGAACGCGAGCCCGATCTTAGTCTGGTCGGCTGCGCCTCCAACAAGGACGACGCGGTCCGCATTTGCTGTGAGCTGCAGCCGGACATCGTGCTGATGGACCTGAGCCTTTCGTCCCCGGGTCTTGAGGGCATCGCAGCATCCCGCGAAATATGCCGCCGGACCGACTGCCAGGTGATTATACTGACTTCTTACGAAAACCCGCAAACCGTGGTGGACTCGTGCGTAAAAAGCATGGCGTCGGGCTATGTGTTCAAGAGCCAGTTCAATATCATACCGGATACCATGCGTAAAACGGTAAACGGGCATACGCCGCAGCTTTACCTGATCAATTCCCTGATCCTTGCGGAACTCTCTCCCGCCGAGCGCGCCGTATTTGACGCGATCATTACGAACGACACCTATACGCCGTCCTCCCAGAAGACAATCGCAAACCAGAAAACCAACGTATACAGAAAGCTTGGCGTAAAAAACCAGGGGGAGCTGTTGCATCTGTGGTCACGGCGGATGCAGTATGAAGGCTTCTATATGGAGGATTGACGTCCCGGTTAATGCATACGCACATCAAAACGCCCATCTCTGCCGTTTACAGAGATGGGCGTTTCTGCTGCAAAAAATGGGTGTTTTGATTCCTACGTTATGATAAAGGTCCGTCATATTATCTTTTAGCCTTCTACAGAATACCCGCGATCACCGCGAGGAACCGCGGCGCAAAATATGCGATATCGTTGGGCGTCATCTGCTGGGCGTAGAATATGGATACGTTTTTCTCTGGGTCAGCAAGCAGGTAGCATCCGCAATGTCCCTCCCAGCCAAACGCGCCGATACTCATATTGCAGCCCGCCTTTATGGGGTCCATCATGGTGCGCATGCCAAGGCCGCAGCCAAAGCCACGGTTCATCGTCCATGTGCCGTCGTTGAAGGTTTTTAATTGCGCTTCATTGAGGGCATTCATGCGCATGAGGTCGATGGTATTTGCGCCCAGTATGCGCGCGCCGCCATATGTACTGCGACTCGCGAGCATACTTGAAAAGCGGGCCATGTCCTGCATGTTGGATACGATGCCCGCGCATGGGGTCTCAATGGAAGACGCACCCAGAATGAGGCTCCTTTTGTCCCATTTTTGCTCGTGCTAGTCTTTGCTTGCTCCCCTTGTGTACTCGGTAACCTTGAATTACCTTATTTCTTCTTCGACGTTTTCAATGTCAGCCTATAAACATAATCGGAAACTCACGTCGTAGCCGCTGATAAACATAATGCGAAGTTACGTAACTGGCGACGCTACTATGGGCAATGCACATTCGTTTAATTTACCAGAGTTTGATCTAGGCATTGCTTTGCCAATCGTTGGATATAAATTCTTATGAAATCAGCAGCTACGCATCAAACTGATGGGCGGACGGCCAGCCGGGCAGAAGAGTGGCGTAATAGTATTCATCGATACAGTCGCCGATACGATCCAGCAGGAGAGCTATTGGCTTATTCTGCACCGCACCGCTGCGTACCCGGGGATACTGCATGGGCATATATTGGCTGATGAGGGAGAAAGGCAGGGGAACCGAGAGGTTTTCAAGAAGGCGGACCACCGCAGACTCAACGGCAGGGTTGGGCAGATAATAGCGCGCGCGGTCGGAAAGGCTGTATGCCCGTGCGAATCGGGTAGCATTGCCGTCCCCATGATAGTGTTTAGTCCAGTTCCCGGGGTTTTCCAGCATGGCATGCTCTAATACCGCTCGGAAATCGCTCAGATACCCACCGGTGCCCTGGAACAATTCTTTTTCTATACATTCAAGGGCAAATAAGGCCTCCCGAAGGGCGAAGGTGAGGGCAGGCCCCACTTTCAGTATGGCAATGCCATCCTGAACCATATCACGAAGGCAGACGGGAGTCTGATAATCCGTAGAATGCCCCTCAAATACCAAAGGGAGCTCCTTTAGGCAGGCGATGAGGTCGGTGGCTTTGGC
>JAEYHP010000033.1 GCA_023409435.1 Bacillota bacterium | reverse complement strand
ACGGCGAGCCGGTGCTCGACGTGGTGGATTATACGTATCTTTGCGCAGAAGAGCAATTAAAGCTGCTTTTTGAACGCGCGGATGGCGGCAGGTACGAGTTGGAGCTTACTAAGGACGCGTATGCGCCGCTGGGACTCGCGTTTGAAAGCGGACTCATGAGCACCGTTCGCGCCTGCAAAAACCGCTGCATGTTCTGCTTTATCGATCAAATGCCCAAGGGCGGGCGCAAGACGCTCCAATTCAAGGACGACGATTGGCGCATGTCCTTCATCATGGGCAATTACATTACGCTCACTAACGTGGATGAAGCGGAGTTCGAACGCATCCTCAAACGAAGGGTCAGCCCGCTTTTTGTTTCCGTACACGCCACGGACCCCGCCGTACGCGTGAGGATGATGCGCAACCCCACCGCGGGAGAAATTCTGCCGCGTCTCAGGCGGTTGGCCGAAGCCGGGCTGAAATTCCACTGCCAGATCGTCTGCTGCCCAACGGTAAACGACGGTGAAGTGCTGCAGCAGACATTAAGCGATCTTGCCGGTCTTTACCCGTATGCGCAGTCCGTCGCGGTGGTGCCTGTAGGTCTTACAAAATTCCGGCACGGCCTGGCATCCCTACGCGTTTTTGCGCAGCAGGAATCAAAAGATACCCTGGACCAGATCCGCGCTTTCGCAGCCGGATGTATGGACCGCATGAGTACCGCGTTTGTATTCGCTTCGGATGAATTCTATCTTGCCGCCAGGGAAGAACTTCCGCCCTGTGATGAATACGAGGACTTTCCGCAGATAGAAAACGGCGTAGGACTTCTCAGGTTATTTGAGTGGGAGTTTATGGAGGCGCTTGAGGAGAAAAAGACACTCAAGAAACGCTTCACATTCGAGGCGGCAGGCGGCATGCTGGCGCACCCTTTCATGGAAAAGCTCTATCAAACGCTTGCGCCATATGGAATAGATTGTACCCTTTACGCCATCCGGAACGATTTCTTCGGTCCCACAATCACGGTGGGCGGGCTCGTCACCGGGCAGGATTTAACCAGACAATTAAAAGACAGGCTAACGACCGGAGTGCTCTTGATACCCCACAACATGCTGCGCGAACAGGAAGACGTATTTTTAGACGGCATGACGGTAAAAGAGCTTTCGGAAGCCCTCAACACGCGGGTAGTTCCCGTGCGGGGCGGGGGAGACGCCTGGGTGGAGACGATTTTCGCTCTGGCGAACAAATAGTATCGCAGCCGGATCGTATCAACAAAATGGCCCGTCTTTATAGGCGCGCCGTCAACGGAGGAAGAAATGGGCAAGCCGCTTGTAGCAATTGTAGGCAGGCCGAACGTGGGGAAATCCACATTGTTCAATAAGCTGATCGGAAGGCGTATCTCCATTGTGGAGGATACACCGGGTGTCACGCGGGACCGCATTTACGGGGAAGCGACCTGGCTGACGTATTCCTTCACGCTGATTGATACCGGCGGCATTGAGCCCGCGCGCGAGGACGTCATCAGCCTGCAGATGCGCAGGCAGGCGGAGCTTGCCATAGACACGGCGGACGTCATCCTCTTCATGGTGGACGGGCGCGAAGGCATGACCGCCGCGGACGAAGAGGTGGCGGATATTTTAAGGAAGTGCAAAAAGCCCGTCGTGCTCGCCGTCAACAAGGTGGACGCCCAGAAGTTTGAAGAAAACGCTTACGATTTTTACGCGCTGGGCCTGGGTACGCCCGTTACGATATCCTCTTCCCAGGGCCTGGGCCTGGGCGATCTTTTGGATGAAATCGCCGCCCATTTCCCGCCCTATGAAGCGAATGAGGACGAAGAGGCCACAATCAATATCGCCGTGGTCGGCAAGCCCAACGTGGGCAAGTCCAGCCTCGTCAATGCCATATTGGGCGATGAGCGCGTCATCGTCAGCAACGTTCCCGGCACCACGCGGGACGCGATCGATACGCCGTTTTCCCGCAACGGCAAGAATTATGTTCTGGTGGATACCGCGGGCATCCGCCGCAAGCGGGCAATAGAGGACGAAAGCATAGAGCGCTACAGCGTCATACGCAGCCTGGGGGCAATCCGCCGGGCGGACGTGGTGCTCATCGTGGTGGACGCGGAGCAGGGGCTTTCCGAGCAGGATGTACGCATCGCAGGATATGTGCATGAGGAAGGCAAGGCGAGCGTGCTCGTCGTAAACAAGTGGGACCTCATTGAGAAGGACACCCACACCATGGACAAGTTTAAAAAAGACCTGCTGACCGACCTTGCATTTATGAGCTACGTTCCCATGCTTTTTATCAGCGCGAAAACCGGCCAGCGTGTGGAAAAGGTAATGAGCTTTGCGGACGACGTATTCAAACAGACCTGTACCCGCATTTCCACCGGTACATTGAACGACGTCATCAGCGAAGCGGTCACCGTCACCGAGCCGCCCAGCGACAAGGGCCGGAGGCTAAAGCTCTATTACGCGACGCAGGTTTCCATAAAGCCGCCAACATTCATCATCAAGGTGAACGATCCAGAACTCATGCATTTTTCCTACGCAAGGTATCTTGAGAACTATTTGCGGAAATCCTTTGGCTTAACGGGGACGCCCATACGCCTGTATCCGCGTTCACGCAGCAGCGAAGGGAGCAACGAATGAACATGGGATTGTATCTGCTTGCGGCGGTTGTCGCTTATCTTCTTGGCAACCTGCAAAGCGCCGTCATCATCAGCCGGCTGAGATATAAGGACGACGTCCGCAACCACGGCAGCGGCAACGCGGGCAGCACCAACATGCTGCGCGTGTTCGGGTTAAAGTCCGGCGCCGTGACGTTCGCGGGGGACCTTTTAAAGGGCGTGCTTGCGGTACTCGCGGGCAGGTGGATCGCAGGGGAGACCGGCGGGTACATCGCCTCCTTCTTTGTGGC
This sequence comes from Bacillota bacterium, assembly GCA_023409435.1. Taxonomy (GTDB): domain Bacteria; phylum Bacillota; class Clostridia; order Christensenellales; family CAG-138; genus JAEYLA01. The sequence continues at coordinate 10,576 of JAEYHP010000033.1, read as the reverse complement.
GCTGGGGCATTGCTACCCGGTGTTTCTGCAGTTTCGCGGCGGCAAGGGCGTTGCGTCCAGTCTGGGCGTCGCCTGGATGCTCAATCCGCTGTTTGCAGCTATCATGACGGTATGGGCCGCGTTAATGGTCGCGGTGACCCGCACCATATCCATCGTCTCGCTCACAGGCATTACGCTCTACTTCCTGCTCACGCTTGTGTTTGATTGGGGCAATTGGGTATTGATCGTGAGCATCGGGTTGCTCTGGCTATTGATCGTGCTGCGCCATGGCGACAACATCAAACGGCTGCTAAAAGGCGAGGAAAGCAAGCTGTTCGAAAAAAAGCGGGAAAAGAAAGAAAATGAAACCAACCAAATTATTTAAAAATACAAGAAAAGCGCCCGATAAGGGCGCCTTTTGTTGCGTAAAACTTAACATTGGCAATCCGGCCATGTTATTCCGGTTCGGCTTCCATGACGATCTGTATAAACCGCAATGAAGCCGCGGAAAGCGGCACGCCGTCAAGCGAAATCAGGCCGATCGCGCGCTGGGGCATGGGCGGATCGAGCTCGATTTCAAACAGCTCGCCGGTCGCCAAAGCTTCCGCCGCAAACTCGCTTGTGACGCAGGCAATGCCAAGGCCGATGCGCGCAAACTGCACCAGCAGGCTGTGCGCGCCAAGCTCAATTTCCGGATGCAGCGTGATGCCCTGCTGCGCCGCAAACGCGTCAAGATATTTTCTTGAATTGCTGGCCTGCTCTAAAAGCACCAGGGGTTCGCGCGCAAGGATGTCAAGAGGCACCTTCTGCCCCCTGAAGTGTTCAAAGCGTTCCGCCGCCACGAATACGTCGTGGACCTTCAGGCACTCGCGCACGCAAAGCGCGCTGTCTTCCACCGGAAGGTTCACAAGCGCAATATCCACTTTGCCGATTTTTAAGAGCTCCACCGTCTCCGGCGTCGTGCGGTTGGTCACCTGTAATTGAATCTCAGGGTATTCCGCATGGAAGCGTTTGAGGTAGGGGAGCAGGAAGTACTGGCACAGCGTATCGCTGGCGCCTATCATCAGCCCGCCGGATTGCAGCGTACGCATGCGGTTGAGTTTATCCTCCGCGGCGGAGACAAGGCTGACGGCTTTGTCCGCATAGCTGTAGAGCATGCGGCCTTCGCTGGTGAGGGTAATACCGCGGCTGGTACGCGTGAACAGCGAACAATCCAGGCTGTCCTCCAAACGGCGCATGGCCTGGCTTACCGCGGGCTGGCTGATATAAAGTTCCCGCGCAGCATGCGAAAGGCTGCCGCAGCGTGCAACGGTACAGAATACACGATAAAGCTCAAGATCCGCAGACATATAAAAACCTCTTATTCACCTTAGATTTGGTTATGAAAAGGCTTATATGCATTATAATCTATTGCTTTACCATATGCAATATTCTCTTTGCGTAGCTTATCAGTGCCCGTCATGCGGCTGTAAACAGAGGAAGTTCATCCCAATAATTTGATGCGAAAACGCGCCGCGCGTGGTATACTTTTAGAAAAAGGCGGGAGGTATTCTGATATGCAAATTCAGGAATTCAGGTACGCTTCGGCAACGAACCTTGGCGAGTGTTTTTCCATGCTCTGGTTACCGGATATCCGCCCCTGCGCAGTTGTGCAGATTGCGCACGGTATGGCGGAGCATATCGGAAGGTATGCGCCTTTTGCGGAATATTTATGCGAGAACGGATTTGCAGTTGCCGCAAACGATCATGCCGGGCACGGCCAAAGCGCGAACCTTGCCGTAAAGGGGTATTTCGGGGAGCAAAACGGCTGGAACTCTGTGGTAGCGGATATGAAGGCGCTTCGCGACCATGCGGCGGCGCTTATGCCTGACATGCCATATATACTCTTTGGCCACAGCATGGGTTCGTTTTTGGCGCGCAGCTACGCCGCCCGTTATCCGCAGGATATTTCCGCCTTGATTCTTTCCGGCACGGCGGGGAAGAACCCGGCGGCAGGTATTGGAAGCCTGGTTGCCATACGCGAAAAAAAGCGCAATGGAGTTAAAAAGCCGAGCGAACAATTAAACAATCTGAGCTTCGGCTCCTATAGTAAGCCTTTTCTGCCTTCGCGCACCGCATTCGAATGGCTCAGCCGGGACAAGGAACAGGTGGACCGTTACATTGAAGACCCGTTGTGCGGGTTTGTATTCACGGCTGAAGGTTTTTTCGATCTGCTCTCCGGCATTCGGGAGATCAGTTCCGTTTCCTGGGCGAGAAAGGTTCCCAATGTGCCCATCTACCTCTTTTCCGGGGAGAAGGACCCTGTGGGGAACAGCGGCAAGGGCGTAAAACAGGTAGCAAAATGGCTCAGGGACACCGGCCATGCGGTGACGGTGAAGCTCTATCCGGAGGGCAGGCACGAAATGCTCAACGAAATCAACCGTACCGAGGTGTATCAGGATGTTTTGCGCTTTCTGTCCGGCGTGGTATAATCAGATGTGTTTTTCGCGCGGCACCGCGCTGAAATAAAGGAGGTTTACGCATGGGCATTATGATCTACCGGGACAAGGACGCTGCAAGCGCGGCCGCCGCCACGCTGGTTGCGGCGCAGATGATAGAAAAACCGAATTGCGTGCTGGGGCTTTGCGCCACGGATATGGCTTCGCTTTTGTACCGCAAGCTTGTTTCCATGACGGCTTCGGGCATACTGGACTGGAGCGAGATCACCGTGTTCCAGACCAGCGAATTCATGGCCAAGCGCGCCGGTAACGTGGGTATACTCAGTGCCTATCTTGCCGGCTCCCTGTACGAGCAGGTCAATATGCAGCTTTCCCGCGCACATGCGCCCAACCACAACGCGCAGGATTTGCAGGCCGCCTGCTCCAGTTTTGAGGCGGATATCATCGCTTCGGGCGGTCTTGATACCGTGCTTCTTTATCTTGGCCAGAACGGCCATCTTGCCTTCAACGGCCCTTCGCGTGAATTTTCCGCGTTTACGCATGTGGAGCTTCTTCCCCAAAACACAATAGAAGAATGCAAGGGCATTTCGGGCGCCGAAGGCATGGTGGCGCAATCCATCACAATGGGCATCAGCACAATCATGTCCGCGAAGCGCATCATACTGCTTGCGCTCGGGGCGCAGATTGCGGGGATTGCTGCGCGCATCCTCTCTTCTGCGGTAACGCCCGCCGTTCCCGCCAGCATTTTGCAGCTGCATCCGAACGTTACGTTCGTGCTGGATGAGGACGCAGCCGTCAATCTATAAATGTGACATCAAGCGAGGATGGTCAAACATGGGGTCATGGGAAAAATCACTGGATATTCTGATGTCGGGCAACGAGCGTTTTGTCAATGACGAATGCAACGTCTGCCACAATTTTGACGAACAGCGCCGCCTGCTTGTAGAGGAAGGACAGCATCCTATCGCCGTCATCGTTTCCCCTTCGGACTCTTACCTGCCGCCGGAGCTGATATTTGATACCGGTATCGGCGCATTGTATGTGCTGCGCATGCCGGAACTCGAAATCGACCGGGCGGCTTTGGACGCCATCGAATTCGCGGCGGAAAAACTTCAGGTTCCGCTTTGCATGATATTGGCCCATGAGACCCGCGAAGGAGACCCGGAAGAGGACGAAGGATTTTGGGAGCGCTTCCGCAAAGATGACGACGAGGAAGAGTATAAGGCTATCAAGTCCTGCGTACAGCGCGTGCGCAACAGCGCGGCGCTTCAGGAGCCGCTCGAAGCCGGGGAGTTCTTCGTGGTAGGCGCAAAATACGATTTGGAAAGCGGCCGCGTCACGGTTTTTGATTTTTAAGTAAGCACTGATTAAAGGGAGGGTTGTCGGCACGGCGAGGGATTTTTTTGCCTAGCTAGGCGAAAAGCGCAGTAATAGCAGCGCTATTGCGAGCATTTTCAACGACGCCGGGCGAGAAAAGAACCGATATGACGATATGCCCGACTTAATCAGGGATTACCTAAGTATACGCAACCCTAAAACCGTTTCACACGTCTTAAAAAAGAGGGACAACCATGCTGCTCCATTGGCAAACATTAAAGGCGCAGGTTGCTGCTTGCGAGGGATGCACCCTCTCTGGCACGCGCATGCATACCGTTTTTGGCGAGGGCAACGAGAACGCCGAAATCCTGTTCGTGGGGGAAGGCCCCGGGCGGGAAGAAGATATACAGGGGCGCCCGTTTGTCGGCCCTGCTGGGCAACTGTTGGATAAAATGCTCGCCGCAATCGAACTGGACCGGACAAAAGTCTATATTGCCAATATTGTAAAATGCCGCCCGCCGCAAAACCGGGTGCCTCTCGAAGAGGAGGCGCTTGCCTGCCTGCCGTATCTGCGCGCGCAAACCGGGCTTATCAAGCCGAAAATCATTGTTTGCCTGGGCGCCACTGCGGCAAGGTATATCTATGACCGCGACGTCCGTATCACGAGGGAGCGGGGCATATGGAAAGAAAAAAAGGGCGTATGGATCCTGCCGACCTATCATCCCGCCGCCCTTCTTAGAGATCCGGAAAAGAAAAAGGAAGCCTGGGAAGATATGAAATCCATTCGCACCCGTTATCTTGAGCTTTTGGATTTAGGGCGCGCTGTACAAGACCCCGGACAAATGGTATAATAACCGCAAAGCGGCTATTATACGGCTTATTTTTATGCGCGTGCGATTTTTGCCCTGCGGGCAAAGCGCACATGCGCGCATTATACCATATCCGCTTCGCTTCTATGGTATAATACACAACAGTTAAAGAAAAGGAACATGGAGGTATTCTTATGTCCGGCCATTCCAAATGGGCAAACATCAAAAATAAAAAGGAAAAAACCGACTCACAGCGCGGTAAGATATTCACCAAGATCGGCCGTGAAATCGCCATCGCTGTAAAAGAGGGCGGGGCGGACCCCGCAAACAACTCCAGGCTCCGTGACGTCATCGCAAAAGCCAAGGCAAACAACATGCCCAATGATAACATTGCCCGCTCTCTCAAAAAAGCGTCGGGCGAGATGGGCAGCGTGAATTATGAAGAGGGCACCTACGAAGGTTACGGCCCCGGCGGCATCGCCGTGATCGTGGACATCGTTACGGACAACCGCAACCGCACCGCGGCGGAAATGCGCCACATATTCGATAAAAGCGGCGGCAACCTTGGCGCTACGGGCTGCGTATCCTGGATGTTTACCAAGAAGGGCGTCATCGTCATCGAACGCAGCGCGCTTTTGAATGAGGACGAAGTAATGATGGCAGCGCTTGACGCAGGCGCGGAGGATTTTGTTCCCCAGGACGACGCATTCGAGGTATATACCGATCCCGCGGATTTTTCCCGCGTACGCGAGGCGCTCGAAGCCGCAGGATATACCTTTATTTCCGCTGAAATTGATATGATCCCGCAGAACACCGCCAATGTTTCCGACGAGGAGGCTGTGCAGAAGGTGGAGCGCTTCCTGGAATGGCTGGACGACAATGAGGACGTGCAGGATGTGTTCCACAACGCCATACTGCCCGAAGCCGAAGAGGAAGATTGACAGCACTCAAAAAGCGGTACTTTGCCGCTTTCTTTTTATGAAGAAAGGAAGAACTATGAAAAAAGCGATTGCTTGCGCGTTGTTGTGCGTCCTGGTCGTTGCCGCCGTGTCCTGCAAATCGCCGGAGGAGATCAACCAAACGGTGCAGCAACAGGACAAGGAGCCCCAGCAGATCATCATCCAGCAGCCCGTCCAGCCGGAGGAACGTTTGCTGAGCGTCACAGGCAAGGGAAAAGTGGACGTGCAGCCGGATATTGCCACCATACGGCTTTCCGTGTATGTGCAGGCGAAGACCGCTGAAGAGGCGCAAACTCAAAACAGCGTGCTGATGGACGCCGTAATCACCGCGGTAAAAGGCCTTGCGGTTGCCGAAAAGGATATCCAGACCCAGGAAATCACCGTATATCCCATCATGGATAACCCCAAGAATACGCAGGAAATCACGGGCTACAGCGCGACCAACAGCATTACAGTCAAGCTGCGGGACGTTAAAAAAACGGGCGAGCTCGTTGCAGCGGCGACGCAGGCTGGCGCAAACGAGGTAACAAGTATTAATTTTGAGCTGCTGGATGAAACGGCGGCCTACCAGCAGGCGCTTGCGGACGCCGTGGCGGATGCGAACGCAAAAGCCGCTATCATGGCGGAGGCTGCGGGCGCCGATCTTGACGGCCCCATGACCATACAGGAAGGAGCCAGCTACACGACGGATATGGATGAGATATTGATGCCGGCTAAGACCGATGGGGATGTTACCACCCCCGTCCAGGCCGGGCAGCTCACCGTGAACGCAGAAGTCACGGTGCAGTTTAAGCTCAAGTGGCCCGCGGCAACACCCGCGCCTTCGCCTACTTCAAAACCATAAACGACCATAATAAGCTTTAACGACGCCGCGATCTATAAAGGTCGCGGCGTTTTCCTGTATGGCTGTAAATTTGACGATTTTTCCTGCATATACGCAAAGGAATACGCATAACAAGCGCATGAACCGGCCAATCACCCGCATAGATTACTCTAAGAGTAAATGCGAGGAGGCGTAGACCGTGCGCGTTTTTGTTGTTACCAAAAGAACACTTCTGATAGCCGCCGCAGCCCTTATTTTGATAGCGGCAGGCATTATCGTGCTTGTTTCAACCGGAGAGAATGGGGAAACCAGCCAGACATATGCCATCATGCAGGGGAATGACTACGAACTGGAGGTGCTTGCCGGCAAGCACAAGGAACTTCCGGTTTACAGTGTGAGCAGGGACGATAAGAAGATCGCCCTGACAATCGACGCCGCCTGGGAGGACGATAAAACGCCCTTTATTTTAGAGCAGCTCGATCAGGCGGGCATCAAAGCTACCTTCTATCTGTGCGGCTTCTGGGTGGATAAATATCCGGAGCATGTCAAGACCATATTCGCAAAGGGGCATGAGCTTGGCAACCATACGGATACGCATCCGCATATGAGCAGGATCGACGCTACGAAGATACAAAAGGAATTGACCGCGCTTGACGATAAAATGGAAAAGCTGACCGGCCAGCGCTGCAAGACATTCCGCGCGCCTTTTGGCGAATACAATGATCTGGTCATCAATACAACGGAAACCATGGGCTACACGCCGGTGCAGTGGGACATCGATACAATAGACTGGAAGGACCGCAACACACAGACGATACTCGATTCCGTCATACCCAAGCTGCATGCCGGGGCAATTATACTCTGCCACAACAACGGGTACAACATCGAAGAGTATCTGCCCCAGCTGATTGCGGCGGCAAAGGAGCAGGGATATGAGTTTGTGACCGTAAGCGAGCTGCTGCTGCCCGGGGAAACCATGATAGACGTCAACGGCGTGCAGAAACCGGCGGGGTCGCAGGCGACGGTGGCGCAGGAGGAAGAAGCGGCGGAATAAGTCCTTGAGCTATGCCTCCAGGCGCATCGTCTATCAGCCAATGCATGAGGGGAAACGCCAGTCAAGGCGTTTCCCCTTTTAAAAGCAAGATAAACCTGATCGTTAGAAACCGCGAGAGTATTTGAATATCCCGTCAAGAATGTCTTGCATTCATATAAAAAAACGAAGCTTCCTTCCGTCTAGCTTCGTATCCTGTCATGCGATTTTGTCAAATTTTCCAGAATACTTACTAAGTCTTGGGAAAACAGAGTATCAGGCTCCTTTAATATGCGCATCACTTCGTTGGGGTCTTTTGACGGCCGGTATGGCCGGAAGGAGGAGGCTGCGTCAAAAACATCGGCGGTCATCACAATTTTTGCATATGGATGAATTTCCGTTTCCGTAAGACGGAATGGGTAGCCGCTGCCATCATTGCGTTCATGGTGCTGCTGGATCACAAGGCCGGACGCTTTGGGAATGTTATATTCCGCAATCATTTCCATGCCCAAAGCGCAGTGCTGCTGAATCAATGCCCTTTCCTGGTCGGTAAGCGCATCCTTTTTATATATGATCGACTTTGGTATCAGCAATTTCCCTACGTCATGCAGCATAGCGCCTAACGCAATTTCATATAGCTCCGGCTGCGCGTACCCAAGTTGGACGGCGATCATCAACGAAATCAACGAGACATTGATGGAGTGCGTGTATATCCAGTCAATATGGTGAAAGAGCGCACGTATAACCATTCCCCAGGGTTCAGATCTCGATTCAAACAGCACGCGGTTGACAATATCGGCCGGAAGGTCAAACAATGCGCTGTCAAAGCAATGAAGATTTACAGGAATATTTGTTTGCAATATATCCTCCACTTGCGCACTCGCATAACACCCGCTTTCATCCACGATATGGAATTTGGATAATTTCTTCTGAACCGTTTCAGTCAAACGCATATCTTTTGCCAGGATTAAGCGCCCGCGTTCGTCATAATAATTTTTTTTAGAATACATAAGGATCAAAATCTCCCTTCATATTATCAAAATGAAGAATGTCTTACAGTTTATAGCTTATTATACTGAACATTATAGTTATAACCTCTGAAAAATACAAGTAAAAGCTGTATTCTGAAGGCGGGGTGGTGAAATGGAAGGCAATAGAATTCGGGAACTAAGAGAAGCAAAGGGAATGACCCAGTTGCGGCTGAGCTTGGAGTTGGAGGTAACGCAGGAAACGGTAAGCGCTTATGAAACCGGCAAGCATCTTGCCAGTGTGAGAACGTTGATGAAAATGTCCGAGATATTTCATGCAAGTATGGATTATATTATGGGTTTATCCGACATACGGAAGCCGATGAAAGCTTCAAATTTGAACAATGATGAAGTAGCGGTCATTGGGGCTTTTCGTAAGCTGAATCACATCCAGAAAGAAAAGGTGCTTTCCTATATGGAAGGCATGCTGAGTTGATTGTCATCCATTCAGCTTTTGGGTATGCGCCATAACGTGGGCCCCATAGGGAATTATATACCTTGTGCATCCTCTCTGCCAACAGAAATCCACGCCAACGCTAAGCTGCCGTAATGCCCGCAAAATCTGATCGTCACAGTAGAAATGCCGATGTTATCGGCATTTTTTTGCGGCGCCGTGGGCGGGCAAGGTTGCGAAAACGAGCGCTTTCCCCTATAATAAAGTGGATTTGATATGGACTAAGCGCCAATCAAAGGAAAGAAGGACCATTTTTGCAGACCAGCGACTTTTTTTATGAGCTTCCGCAGGAGCTGATTGCGCAGACGCCAACGGCGGACCGCGCCGCTTCCCGCCTGCTCATATACAGGAAAGAAAACGCCGCCCTGACGGACACCGTGTTTTCCGCGTTGCCTCAATATTTAAAGCCCAGCGACGTATTGGTGCGCAATACCACACGCGTCATCCCCGCAAGGCTGTATGGCACGCGGGAGGATACCGGCGGCCGGATGGAGTTTTTGCTATTAAAGCGCTTACATGGTGACGTCTGGGAGTGCCTAGTGAAACCCGGGCGGCGCGCAAAAACCGGTCTGACATTTCAAATTACCGATGAATTGAGCGCCACAGTGCTTGAAAGCACGCCGGATGGAGGGCGCCTCATCGAGCTCCACTATACAGGCGTGTTCGAAGAGGTGCTCGAACGCGCGGGACAAATGCCGCTCCCGCCGTACATCACAGAAAAGCTTGCGGATAAAGAGCGCTACCAGACCGTCTATGCCCGTGAGTGCGGATCGGCCGCGGCCCCTACGGCGGGATTGCATTTTACGAACGTCCTGCTGGATGAACTTCGGGAAAAAGGTATTGAAATCGTGGACGTGCTGCTGCACGTGGGCCTGGGTACATTCCGCCCGGTTTCAGCGATTACGGTGGAAGAGCACCACATGCATGCCGAGTATTACGAGGTAACGGAGGCTGCGGCAAGCGCCATCAATCGTGCCCGTGCAAACGGCGGCAGGGTGGTTGCCGTGGGCACCACTTCCTGCCGGACGCTCGAAAGCGTAACGGACGAGCAGGGGACTGTCCACGCCGGGACGGGCTGGACGGACATTTTCATTACGCCCGGGTATCGGTTTCGCGCAATCGACGCGCTCATTACGAACTTCCACCTGCCCGAGTCCACTCTTTTGATGCTGGTGAGCGCGTTCGCAACGCGCGAGGGCATGCTCAGCGCTTACCGCCACGCGGTAGAAGAACGGTATCGCTTTTTCAGTTTCGGTGACGCGATGCTGATCGTATAAGGAGCACCATGCAGTATTTTTCATATGAAGTAACGCATACCTGCAAGCAATCCGGCGCACGGCTTGGCGTACTCCATACGCCGCACGGCGATATCGAGACGCCCTGCTTCATGCCCGTGGGCACGCAGGCCACCGTAAAGGCCATGACCCCGCGCGATCTCAAAGAGATCGGCGCGCGCATCATACTTTCCAACACCTATCATCTTTACCTTCGCCCCGGCCATGAGCTGGTGCGCGAGGCGGGCGGCCTGCACGCCTTTATGGGCTGGGACCGGCCGATCTTGACGGACAGCGGCGGCTTTCAAGTATTCAGCCTCGGGGACAATACCCGCATTTTGGAGGATGGCGTGGAGTTTCGCTCCCACATCAACGGCAGCCGTCACTTCTTTACGCCCGAATCCGTCATGGAAATCGAGCAGGCGCTGGGCGCCGATATCGCCATGTGCTTTGACGAATGCGCGC